>JAWXBV010000066.1:0-40182 GCA_034440335.1 Nitrospirota bacterium | reverse complement strand
GTACTTCGATTCAATCTGCTCTATCGCGGACGCAACCTGCATCCCGCTTTAGAACACAGCGTCCAATATTTATCAAGTTATTTATGCGCGAGTCCTTAGCCCGCTCCCCCACTTTCCCTCCACCGTCTTTAGGAGGTGGTCTGGATTGTCTCCCACTGCGCATGTCGAGCGAATGTTGGTTCATCTGGTCTATCTCGTCTATCTGGTTTGTCTGGTTGATCACACTGGAAATTCATCCGGAAGAACCAGATAGACCAGAAAGACCGGCCAACGAGACAGACAAGCCTGAACGCGTTGCGCGAGCACAGAAGATCATCAGGCTCCATCCCCTCCATTCGTTTGAAATGACCCATTCCCTGTGCTAGCATCCGCGCTATGGGTGCATCCACGTCGGCCAAGCGGGGCGAGGCCCGCGGCGCCGCTTCCCCCTCTTCACATATCAAACGAGAAGTGATCGGAGTCGTCCTGATCGCGTTGGCGCTCTTGACGCTGCTCAGCATGTTGTCGTTCGTTCCAGGGGAGATCAAGGCTGGGGTAGCGACGACGCCTCCGTCCAGAAACCTCATCGGGTCGGTCGGCGCGTACTTTGCGTCCAGCCTATTCTGGTCGATCGGTGGAGCCGCCTACTTGTTTCCCATTCTCCTCGGTCTTTTGGGCGCCCGCTGTTTCACGCAGAGCGACCTGTCGATCCGTCTGCGGAGCGCCGGAGCCTCGTTGGCGGCATTGCTGTTTTTCAGCGGCCTGTTTCATCTCGAAATTATGGCGGTCCCGACCGTCTCCAGCGGCCTTATTTACCGAGGGATGGCGGGAGGCTTCTTTGGACAAGTGTTGGCCGAGAGTTTACGCGCATATTTTGCGAGTACCGGCGCCCACATTTTGATTGTGGCGGGACTCTTGGTCTCCCTCCTCTTCACGGTGCCCATCTCCCTGTCGGACATTGCTCGGCGGATTCCTGGGTGGGGTAATTGGATGTTCAACCGGGCGCGTACCTTGATCCCGGATCGGTCGGAGGAAGAAACGGTTTCCGAGTCTCCACGGAAAGGGAGGCAGAAATCCTCTCCCGCCATTCGCGCGGTGATTGAAGAGACGCGTCCTGAGGCGGTTGCGGAGCCGGAATTGAATTGGCCGCTAATTCAGCCGGCACGACAACCGACCCCCAAGCCGTCCGAGTCGCTTGAATCGGAGTTGGACAAGCCGATCATCGCGGCCAATACGAAGGCGGGGGACTATATCTTTCCGGATCCGGCCGTTCTCTTGAGCGAACCGTCAGGCCCGCTCGGGCGTGTCACGGAAGAAGAAATCAAAGCGCAGTCCGATGTGTTGACCCGCGCCCTCCTCAGTTTCGGCATCGCAGGGAAGGTGACGGAAGTCCGTCCTGGGCCAGTCGTGACGATGTACGAGTTCGAGCCGGCGCCGGGGACCAAGGTTGCACGTATTGTGAACCTTGCCGACGATCTGGCCTTGGCGCTGAAGGCGATCAGTCTTCGAATCGTCGCACCGATTCCGGGAAAATCGGTCGTAGGGATCGAGGTACCGAACCTCTATCGCGAGACGGTCTCGATGAGGGAAGTGATGATGAGCGAGGCCTTCTCACGCGCGAGATCGAAGCTCAGCTTGGCCTTAGGGAAGGACATCTTCGGCGCCCCCATGATCGCCGATCTGAAAACGATGCCGCACTTGCTGGTTGCCGGCGCCACAGGGGCCGGGAAAAGCGTCAGCCTCAATACGATGCTCCTGAGTCTGCTGTTTTCGGCGCGTCCCGATGAGGTCAAGCTTCTCCTGATCGACCCCAAGATGCTCGAATTTCAAACGTACGAGGGCATTCCTCACCTGTTACGGCCGGTCATCACCGATGCCAAGTCGGCGGCGCGGGGGCTCGGTTGGGTCGTGGCCGAAATGGAACGGCGCTACAAATTGCTCGCTGAGTCAGGGGTGCGAAGCATCGAGACCTATAATCGAAAAGTCGCGGGGGCGCAGGGTCTGTTGGAGACGGAATCGGCGGCCAAGTTGGAGCAGCCTGAATTGCCCATCCAGTTTTTGTCTGAAGAAGAGCGGCTCTCTGCCGGAGAGACAGTGGTCCCAGACGGCAGCCTCGGATCGTTCACGCCGCCGCCGACTCCGCCGGAGCCCTTGCCCTATATCGTCGTGATGATCGACGAATTGGCAGATTTGATGATGGTGGCGCCGAAGGAAGTGGAGGACAAGATTGCGCGCTTGGCGCAGATGGCTCGCGCATCGGGCATCCATCTTGTGCTGGCGACGCAGCGCCCATCGGTCGACGTGCTGACTGGGTTGATCAAGGCGAACTTCCCGGCCCGCATCGCCTTTCAAGTGTCGTCGAAGACCGACTCACGCACCATCCTGGATGCCAACGGTGCGGAGGCGCTCCTTGGTCGAGGGGACATGCTCTATATGGCTTCAGGGACCGGGCGTGTCATGCGGCTGCACGGGTCGTTTGTGTCGGATGACGATGTCCGCCGCGTGGTCGAGTTCGTGAAGGATCAAGCCAAGCCCGCCTACAATCAGGAGTTGCAGATCGCGCTGAAACAAGAGGGGGCGAAAGAGGAAGAGGGGCTCGGCGAAGTCTACGAACAGGCGAAAGAGTTGGTCCTGTCTACCGGTTCAGCGTCAGCGTCGCTGATACAGCGTCGTCTGCGGGTGGGTTACCCCCGGGCGGCTCGGATGATCGAGCAAATGGAGGCGGATGGAATTGTGGGCGCGGCTGGCCGGGATGGACGGAGAGAGGTGGTGGGGAGGCGAGGACCGGTGGGAGCAGAGGAGGGGGTATGAGCCAGGTGCCCTTCTTGCTCGCAGAACGCGCACGGTGAAACTGTGCTCGTTCGATGCGCGCAGTAAAGGGCAGCCTTGGCCACACCCCTTGCGATTGGTATGGTGAAGAAATTGAAAACGAGGGAATTAGAAGACTGTGCGCAGTGGAAGATCAATCAGGCCTCCGGAATAGCCTGGCCACTCTCTGAGAGAGGAATGGATCATTGAAGAAGATGAATCTGAAGATACGAATTAGAATAGCTGTCCGGTCCTGTCTCTGCGGCATCCTCTGCGGGTTCTTCATGGTACCCACGGTCTTCTCCGCTGAAAGCGACTTCGATGAGAATGCCTTGACGGAAGTGCGGGAGGTGGTCAAGCAGCTTCAGGCGCGGTATGAGAAAACGAAAGATCTCCAGGCAGACTTTGCGCAAAAGACCATGATCGAAGGGTTCGAGCGTCCTATCATGTCTTCAGGGAAGGTCTATATCAAAAAGCCCGGACGGTTACGGTGGAATTACCTCGATCCGTCGGTCGAGGACATCTATGTCAATCGGGACGATGTGAAGGTGTATGTGCCGGAGCACAAACAGGTGTTGGTCGGGAAGCTCACACAAATGGCGGCTTCCAAGGCCCCGTTGGAGCTGTTGCTGGGGGCGGCCAAACTGGATGAGTCGTTCGACATTGAGCCGACGCCGGGGAAGGGACGGGGCGTGGGAGGAATCCGGTTACTCACCCTGTTGCCGAAATCGCAAGAAGGTGAGGCGGGAAGATCGTTGCAACGGATCGTGTTGGAGGTGTTTCCTAAGACCTACTTCATTCGGACGATCTCTCTCTACGAAATGAGCGGCAATGTCGCGAGTTTTGAATTTTCGTCGCTCCAATCCAATATCGGGCTCGGCGACTCTCTCTTCGATCTGAAGTTGCCGTTCGATGTGGAAGTGGTGAAGGCGCCGGTGTTCAGTACGCCACATTGAGTGTGAACAGCGATCCGCGAGATGTGAATCGTCACCCGTAACATGTTTCAGAGGAAGAGCCCTCAACAGTCCTACGTTTCACTTTTCACGTCTCACCTTTCACGGTTCGCAAGATCGGTTTTTTCGCCATCCTGATGGACGATTGAGGAGGTGGCATGTGAATCAGTCACTGATCGGCTCCTTCGTTGACAGGGTCGATGAAGCAGTCAATCGATTGGATCTCGATCGAGTCTCGCGGGACTATTGGGACCAGAACGAGTTCCTGTTTATTCCACAGTTTCTCCCTCGATCGGTGGTGGAGGAGTATCTCGTCCCCCAGGCGCAAGGGGTGAAGAGCCTGCTGAATCGCAACTACATTCCCGGCCACAAAAAAGGCGGGGGTGTGAGCTACTACACAGTGATCGAGAAGGCCCCGCGCTTTCTCGATCTCTATCGATCCGAGGCCTTCATCGAGTTCTTGAGCCGCCTAGTCCGAGCCAAGCTCAGTCTCTGTCCTGAGAACGACCCCCATTCCTGTGCGCTCTACTACTATACGGAGCCGGGGGACCATATCGGATTTCACTACGACACGTCCTACTACAAGGGAGCTCGCTATACCATTCTGATGGGGCTCGTCGATCAGTCCACGCAATGCAAACTCGTCTGCGAATTGTTTAAGGACGATCCGGTGAAACAGCCTCGACATCTTGAATTGGTCACACAACCGGGCGATCTCGTCATCTTCAACGGAGATAAGCTTTGGCATTCGGTGACTCCGCTTGGCGAGGGGGAAGAACGGATCGCCCTCACGATGGAATATGTCACCAATCCGGACATGGGAACCTTCAAATTGTTGTACTCAAACCTCAAAGATTCCGTTGCCTATTTCGGCCTCCGCGCGGTGTTTAAGCAGGCCTTCACTGGTTCAAATCGACGCCCCTAGCAGGATGCTGAAAATGTCCCCCGGCATCGTTCTCAGTCGTTCGTCTCCCTGCAGCGTACCGCAAGGGTACGCTTCAGTCGCCGAACTCCCTGCGGCCTTGCTGGGATGCCATTTTGAGCATCCGGCGGGAGTGTTCTCTTGTTTCCCTAGCCCACACTTCTCATGAGCGCTTCTGTTGTAATTGCTGATCCGCTGCGCTTGCGCTGAACCATCGGTGGTCTTATGCTGGTCCGCATAAGATGCCGTGATAAATTTCTGGACAGGGAGTAAATAATTGAAGGCAAAAAGGTTAACAGTTTTTCGGCAAGACATTCCAAGGCGCGTAATACAGACAGAGAATTAAAACTCCGCATCCTATCCAAATCAGTCTAATTATTGTTAGGCCCCTACTTGTGACGAAATGAACTTTACTGTACGTGCTGAAGATATCATGACACCCAGGAAGCTTCTCGACCAACGCAGTCGCGACGTGGATGCCGAGAAAGTTGCTGCTGCGATGGGTTTCGACGCCATTCCAATCAGTCGTACGGACGGCAAAATCCTGGAGTTCTGGAGCCGGACCGACGGGCAAAGGATTCGAATCCGAAGGGCTCATCGCACTGCACACGATGCGTCAGCCGAATCCCTTCTCGCTCCGCTTGGCGCGCACTTGATTCAGTTTGTATGTTACCGATCAGAAGTCGTCGGTCTTATTGATGCCAGCGACCTCAACAAGCCTATCGCCAGGATAGCTTGGCTATATCCGATGTTGGAACTTGAACGGGCACTGCTGGATGCGGCCCGCGCGTTCAAGATCAGTGAGGTCGAGCAGGCGTCGGCTTTGGGCGGGCACGCGACCGTTTCCCGACAGCGGCAGACAAACGCAAAGCGACACGATCTCGAGATGCCCCTGCTCGAATATGCACAGTTCCCTAATCTCCTCCGCGCCGGCCGGTATCTCGGGCTCCTTGACCTCGACGACTCCTCGATCGACGATCTGAACACTGTCCGAAAGCGTGCCGCTCACTCCGGCGACGTCGTGGTTGAAAACAGGGCTGAGTGCGCCCGTCTCAGTAGGGTGCTGGAGACTGCTCGGAAAGCTGCGCGCCATACGCAAGGCTTGCGTCGCCGAAAGCTGGGATAGCGATTCATGCACAAAGCGAGCGCACGAGGCCTAACAAATCGTTGCAGTCGCCAATCCGTACGCCACGGTGATACGAAACCGACAGCGTTTGTTTGCGCGGCTACCGTGAGTGTCAAAATAGGGGTCGCGTCTTGTAATCATATATTTGGATCCTCGCTGCAGAAGTATTTCCACCTTGTCGAATTGTAATCGACTTTGCAGCGAAGAGGCGCGCGTGGCGTGGAGTTACGGCCTTGGTGCCTTCGCTAGGCCCAGTTCTCAACGCGTAGTCCTGGGATGCGCCGAAACTCTCTTGCATTGTTGGTCACGAGACGCACCGCGCGTACGAATAAGGGGTCGGGAGTTTTTGTTGAACTTTGAGCGAGTCAGAAATGGGGTCACGCCTTGTAACCTAACATCGGCTCCTCGTCGCCGCTGACCACTCCCATCTCTTCTCATCCTATCGAGGAAGTTTTGCCGTTGGTGATGAAGGACTCCGTCACAGAAATGATGGGAGACTGGCTGTGTAGTCTGTGTATATATCGCTGGTTGGCCTAGGGTGCTGAGTCGTGCTATCGTAGCACCGTGATATATGAGTGGGATCCGAGGAAAGCTCAAGCCAACCGACTGAAGCACGGTGTTTCATTTGAGGAAGCAGCCTCGGTGTTCCTCGATTCGAGAGCGCTCACGTTTGGCGATCCCGACCATTCTGAAGCAGAGCCACGCGAAATTACTATCGGCATATCGACAAGGGGTCGTGTACTGTTTCTCTCGCACTGCGAGCGTGGAGACGGGATTCGAATCGTAAGCGCCCGAAAGGCGACGCCGAAAGAAAGGAAGCAATATGCGGAAGGCCTCAACTAAATCGACAAAGGATGATCTCCGGGCTGAGTATGATTTGACGAAACTCAAGGGTGGCGTCAGGGGTAAGTATTATCAGCGGGCACGGGGAGGGACGAATCTTGTGCTGGTCGAGCCTGAGTTGGCAAAGGTATTTCCTGACACAGCTTCCGTGAATCGGGCGCTCCGTGTACTGCGCGATGCCGCTGGTGCGGGAACAGTACGAGCCAGACGTTCACGTAAAGAGCCGGTACAGCGAAGGCGAACCGCTGCAAGGCGTAAGCGAACTGCTGCGTAACCGCGTACCAAGGTAGGAATCAAGATCCTCACCCGTTGTCTTGGTTCCCCGAAGCCGGAGAAATTCGGAATCTTCACACAACAGACTCGCCAAGGGGATCAATTCCCGCAATTAAACATTGAGATACTCTCCGCGTTGACCATCCCAATCTCGTCACATCGCAGCTTGCCTTTGCAGTGAAAAGGCGCGGAATACCTGCCTTGATGCCTTCGCTAGCCCACCCGCCGAAGGCTCGTCGCAGCAGCGAATCCGCGATTGCAGCAGAAGCGTCATGAATAATGTGGGCTAGGCTCAGTTCTCCACGCGTAGCCCTGGGACGCGCCGAAATTCTCTCGCATTGTTCGTCACGAGACGCACCGCGAGGGTGAGCGCGTGAGCGGGAATTAAGAGGTCCATCGATCCGATCGGCGCTCCCTTCTGTTCAAGCGTTGCGCGGAGTCGCCCATAGGCGGCGGCTGGGGCTACCTCATTGCTTGACTTCGCATTACGCCAGCCTCTGTGTTTGTTGAAATGTGAGCAAAATCAATTCGAGCATGAAGAAAACAAGAGTGGTCTGACTTCTGAAACGCTCGCTGCTTTACAAAATAATAAGCTGTGTGGTTTCATAGCGAGTGAAGCTTGAACTTATTGGGCGGATCACCCAGGTTGAGATCATTGCAACCGGTTCCAGGATTCGCATCCGGCGCTATCTCCGCAAAGCATACGGTCCAGGCCGCTGGCGGAAGCTGAAAGGAATCGCGACTGTCCGGTTGCCGAACGGTGCACTGCGAATGGTAGAGATTCATTGGTATGAAGCGCACGGTATCGGCAGGCGGGATCTCAAAATCAAGCGGTACTTGGAGGAATCATGAGACACCTAGCAAAATCATTCGCCCTCTGCGTGGATAACACCGACTACAAAGCCTCTTTGATTCCTGGCAAGGTGTATCGAATCATCCCAGACCCACAAGCTGCCAAGGACGACCTGGTTCGGATCATGGACGAAAGTGGTGAGGATTATCTCTATCACAAGGCCCACTTCGTCTTTGTCAATTTTCCAAGAGCCATTGAGAAAAGGATTCGATCACTTGAAGCCGCCCCAGTCTAATTAGCCGTTGCTGGTCACACGGGTCGGGTCACCTCACAATGACCCCATCTCCTTGCATGGGGTGAAGACACCCCCAATGGGAAATGGGGGTTAAGTTGCAATCATACATTAAGATACTCTCCGCGGTGACCATTCCAATCTCGTCACGTCGCAGCTCACTCTTGCAATGAAAAGGCGTGGAATGCCTGCCTTGATGTCTTTGCTAGACCCAGTTCTCAACGCGTAGATCGGGGACGCGCTGGAATTTTCTTGTGTTGTTCGTCACGACACGCACTGCGAGGCTGAGTGCGTGGGCAGCGATTAGGAGATCCATCGATCCAATCGGTGTCCCATTCTGTTCAATCGTTGCGCGGAGCCGGCCATAGGCGGCGGCTGCATCTCGGTCGAACAATGCCACTTCGAGTGGAGTGGTGACGGACATGTCGTTTCCATGTAAGATAGTGGCATGAAAGCGAAGTCTACAACCACATCCTCGTCTCTTGGGCGGAATGCTTCACGGCGTCCCAGCAAGCTTGGCGACATGCTGGCACAACAGAAAATTGACGAAGCCCGACGACTCACCCCTGAACAGCGGCTGCTCGTTGCCCTTGAGCTTTCCGACGCTGCAGCCGCTTTCCACCGCGCGTGTTCCAAAAAGCGTTAGCTGAAATCCTCTCACGTCTTGAGACGGCCCAGAGTCGAGGGCTCCTCAGCGGCTATGCGCTCATTGGCGGGTTTGCCGTCTCAGCTTGGGGAGTGCCGCGAGCGACTCAAGACTTCGATTTTGCCATTGCGATCGACCAATCTGACCCACAGGCGCTCGCAACATTCGTCGGTGGCCGCTATCAAGCTGGTGAACCAGACGATCCATTGCGAGGGGTGGTGACTGTGTCCATCGAGGTTGAGCGTGAACCATTCTCGCTGCAGTTGGTCTCTCTCCCGCCTGCTCTCACAGAGTTAGCCTTTGGGCATATCGAGACGTTGTCTGTCCTGGGATGTTCGGTTCCTGTCGTCTCCTGGCCAGTGCTGATTATTCTGAAACTCTATGCTGGCGGACCGCATGACTTACTGGATGTCCATCAAATATTGCAGGTCAGACGACCTCAAGCCAAAGATGTGCAAGACATCGAATCGATGGCGCAGGTAGCGGGAGTGTTGAGCGAATGGAAGAATCTGTGGGAAAAAATGTGAGGGGCAGCCAGGTAGCTCCCAGTCGTCGAGGAACGCGCATTGAATTTGACTAAGGCCAGGTTTTCAATCACACGAAATTTCTCGCATCCTGGTGATCGTCCTATCCCTTCTCGCCGAACCGACTGCTCATCCTGCAAGTGTCTTTGTGCGCACTGATCGCAGGCCATGTGCGTTTCGTTGATTTCATGGTGGCTGCCGTCTATAGTTTGCTTGATTGACACTTTTCCCGTCCTGCGCTTCACGCTTCACGAACGACGCTTCACGTGCAGGCGTAGTGAATCTGCGATTGCGGGAGAAAGGATCGGCGTCAGCTGTTTATGAAGCGATTTTTCCAGCCCCGCGCCATCGTGTTGCTCATCCTGTGCCTCGCCGTGGTCCCTCCTCTTGCCTCGGCTCCGGCGGCGGGCGAGCAACCGGATGCCGCGAAGTCGCATTATGAGCGAGGCGTTGGGCTGCTGAAAAAAGGCGATCTTGCTGCGGCATCCGAGGCTGCCAGGAGAGCCCTCGATGTGAATCCCTCCTCAGCTGAGGTCCAGCATCTGCTCGGCGCGATCTATTTAAAAGAAAAGAAATCGGCTCAGGCTGTCGATGCCTTCACCCGCGCGCTCAAGCTGAAGCCGGATTATCCCGACGCGTTGAAAGATCTCGCCAAGGTCTATCGGATTCAGGGGAAATTGGTTGAAGCGGAGCAGGCTCTCAAACGGTCGATTGAGATTGATCCACGCCATGCCGATTCGTACCGCGACTTAGCCAAATTGTACGAGCAACGTCGTGATGTCGCCTCGGCCACCAAGACCTATCAAACGTTGTTGGTCGCTCATCCGAGCCACCGTGATGCCTTGTATAGTCTCGCGTTGCTGTATGAGGCACAGGGAGAGAGTCGCGGGGCACGAGAGATGGTCGGCCGCTTGCTCAAGCTCGATCCCAGGCATGCCGATGGTTGGTATCTCGCCGGGCGCATGGCGGAGAAGGACAATGTGCTCGCGGAAGCTGCCGACTCGTACAGAGAGGCCATTGCGGCAAAACCCTCATTCGTGGATGCCCACTACAATCTCGCGTTTATTCATCGGAGCCAGGACCGGCCCGTGGAGGCCGAACGGGAATTTCGCGAGGTGTTGCGGTATCGCCCGGAGTATGCCGAAGCGCATATGAACTTAGGTGTGATCTACACCGGTCTACACAGGCTTGAAGAGGCGGAGCGGTCCTATGAGCGAGCCGTCGCGTTGAAACCGAACTATGCGGAAGCGCACTACAACTTGGGTGTCTTCTATGAATTACATCGGAAAGACCTACCAAAAGCGCTAGCCCAGTATCACCAGTACCTCGACCTCGGCGGGCGCGACGATCGCGTCGAGCGGATTGTCGGGACATCGGGACGATGAGTCGGCGAGATGCGCGGGAAGGGCGATACTTGCGAGAAATGCCACCGCAGAAAGCAGAGTCGAAGGTTCGGGCTCGTCTCGCTCGTCGCGCAAGTCTCGCCCCTCTCGCTTACCAGTAGTACGGCCACGGTTGCCAATAGGGGCCCCAATAAGGCCCCCAATAGGGACGTGGCACCATATAAGGATGGATACGGGGGGCCATATCTTCTTGTGCGGGCCAGACTTGTATTCGTGCGATGTTGATGACGGGATAGGTATAGTCTGTGTCATCAAACGGCAGTGTGATGGAGTCGGAGACTTCACCGGTCACGGTAAGTCTGGTCCCTGTCGGGAGGGTCGCGGGATCGAGGAATTCTCGCTGCAGGGCGATGAAGCGGCCTTGTGACTTGGTCAAGTCGTATCCGGGCCGTAGCGATCGATCGAGCGGCAACTGCAAGATCTCGATCCTCGTGCTGTCTTTCTGTCGTCGGGCCGACAATACTCTCCCGCCGAAGACCGCCGGTTGACCTTTAAAGGAGTCCGGTGCTGCCTTGACCTGAAGAAACGTGAGGGCCTGTCTGTCTTCGACCTCTTGCGTAGAGGCGCAGCTTGCAAGCGTGACGAGCAAGGCCAGAATGGAGAGCAGCGTACTCGCGAACATGACATAGTCTAACACAAAGAGTAAGGGAGTAAGTTCACGGCGCATTCGATATAATGAGCGATCAATCTACATCCAAGAAAGGAGTCGAGATGGTGAACAGACAGTATGTGCAATGGGCTTCGGCGGTCTGCGCGGTTGTATGGAGTATTGCCGTTCTCTGGGTTACACCAGCCCCCGCCGTGCCTCTCGATTTGAATGGCAAGTTCGAAATCGTGTCGGGCGAGGTCTCCACACATACACCCGGCAAGGTGAAGTTGATAGAGTTCGCCGACTTCTATTGTCCGCATTGTCACCACTTCGATGAGACAGGATTGCCGCTGCTCGTGAAAGAGTTCGGCAACAAGGTGGAAATCACGATGGTCGGGTACCCTGTTATTCGCGGAAAGCTCCCGACGGCATTCGATATGTATGAGCAGGCCAAGATGATGGGGAAGGGTCACGAAATGAAGACGGTCTTGTTTCGCACGATCCATAAAGACAAAATTGATGGGGTGTTGGATCGCTCGATTCGCTCGTTATTGATCAAAGAAGTCGGCCTAGATGTGGCCGCATTCGAGGCAGGCATGGAGAGTGGAAAACCGGCCAAGGCGTTGGAAGAAGGCAAGCGGTGGGGCGAGCGGATTAAAGTGTCGTCCACTCCGTCGGTCTTGTTGGATGGCAATATTAAAGTCGATGGCGCGAACATGACTCCTGAAAATGTCATCACGATCATTCGGAGCATTCTGGAGAACGACACGAAGAGGTAAGCTTGAAAGTTCTGAGTGCTGAGTGTTGAGTTAAGGTGAGTCCGAAAACCTAGAACTCAGAACTCAAAACGCAGAACTCTAAACTCCTTCTGAGGCAAGATGGCGATTGATCCAATCTGCGGGATGACGGTCGATCCGGCTACGGCAGCCGGATATCACGAGCATCAAGGGCAACGTTACTACTTTTGCGGCTTGTCTTGTCTGGAACGGTTCAAGGCCGACCCAGAGCGGGCGTTGCAGCCACAGCTGGTCAGTTCTGCGAAGCCAACCACAAGAAGACCCCTTCCGATGATGCAGCCTACCCCCCTTGTGATGGAGTCGACGGCCATCGATCCCGTGTGCGGAATGACGGTGCAGCAAGCCACGGCAGCGGGTTCTTATCCCTATCAAGGGACGACCTATTATTTTTGTGCAACGAGTTGTCTCACCAAGTTTCGGGCCGATCCGATCCACTATCTGACGCCTCCTGAACAGCGCGCTCCCCAAGTCATGCCGGTTCCATCCGGTGGGGTGGTTGAGTACATCTGTCCGATGGACCCGGAGGTGCTTGAGACGCAACCGGGGGCCTGCCGGATTTGCGGGATGGCGCTGGAACCCAAAGTTGTCTCACTCGACGATGAACGGAATCCCGAGCTCGAGGCCATGAGCCGGCGGTTTTGGATGTGTCTCGGGCCATCCGTCTTGGTCATGCTGCTGGCCATGGTCGATATGGTTCCCGGCCTGTCGCTTCCAGATGTATTCACGGGTTCGGTGAGGAATTGGGTGCAATGGTTCCTGGCGACGCCGGTGGTGGTCTGGGGCGGCTGGCCATTTTTTCAGCGCGGGTGGGCTTCGGTGGTGAACCGAGCCCCCAACATGTTCACGCTCATTGCCATGGGAACAGGTGCAGCCTATGGCTACAGCGCGGTGGCCACCGTCGCGCCGTCGCTGCTTCCCAGCTCATTCCACCTGCATGATGGTTCGATCGCGGTCTATTTTGAGGCAGCGGCCGTGATTACGGTGCTCGTCCTGCTCGGCCAGGTCCTTGAGTTGAAGGCTCGGAGTCAGACGAGCTCCGCGATTCGCTCCTTGCTCCGGCTTGCGCCAAAGACCGCCAGGCTGATCACGTCGGACGGACGGGAAGAGGATGTGCCGCTTGAGCAGGTTCAGGTAGGCCATCGACTCCGTGTCAGGCCAGGAGAGCGAGTGCCGGTCGATGGGATAATCCAAGAAGGTACGACCTCTGTGGATGAATCCATGATCACGGGGGAATCGATCCCGGTTGAAAAAACCGTTGGAGTACGAGTGACCGGGGGCACCATCAATGGCACAGGCGGGATCGTGATGGTCGCTGAACGAGTCGGGCGAGATACGATGCTTGCTCGAATTGTGCAGATGGTGAGCGAGGCACAACGGAGCCGGGCGCCGATCCAGCGAATGGCCGATGTGACGGCAGCCTACTTTGTCCCGCTGGTCGTGGTTGCGGCTCTGATGACGGCGGCAGCATGGGTGCTCTGGGGGCCAGAGCCGAAGTTGGCCTATGCGCTCGTCAATGCCGTGGCGGTCCTGATTATTGCGTGCCCCTGCGCATTGGGATTGGCGACGCCGATGTCGATCATGGTGGGAACCGGCCGTGGAGCCATGGTTGGTGTCTTGGTGAAGAAGGCTGAAGCGTTGGAAGTGTTCGGCAAGGTGAATACGCTCGTGATCGATAAGACCGGCACCCTCACGGAGGGTAAACCAAAACTGCTGTCGATCCGGTTTGTGCCGCCCTGGTCCGATGTCGAGCTGTTGCGCCTCGCTGCGAGTCTTGAACGGAGCAGCGAACATCCGCTGGCTACTGCGGTGGTGGCGGAAGCGGAAGGGCGAGGGATCGCCTGTGCTCCGGTTGAGCAGTTTCGTTCGGTGACGGGGAAGGGGGTGACCGGGACAGTCGCCGGGCATCGCGTGGCCATCGGGACTGCGGCATTTTTGCAAAACGACGTCGGGATATCCGGCCAGGGCCTTAAGCCGTGGGATGATGAAGCGGCCTCCCTTCGTCATGAAGGGCAGACGATTCTGTTTGTGTCCATCGATGAACAGGCTGCCGGTCTATTGGGCGTCGCAGACCCGGTTAAAGCCTCGACTCGTGACGCCGTGCAGGAGCTCAAGGCCGAAGGCCTTCGCATCGTCATGGTGACGGGAGATCATCGCGATACCGCAGAAGCCGTGGCTCGGCAAGTTGGTATTGAGGAGGTCATGGCTGAAGTCTTGCCGAATAAAAAGGGAGAGATCGTTGCACACCTCAAGTCGCAAGGTCGCGTGGTGGCGATGGCCGGAGATGGTGTGAACGATGCTCCGGCCCTGGCGTTGGCCGATGTCGGAATTGCGATGGGAACGGGAGCGGACACGGCCATTCAGAGTGCGGGGATGACGCTGCTGAAAGGGGATTTACGAGGGCTGCTCCGTGCGCGGAGGCTCAGTCAGGCTACGATGCGGAATATTCGGCAGAATCTCTTGTTTGCCTTTCTCTATAACGTGATCGGGATACCGATTGCAGCTGGCGTGCTCTATCCGGTCTTGGGGATACTCTTGAGCCCCATGATCGCCAGTGCCGCCATGACCTTCAGTTCTGTCTCGGTCATCACGAATGCCCTCCGGCTGCGTCATCTGGAATTGTAAGTGCGCCTTCGACCAACGCATGCTAGGCTACAACCGTTTGCCGTCAGTCTGACTGGTCTGTTCGGTTTATCTGGTCTTTCTGGTTCATCTGGTTAGTTTCGTTCAACCAAACAGACGAGACAGACCGAATAGACCAGATAGACGAGACAGACTTTTTCAGCAGCCTGCGAGAAAGGACCGTGGCGTGTTTCGACTCAGCTTCACATTGCGAATTGTGATCGGGCTCTGTGTGTGGGGCTCGACCGTCTGCGGAACCGTGTTGGCCGAGAGTCGCGTGATTCCTGAGACAGGCGGAGGGGAACTTCAGGCGCAGGTAAAGGTGGCCGCAACCAAAGTCATCCCCGCTGTCGTCAGCATTGCCTCTACGGTGATGGTGCGCGATCAGGCGTTCAGCGACGACGTGCTGCCGTTCGGCTTGTTCAAGGATGCTCCGTCGAGGCGGCAATATGGCCAGGGCTCCGGCGTCATTGTGTCGTCGGATGGCTACATTATGACGAACAACCATGTCATTGCCGATGCGGTCGATGTGGAGGTGATTCTCGCCGACCGGCGCCAATACAAAGGCCGCGTGGTGGCCACCGATCCGAAGACCGACGTGGCGATGGTGAAAATTCAGGCCACCAATCTTCCGACGGTCACATGGGGAGACTCGAGTACCCTCGCTGTCGGTGAGTTTGTGCTCGCGATCGGGAACCCCCTTGGGTTGAGCCGCACTGTGACGTTCGGCATTGTCAGTGCCGTCGGCCGCGCCGATGTCGGGGTCGCGGACTTCGAAGATTTCATTCAAACCGATGCCCCTATCAACCCAGGCAACTCCGGCGGGGCCTTGGTGACTCTCAATGGAGAATTGGTGGGGATTAATACCGCGATTGCCAGTCCGAATAGCGGGAGCGTCGGCGTGGGTTTCGCCATTCCGAGCAATATGGCTCGATCCGCCATGCAGAGCTTGCTCAAGACCGGTCATGTGGTCCGTGGGTTCCTCGGCGCCTCGACGCAAGACGTCTCACCATTATTAAGCAAGATCTTTCGTCTCCCCGATGTGAAAGGCGCGATCGTGACCGATGTGCAGGTGAAAGGGTCCGCCGAGAAAGCCGGACTCAAGCGCGGCGATGTGGTGGTGCGATTCGACGGCCGCGACGTGATGGACAGCGGACATCTTCGGAACCTCATCGCCGCGTCGACGATCGGAAGTAAGCACCGACTGGATCTCATGCGGGAGAGTAAGCCCTACCAGGCTGAACTGGTTGTGCGGGAGGCGCCGCGTGAACGGGCGAAGAAGAATCAAGCCACATCGGCCGCAGTTGCCACGGCTCATCCTCTCGTCGGCGTCGTCTTCGACGATGTGACGGTACCGCTGGCTCGGCAGATGGATTTGGCTGTCACCAGCGGGGTGGTGGTGACCGATATTGAAGAAGGCAGCCTGGCCGAATCCTTCGGTCTCCAGCCGGGCGACGTGATTCTGGAACTCAATCGCCAGCCGATACCCAACTTCGAGGTATTTCAGCGACTGGCCGATCCGATTATGCCCTCCGATCTGGCACTTCTATTGGTCAATCGGCAAGGGAACGTCATGTATATTCCTGTGAAAAGCGAGTAACGTCGCTCCGACCCAGGGACTTCTCTTTGCTCAGGCGCTAGCAGTCTGCGTGAAAGTCAGTTTTTGCGCGACATGTTGTCACGATAAAACTTTGAGTGATAGCACCTGAATAGTCAGCATCCTGCTAGAGAGGGATCAGTTTGAGATCAAGCGTTCGTTCGATAAGCCAGGCGCAGGCGAGGGCGACGATGCAGAGTGAACCGCCTGCCAGCACCAGCCGCTGATAGGTCCAAGACTTTCTCAAGCCGTAGGCGAACGGCAAGAATATGGCGACGATCGCCAGTTGACCCACCTCAACCCCAAGGTTGAAACTCACCAAGCTCAGTGCCAGAGACCCTTTCGGCAGACCGAGATCGCTGAGCACACTCGCGAAGCCAAAGCCGTGGATCAAGCCGAAGAAAAAAGCCACCAACCGGCGGCGTTGGACAAGGACCGGATACAGATTGGAGATGCCCGCAAAGACGACTGATGCGGCAATCGCTGATTCGACCAGCCGAGACGGCAGCGCAATCAGACCTACAGTGGCCACGCCGAGGGTGATCGAGTGCGCAATCGTAAAGGCCGTCACGATTGCAAGGACTTCCCAGAATGCTGATGAGAAGTCTTGGGCTGGTTCCCACCGGCCCGCCACTCTCCGTAAGACGGCGGGCAATAGCAACGCAAGCAAGAACAACACATGGTCGTAACCCATCCAGATGTGCCAGATGCCTTCGTGCGCGTATTGCCGAGCCTGACGCCACATCGAGGTTTGGCCGATCGTGAATTGGTGGGTCGGCGATTCTTGGCTGAAGATGGCGGTCGTGGTTTCTTGCCTATGAATCAGGCGGAGCAGTCCTTTGTGTTGCGCGTCTAGATCGAACAGCAGTCGATAGTCGGCCTGAAGCGTCTCGATGGTGCTCGGGCAGGTCATCGTAAAGAGCAGGACGGCGTAGGCGCCGTCGGTGTGGTTGTCGATCAGCTGGCGAGGCGCTTGCGCGGGGCAGCGTGCCTCGCCTGAGGTGATGATGAGGCGTGAGAGCGCGTACGCGGCGATCTTGTCTTGCGCAGACCGGACCTCTCCCCACGTGATCGCGTCGTCCCCGTCGGCATCCAATCCAATCGCATCGTCCAAGTCTCGCAAGGCAATATCCCATCGGCCTTCAATACGATCGTCCTGAACCGTGAGCGAGAGCAAGCTGTCGCTGGGTTTGTGCGCCCAGGCGGGAGTGCTCAGAAGAAGAATCGCAAGTGCGAGGATCACGCGCATCAGGATTGTTCCTCCGGAAACTGAGCGACCAGTTGTTGAAGCCGTGTGTCTTCCATATGATTGGTGTGAAGCCATGCGATAATGGGTTTCGCGGCCTGTCGACTGCCGGAGGCCAGTGCGGTTTCGAGTAGAAGCCGCGCGTCCCAGGGCTCTTTTTGGATCTCCCAATTGGCTTGTGCGAGGGTGAGAGCCGTTTGCGAATCGTGCAGCAGCGCAAGGGTGAAGCGCGCCTCCTCTCGCACATGCACGCGGGTGCCTCGTTCTCGACCGGCAGCAAAGCGGGCTGCGAGTTCGGCGGTATGGTTCTTGGACGCGGGAAGATGAAGCGCCTGCTCAGCCAGCGTCAGGCGCAAGAGCAATCCGTCAGCTCTGGTCTCATGTTGCAAGAGCGTGATGACCTCAGGCGCGCGTCCTTGGTCGAGAAGAAAGTCGGCATAGGCGCCCAGGAGATACTGATCTTTGATTCCGACGCGCCGCGCATCGGAAAAATACGTTTCCGCGGCGTGCGCTTGTCCGGTGCGCGCCGACAATTCGGCTAAGGCGGTCAAGGCCCAGAGCCGTTCTCGGTCGGGAACGCCGGACTGGCTCGCCGCCCATGTGAGTAACTCTCGGCTACGAACGGCTTGTCCGGTCAGTCCGGCGATATCACTCAGACACGTCAGGGCGATATGCCGAGCGGCCAGGCGCATGAGCGGCCGGCAAGCTCGACGTGCCTCTTCGTAGTGCCCTTGCACCTGCAGAATCGACGCCTTCGTCAGCCACGCCTGAGCATTCGTCGGATGAATCTGTAAGACTGCGTCCAAATCCACCAAGGCCGAATCAAATTCATGGGCATTCTGGCGAATGATCGCGCGCAGCAAGAGTGTGCGAGGCGGTGGTGCCGGCTGGTACCACCAGGGATCCAACACCGCTTGGGCCTGGCCGAGAAAGCGCGGATCTCCTTCCGACCGGCCCACCTCGATGTAACGGGCGGCCAGTTGCACGGCCACGTCCAGGTTCTGTGGATCACGGGAGAGACCGGATCGTAAGGCTCTGATCTCGCGCATGGCTGGATCGAGGCTGTTCACACGCAGTCGTTCCAGAACCTGCCGATCATCAGCGGGCACATAGGGTTCACTGTGAGCCGGCGCATGGCATAACAGCAGCCATGTCGCTACCGGCACCCATCCGAATCGTCGTAGGCCGTTCATGGGCGGTCGATCAGTCACCCGAAAAAGTGATGGGAATGCGCATGACAATCTTGGGGCGATCCAAGTCGCGATCCAGCGGCATCGGGAACGCCCGCTGCACGAGCGCCATCGCTTCCTGATCGATGCGACGGCGTCCTGAACTTTTGGCGATCTCAGCCTCCATCAGTTCTCCGCTGCTGGAGACGACCGCCTTGACCAGGACTCGCAGGAGACCTGAATCTTCTATCGAAGGCCTTGATGAGTGTTTCAACTCCTCCAACCGATGGAACAGCGCTTGTTGCAGCCAGCCGTAGTCAGCCGGCGATCTCGCCTGAACCGAACTCCCCGGGAACGACTGGCCCAAGTGAGTCTCCTCCTCCTTTCGAATCGGTCCGGACTCCACGGCAGTGAGAGACGGTCCGTGATCGACGATTGAAGCGCGAGTGGCTACCAGAGGTGGTGGGTCACCTTCGTTCTGAGTGACTGGAAGAGCCGGAGAAGCGACAGTCGATATCACGCTGGCTGCGAGAGGCGGGGAAGGGTCCAGCGGATTAGCATCTAATGGCGTATGCGATGAGACAGGGGCAGTCCGTATTGGCTGATCTAATGGCCATGATGGTGGGTGAGATGTCGCCTCGCCGGCCTGCGGGATCGGTTGCGTTGCGGCGATCTCCGGAGGCATGACGGGTTCGACGAGGGTTGTAGGCGGTTCGGAGTTCCGAGCCATTTTCGCAAGCGGGTACGTCTGTTGCCGAAGCGCCGGAGCGGGCGTCGATAGGGTGGGACGATCCGGCAGGCCTGTTGCCGGAGGCTGTGGCACAGTCATCGCGTGACTCTCGGCAGAGCTCGGCTGCTCAATGACCACGGACTGTTCAGATAGCGGCAGGGCGGGGGCGTGGAGCAAACCGCGAGCATGTTTCACAAGGGGTGATGCCTGTTCTTGAACTGCCGTCTCACGTTGCGTCCGTGATTCCCTCTCGTGGACCACGGTTGTCGATGGCCGAGGCGGAGCGACTGGATGACTCGAAGATGGGAGAGCTGCTGTCAAATGTTCCTTACCCGGCGGTTGTGTGGAGCGTGCTTTCGATGGCGGATCGAACGGCTCGACTAGACTGATGGTCAAACGTAATGGTTCAGGCGTCATCTGTGGCAGATGCTGATAGATGGGGATACATAACGTAAAGAGCATGGCATGGAACAGGGAGGACACGAGCCATGCCTGCAGTACAGCCCACGAACCTGTCGACATCCGATCTCGAAGCCACATGTGTATTGAACCCCGACGGCACGGAAGGAACAGGCTCTTAGGCCATGCTCCTTCCGTCCTCCTGTGTATCAGAGATTGGCCAGTTCGCTATTCTCCGGCGTCGTTGCCGTCAGTTGAGCCAGTTGGTCGGAAGGCTCTTGGTCTTCATTCCTCGACGCCGCGATCTGTGCGACGGTATTAGTGAAGGAGTCGGCCGAAGCGCCTCCTCCTCCGCCTCCTGCGGGAGGAGGCGAATCGTCATTGCCGCTGCATCCCCCCAATAGGAGGAGGCAGCCGATCAATTTGACCCATGTGTTGGCACGCATGATGACTGCCTCCTATTGTGGTGAACCGGGGAGCGGGGCTTTGAGATAGGGAACCGCGTGTCGAACATCGCTGCGCTTCCGGTGGCCTGATCAGTGAACGGCAACCGACCAGCCGGCGCGACTGCTGGCGGCAGCAGGTAGCCCATGGCCACGCGCAACGTGATGTCCACGACGTCATCGCCGGGCCGACGGCCATTCGGGAATCCTGACGCATCGCAGCCCGGATTGGTCAAGGTCAGGACACCATTCACGAAACAGAGAGCTGCCCCAAGATTGTTCTGTACCGCTGCCGGTGTGGCTGGGATGGCCGTGTTCAGCCGCAGCATTTCAGATGGAGTTGGAGTGGTAGAGATTTGATTCACATCTTGGACGCCGGTTAAGAACGCCGCAACTAAATCGGTCCGTGGAAATTGTGTCGGCGCTATTGCGGTCGGGAACAATGTTTGAATCAATACAGGCAGGGAGGGATTCGTTACATAGTCGGCAAATTGCGCGTCGTTCTCGGGTTTTGAGGCGTTGAACCGGTCTTTGTCCTTCAATCCGATCACGACCTCATTCACCAACGGCATGCCAAGCCGGGACACCTGTGTCCAGGCCCCGCCCTCAACCGTGGGATTGGCGAATGTCGGCTCGGGCCGAAGAATGCGCGCCTGCCGCAAGCTGGATGTCGTCCAGCCGCCGATCACAGGGCTGCTGGCGTTGCGGACGAGACAGGCCTTGGGAACTTCAAGAATGAGTGACGTGATGTTGGCGTCGTCCAGAATATTCCGTTTGGCGCTCGGCGACCCAAGCGGATTGAGATTGATCAGGTCGAATACTTCACCAAGGTTGATGAAGAACGGTTCTCGCCTCTGTCCGACGAACACCCGACCCTGGCCTGCGTCGCACCCGGGAATGGTGATATTGTGAATGAACGAGCGAGCGTAGGTCTCATAGTTGGGAACAGACTTCTCACCGATATTATCGATCGGCTTCGTGAAGGTAGTCCCAATGGCTTGGCGATTGCCGCTTCGCCGGTTGCCGCGGACGATATCGAGCGTGTAGGTTTCTGAAATGTTCTGGGTCGGCGCGTTCGCGTCTGAGATCGGCCCAATGTTGGCCAACGGCACCGAGATGGTCTTTCCCCCAGCCGCGACCGTCAGGTCCTTTAACGTGTTCTTAAAGCGGAACTGAAACGTGATGTCTTCCTTGCCGTCTCCAGTGTTGTCGATGTGGATCTCATAGAGGCCCTCTGGGTCCAAGAAAAAGTAATTGGGTCCCCCGTATGGAGCCTGCAGAGGAAGATAGTTTGCGATCATGGTTACATAGTCTTCACGTCCAGGCTCATAACTGTTGAACATGTACCAGTCGGTTCCGTCGACCTTCGGCATCTCCGTAATCAACGGCGCCTCTCGGTGGCTCGCCGCCACGGCGGTCGTCACTGGCAAGGCCCACAAAAACGCTCCTGCCGCTGCGGCGCAGACAGCCGCGGCACCTATTCGCGCACCCGCTCGGCTCTTTCGACGTCTCATGATCATCCCCCCCTGGTAGTTTGTGAATTGCGATGGATCCGGTCTATCACTTATTCGAAATTTCCGCAACGCGCCTCCTTTCACTTCATTGCACTAGGCACTATGAACTAGGCACTAGGCACTAGGCATGACACATATATCGCAACGGAAATATTCTTGTCTGTTCAATATTGCTCATTTTTGGCTGAGAAGCGGTGTCAGTGCCCCAGCGCCAGTGTTCGAATTGGTGTCAACAGGGTCGCCTTCTTGTGAACAAGGCCGCCATCAAAGGCGGAGTCTGGTCACAGATCTGGTATTTGTCCTGGCCAGCCTCCGCATTAGTAGGTATTTCATAGATGCCTCCTCAGAGAACAATGCGTCATGGAACCGATACGAACATGCTGCTGTCTATTTTTGTGGCTACTATGTCAATGCATAGAGGGCTTCTCGACGATGTCGCCCTTCATCGGGCCCAGCGCGCCGAGCAATTCGTTTTTCTCACGCTCAGGGACCTTGAACTTGTCGAGCGTGGCGACGAGATCACCGACCAGCGCATCAAAATCGCTGCTGCTGACACCCATACCGGCGTGGGTAGCCTTCATGCTGCGGCCGGTGTAGGTGCAAGGCCCGCCGGAGGCCTGGCAGATCTGTTCCATCAACAGCATCTTGAATCTGGGAATGTCGGTGTTGGCAAACTTGCCGTTGATACGATTGTCGGCGGCGACGCGCCCAACGAAGTCATCCACGACGGCGGTGATTGCCGGTTTGCCGCCTAAACGATCGTAGAGCGACTTGTCTGCCATGGCTGTCGATTTGGACATCGCAGGACTGGACGTCGATTCCATGGTGTTGCAGCCCGTGACGCTGAGCACCAATCCACCGATGATGAGATACGATGTGATTCTAGTCTTCATGGCCCTGCCCTCCTGGTGAAATGAAAGATGAATGTTGAATGACGCGCTATCTTGTCGACACCAGCCGCGCCCTGATCATACCTACGAGGCTCGACACGATTTGGATGTGTATGCCTGTGCCGGGCTGTCGTAGCTGGTGCTATCTTTTGGTCTTCTGAAGGGCCACAAAAAAATATCCAAACCGGAAATCCAATCTCACCCATTCCTTCGTATAAATAATTGGGGAGGTGCCCTCATTTTCTCTCCCAGAACGAGACGTTATCGGAACTCTGTTCGAGTAAGTGCCTGCACCGCTTGTTTCTGTGCCGGCGATCACTCAGTTCTCTCCATTTCCGCCACTCACCCTGCGTATGAATCCAGTTCGCTGGCGAGATTCGTATGATGATAGGAATCGTGGGCTGGTGGTTGATTGAGCGTCGTCGATCGTGCTATGAATATAAATATCGTGCTACTAATGAGGCTGCCATGAAAAAGCTTATTCGATTCGGCGTGTCATTGGACCATCATTTGCTTGATGCGTTCGATCTACACATCAAGAAGCGCAAGTACACCAACCGCTCGGAGGCGTTAAGGGATCTGATTCGAGACAACTTGGTTGAGCAGGAGTGGGACGGGAACAGGGAGACGGTCGGCACGATCACCTTCGTCTACGACCATCATGTGCGCGATCTGACGGGAAAGTTGACCGACATTCAACATGACTATCATGGGCAGATTCTCTCTGGTATGCACGTCCATCTCGACCATGACCATTGTCTCGAGGTCTTGGTGGTGAAAGGCAAAGGGTCTGAAATCAGAAAGGTGGCGGATGCTTTGGTGTCGGTCAAGGGCGTGAAGCACGGCAAACTCACCATGACGACGACCGGTAAGGGACTGGTGTAGGCCATGCGGGTCTGTGTCATAGATGGGCGGGGCGGTGGTCTTGGATCTCGGCTGGTAGCAGGACTCCGATTGGAACTCGGCCAGGCTCATCACATTGTGGCGTTGGGGACAAACACCGTTGCAGCGGCGGCGATGAAACAAGCCGGCGCGACGCGGGTAGGTGTCGGACCTTATGCGATCACCGACACGTTGCCTACGGTGGACGTCATTGTGGCCTCGCTCAATTTTGTATTGCCTGGCGCGATGCTCGGTGAGGTCACGCCGGAGATCGTTCACGCTATTCTCGGAGCAAGGGCCACGAAGGTTCTGCTTCCCATCAATCGGCTCGTGTGGAAATTGTGGGAGTAGGGACAGGTACCCTCGACGCGTTGATCGCACAGTCTCTCTTCCGGGTTCGCTCCCTGATCAGTGAGGTCTTGCCCGCCTAGCCGGGCTCTTCCCAAGCCGACGAAGTTGCCGGACCACGAGGGTCTGCGCCAGTCGATGAGTCGGCTGTCGTCAGATTACTGTGGGCGTCTCATCCGTCCATGTCATGAAAGTGAGGGTGAGAGGATGCGGCGTCTTTTATTTTTCTTGTCTGCCATGATCGTAGGATTGACCTTCGGAGAGTCTGTACAGGCCCACGATCCTGACGTGCCCGAGTTGGAAGTTCCGGAGGTCTCTGTCATTGGCGAACGACCGGTCGCGGCATCCTCCCAGCAGTTCATCCCGGACAAAGAAATTCTTCTTCAGCCGCAGGGCAGGCCGGCGCAGGTGCTGCGTCTGATTCCTGGTTTCCTTGCCGTCGAGCATTCCGGCGGAGCAGGGAAAGCCGATCAATATTTTCTGCGCGGGTTCGATGCCGATCACGGCACCGATGTCGCGTTCTTTGCCGACGGGATGCCGATCAATCTCCGCAGCCATGCCCATGGGCAAGGCTACACCGACTTAAATTTTATTATTCCTGAGACGATCGAAGGCCTCGACGTCTCCAAGGGAGCCTATCTTCCTGAATATGGCGACTTTGCCACGGCGGGATCGGTGAATTTCAGGACGCGGCAGATGGTTCAAGAAGGGGTCGTCCAGGCGGCCAGTGGGCAGTTCGATACGCAGCGACATCTGCTCATGTTCTCTCCAACCAAGGAGAGGGTGCGTACCCTGTTCGCTGCTGAGGGCTATTATACGAACGGCCCGTTTCAGAACGACAATCGCTATGTTCGGACCAATCTCATGGGGAAGATGACGACCAATCTGTCCAGTCGCGATGAACTCAGTCTCACAGCAACGTTTCACAAATCCCAGTGGAATGGATCTGGCGAAATCCCGTTACGCGCCGTGACGGACGGCACGATTGCTCGTTTCGGTGCGATCGACCCTTCAGAAGGGGGCAAGACGCTCCGCAGCACTGCCAAGGTGAACTACCATTACGACACGACAGCGGGCGGTCAGTTTTTTGCCAACGCGTACGGACAATATTACCGGCTTGACCTATTTACAAATTTTACCTTCTTCCTCAACGATCCTGTCAACGGAGACGGGATTCAGCAGTCTGATCGCCGCGTGATGTACGGAGGCGATCTCGGATACAAGCAGCATGGTGAAGTGCTGGGTCTGCCGAGCAGTGGAACGATTGGGTTTCAAACCAGAGTCGACAATATTCACGCAAGACTTGGGGCTCACAGGACGAGAGTGCCGATCGGGACCACGACAGACAGCGATGTTCTTGAGGCGTCCTATGCGCCATTCGTGAAGGCGGAGGTGCAGCCGACGTCATGGATGAGGCTCACGGGTGGATTACGTGCAGAGACGTTCACCTTCGATGTGCGGAATCGTTGCGCGACCTGTGCTGACCAACCAGCCGGACGGACAAGCTCCAGCATCGTCCTGCCGAAAATCAACCTCATCCTAGGCCCCTGGGCCGGCACCGATTTTTTTGTCAACTATGGCGAGGGCTATCACAGCAACGATGCACGTTCGGCAGTCGTACCTGGGTCCTCCCCGCTTGCACGAGCCAAGAGCTATGAGGTCGGGGTGCGGTTGAAACCCTGGGGACCAGAAGGAGTCGAATTGACCGCAACGCTTTGGCGATTGGACCTCAAGTCTGAACTCCTGTTTGTGGGAGACGCAGGGGGAACGGAAATTCGTGGCGCAAGCACACGTGAAGGCGTGGAAGCGGCCGCGCGTGGCCAAGTCTGGGGGCCATTGTCTTTCAACGGCAGCGTGACCTATACCAACGCAGAGTTTCGTAGTGGAGAGGCAATCCCTCTCGCGCCTGAAGTGACGGCCTATGGCGCAGTACTCTTGAAATGGCCGGAAGGACTCACATCGCAATTGCAAGCGACCTATCTGGGGGTCCGTCCACTCAATGAAGATCGAAGCATCAAGGCCCCCTCGTGGATCGATGTCGACCTAACCGAACGGTACCAGTTGCCAATTAGGTTGTCTCATGGTCGGATGGAAGCCTTCCTCTTCGTGCAGAACCTGTTCAATACGAGATGGGAACAGGCCACGTTTGCCTTTGCGTCTCGACTTCGCAACGAAGCGGGTCCTGTCACCGACATTCATTTCGTGCCGGGAAACCCACGAACGGTGATGGGCGGCGTGGCCTGGTACTTCTGAGCCGCTCTGCGGCTAATGTTGAATGATCAATGGTAAATTTTGAATTGAAGGGCTCGTTTCTGCCCATGTAACATTCATCATTCAAAATTCAAAATTGCCATGCATCGAATTCTTCCCCGCAGCTATTTCAACCGTCCAACGGTCATGGTTGCGAGATCGCTCATTGGCAAGTATCTCGTACGTTCGATCGATGGGCGCATGCTGGCAGGGAAGATCGTCGAAGTGGAGGCCTATGTTGGTCCACACGATAAGGCCTGCCATGCGTCGAAAGGGAGAACGCAGCGGACGGAGGTCATGTTTGGCCAGGCAGGGGTCGCCTACGTCTACCTGATCTACGGGATGTACCATTGCCTGAACGTCGTGACGGAGCGAGAAGAGTTCCCTTCAGCCGTATTGATTAGGGCAGTTGAACTCGATGGGAGATTGATCGATGGACCAGGGCGGCTCTGTCGCGCGCTGCAGATCGATCGTAGCCTCAACCGAGCGGATCTTACGACCGGCGAATCTCTCTGGTTCGAGGATCGAGGGACCTTGGAAGGGAAAAGAGTCGTGGAGACTCATCCCCGAATCGGTGTCGATTATGCAGGCGAGTGGGCAAAGAAACCTTGGCGATTCAGATTGCGCAGGGTTATAGCTCCCACGCAGAGGACACGATCAACAAAAAAACAGGGAGGCGCCGGATAAGTTTGGCCCCCCCCTTACTGTATCTAGTTGAGCGTTTCTATTTACAGCCCGCTGACGAGGATCATGTCGGAGTTGCAGCAGGATGCTCAAAAAGGCTGTTCAGCAAGGCCGCAGCGAACGAAGAGGCGAGGCGTACGCTTCGGTACGTTGAGCCTCTGAGCGAAGCGAGAACGCTGCTGGCGGACTTTTTCAGCATCCTTGCTACTCGATTTTGCGATCGCCGGCGATCTTCGTGGCAGATGTGACCGGAGGCGCGATCTTGATCTGTGGGCCCTGCACGGTCGGGAGCTGGTTTGCGCCCTGGCCTTTGGTAATCCGCTCATTGTCCGTCTTCATGAGATTCTGTTGGGCGCTCTTAAAGGAGTCGGCTGCCTTATTCAGCGTACCCTCGCCATGCGCATCCGACTGCCCAGGATCGTTGGCGGTCGGCTGGCCCGTCACAGGGCTTACGCTGGCCTTCGCCGGGTAACCTTCATGCTTGGGGAGAAGCGATGGATTCGCCGAGGCCATCGATAAGGCAAAGAAGACACCAGAGACGGTCGCGACAGTGCCGGTTACGAGCTTCATGCGCCTACTCCTTTGAAAAATGGTGGTGGCTGGAAACCCTGCTTGTTCAATTTCAAAGTGGATTCAACCACCTAGGATCATAGCCAGGAGGGGGGGGCTCTGTCAAAGGAAGAATGGGAGGGGAGTGGCCAGGTGCCCTTCTTGCTCGCGCAACGCGTTCGGGCTTGTCTGTCTGGTTGGCCGGTCTTTCTGGTCTATCTGGTTCTTCCGGATGAATTTCCAGTGTGATCAAGCAGACAAACTAGATAGACGAGATAGACCAGATGAACCAACATTCGCTGGACGCGCGCAGTGAAGGACGGTCTGGCGACTCCCCTTGATGGCGTGGTGGGGAAAAGAAGGATGGGGTGGCCTGTTGTCCTCCTTTGCTCGCGGAACGCGCACGATCAGAATGTGCTCGTTCGACGCGCGCAGTGGGAGGCCAAACAGGCCACCCTCCCCTTAGGGACAGGGTGAGGTAAAGAGGATTGGAGTGGGGAGTGGCCAGGTGCCTTTCTTGCTCGCAGAACGGAGGAAGGGATGGAAGCTGATGATCTCCTGTGCTCGCGCAACGCGCGGTCGAGGACTCCCCTCGCCCGGGCTAATGGCACGTCCCGGGAAATCGATTGCGAAGCAATCGGAGGGCAGGGCGGGTGAAAAATGTCTGCCGGTGGGTGGGCGGGTGAGAAAGCTGCGCGCAGTGGAAGATCAATCAGCCCCCATCCCTGGAGAGAGAACAAGCAAGCTTGGAGGGAGCATACATATCACTCGATGCGCGCAGTCAAGGGCAGCCTCGGCCACTCCCCTTGAGGGCGATGTGCGGGGAAATGAGAAGAATGGGAGGGCAGCCTAGACGGTCTTCTGTGCTCGCGCAACGCGCGGCCTCAGAAGGCCCTCGTTGGACGCGCGCAGTGAAGGACAGTCTGGCTGCTCCCCTTGAGGCGAAGTGGAGGAGGATGAGATTAGGAAGGAGGGGAGCCTGTTGGCCTCCTGTGCTCGCGGAACGCGCGCGGCTCGTCTGTCTGGTTGGATGGTCTTTCTGGTCTATCTGGTTCTTTTGGATGAATTTTCGGTCCGCCTAACCAGACAAACCAGATAGACCAGATAGACGAGATGAACCAACCTTCGTTGGACGTGCGCAGTAGGAGGTCCAACAGGCTACCCTCCAATGAAGAGACGGTACACGAGCGTTGATAAAACTCATCGATTACCCTATAAACGATGGAACTCTTTGAAAGAAGAACGTGGGGAATGTCTGGTGTGCGCCAATTGGAATGAACGGTCAATTGAACAGCCGCATAGAGTGTTCCGTGGGGGAAAGAAATAGAGACACGCAATAGCCGAGGACAAGCACTGGGCTGGATAGAGACACAAGATGTGTACATAGGCGCTTGTGCTTGCAAGTTTTGCCGCGGCTTTGCTTGGAGCTGTCTTACCGAGGAGGACATCGATGATGATTTCACGCAGGTATTTCATGGCGATGTGCTTCAGTGTGGTGGCAGGGTTTTGTGGTACCCCCGGTGCGTTCGCGCAGGCGCGCCCGGCATCGCCGCAGCCCGAAGACGCGGGCCGCCCGACCATTGCGGAGGCGTCGAGAGCCACCAGCTGGGACACGATTCAGTGGATCGAACGGCGCTACAAGATCGAGGCGATGCGATTTAAGGCACGAGACGAAAGCGGCTTCGACTGGATGGGCAGCGACGAAGTGATGATCAGGACCGACGATGCCAAAGGCTGGACTGTCTCCGACGAGATCGGTGGCATCGATTCCGGCGACACCCACCACTTCGACCCGGCTAAGAGTTGCATCGTTGCGGTACGCCCCGGCATCGTCGTGCTCGGCAAGGTAGATACCGGCGAGCCAGCACCGTTGGGTTTTCAGGTCGAGTTCTGGGAGAAGGACTTCGGAGTCCCGACGGGGTTTTGCCTTTTTGGCCCTCCAAGCCCTGGCCAACATGGTGGCCCTCACTGCGTGAATGACGGCAACGGCGACGACTTCATTGGCCGCGCCAGGATTGACTATTCGACGCAGGAGCTCGAGGCCGCGCTGCCTCACGTCGGCGACGAACTGATCGAATCCGTCACGCTGTTCCCCTGCATCGATGACGGCGCGTGTGGCGGCTGGGACTTCCCCGACTACACCTTCACCTGGCGAGTCACGCGCCTGTCCGACGCGCGGGTCGACTTTCGCGAGGTGCTCGACGAGGCGATGCAGAGGAGCGGTGCAGGCTCCGAACTCGAGGCCATTGCAACCGGTCTACGGTCCTTGCGCTCGCCGAGTCCACGCAAGATCGAGCCGGAAACGGGTAATCCGCCCCCCGGGCGCTGAGCGTTGTACAAACGTCGTTTGCTCCACGACCGCCGCTGATCCTCGGGGCCGTTAGGCGCTTTATGGGCACCCGCAAGCACACAATGCCAGCGTTTCTATCGGAGAGCGTTTCGGCAGAAGCATATGAACGCTGGCTCACACGCAAAGCCGCCGCCCATGTGAAGCGAGACAGAAAGCGGTCTAACTCAGGAGTAACCCAATCCCTGTACAAAGAGGCCGTTCATGCAGCTGTCGTCCTCAGCAATGGGAAAGACGCCTATACAGGAGAAGCCCTTGATTGGCACCTCATCAGCAAGTACGACAACGAGGAGTCAAAGAATGGTCGGCATAGCTATAAGTCTGGCTTCGCACTTCTCCCAACCGTCGATCACGTCAGTGCCGGAGTAACTGAAGCAAGTTTTCGCATTTGCTCGTGGAGAGTCAATGATGCGAAAAACGACCTTTCAGTTGAAGACTTCTTGAGCCTTTGTGAAAAGGTGCTTGTTCATGCTGGCTACTCTGTCGCGAAAAGCGCCTAACCCTTCAATCGCGAGGACGTCATCCGGCAAGCCGGAAGCCGCCTCTCATCTCAAGCGTTAGCCGGCATCAGCCATATTGTCGGGAACGGGCAGACCGGGTTCACGTGTCACATGTCTCAGCCTTGTAGGCTGTAAGTGATCGTTCATGCCGAATCCGATGTAGGGTTTCGCCTTCCTGAGTTACTCAAAGAAGCGCACACAACTATCGGAACTGGCAGCTGTGGTGCTGGATATGGAGCGACGCAGGCTAGGACTTCGATGGTTCACACGAGTGGCACAATAGACGAGCATTCCCACAGGTTGCTCAAGGAGACCACCTTCTCACCCGCCCAACCCCGGCAGCTATTTCACCCGCCTGCCTTGAGCTTGCCAAGGCATTCTCTCCACCCAGGGACGTGCCGTTGTTCCACGGGCAAGGCCGTAGGGAGTGAAGGCCCGTGACCGAAAAAAGTTCCAGGTATCATTGATGGCTCGGTGAGCAAGGAAGTAGGGGAGAGTTGCTCGTGCTCAGCCGGTGAATTACAATGCAGTGTGTTGGGAGGAGACGTTCATGGCAATTTCAAAGATGACTCGTCGTCGGGCGAAAGAGCCCAAGATTATGATTGCGGAACCTCTTTTGACGGTTCTTCTTGCCAAGGACAACGGCCACTACTGTGCCAAATGTCCGGAACTGGACCTCGTGACCGAGCTTCCGACCGCAGACGCCGCCCTGGAAGACCTCATCGAAGCTATTCGGAATTACGCGAAGGAGTATCTCCAAGATCGAGATCGGTACGCCACGAGTCCCAACCGAGCCCATCATCTTCCCTACATCGAGGCTGTCGCTGCATGCAAGACTGATTGGGAGTTGCGCACGTTGATCGAGATCAAGCATGGCCTCGTTCACGTATAACAACTTTCGTGTTGTGCTCAAGCGTGCAGGGTTCGAACATCTTCGATCGGAAAAGCACGAAACCTGGCGAAAGTTCTTGCCGAACGGGTCGATCCTGCGAGTTCGGATCAGCCACCAGCACAAGCGCGACATTCCCAAATGGCTGTTTCACGAAATGCTCCGGCAAGCGGGGCTCACCCTCGAAGAATTTCGGACACGACTCGATTCTTAACCCGCATTATTCATGAAGCGTCTGCGGCAAGCGAGAATACGCGGCTGCAACGGGCAGTCTCGCCGTTCTCCCCTTCAACGTACTGCTCGAGTATGCCTCAGGGCTTCACGCCTTTGAGTGCCCGTCATGTTTCACGTCCACATGATTGCGCGACGAACCTCCATGAATAATGCGGGTTAAGTGCATGAGGCCGCGAAGAATGTATCGCGCGCCAGTGCCATGATCACCCAGACGGTATTGGCGGCCGATAAGGTTCCGGGAACCATCGATTGCTCGACGACCGCACGTAGACCAACATGAGGGCCCTTCCAAGAGAGGGAGCACGAGCAAGCATGGAAGGACCAGAGGGGATGGAAGCTGATGATCTCCTGTGCTCGTGGAACGCGCTCGGGCTCGTCTGTCTGGTTGGATGGTCTTTCTGGTCTGTCTGGTTCTTTTGGATGAATTTCCAGTCCGATCAACCAGACAAACCAGATAGACGAGATGAACCAACCTTCGTTGGACGTGCGCAGTAGGAGGTCCAACAGGCTACTCTCCAATGAAGAGACGTTACACGAGCGTTGATAAAACTAATCCATTGCCCTATAAATGACTGAATTTCTTTGAAAGAAGAACGTGGGGAATGTCTGGTGTGCGCCAATCGGAATGAACGGTCAATTGAACAACCGCATCGATTGTTACATGGTGGAAAGAAATAGAGGCATGCCATAGTCGATGGCAAGAACTAGGTTGGATGTAGATACAGGGCACGGTCCACGAACCTATGTCTATCCGCTTATCACGGCCTTGCGTGGAGCGGGATTATCGAGGAGGACATCGATGATGATTGTACACAGGTATTTCATGGCGATTGGCTTCAGTGTGGTGGCAGGGTTTTGTGGTACTCCCGGTGCGTTCGCGCAGGAGCGCCCGGCGTCGCCGCGGCCCGAAGACGCGGGCCGCCCCAGCAAACAAAGGGGTCAGACCCCTTAAGTCTTCCTCTTCCATTGAGCGCACTTGCCTTCGGCAGGCCGCTCATGTCAAACGTTAGACCTGTTGGCTTCCCGTACTGCTATCTGATGACAAAAGGCACCGCTTAGCCTATACTCTCCCTGGTGAAAACTTTCCGCTGGAATCCCCAGAAGAACGAACAGCTGAAAGCAGATCGTGGCGTCTCATTTGAGGATGTGGTTCTGGCAATTGAGTCCGGTGGACTATTGGACCATGTGGAACACCCAAATTCAGGACGATATCCAAACCAAGGTGTGTACGTTGTGGCGATTGCTTCCTATGTTTATCTCGTGCCGCATGTAGAGGAACCGGAGTACGTCTTTCTGAAAACGATTATTCCTAGCCGCAAGGCAACACGTGATTATGGAATGAGGGAACAATCATGAAACCTCTCTCTCGTGATGAAAAACAGATTCTGTCGGCTTTTGAGGCAGGCAAGCTTAAATCAATGGTAACTTCCGAGGCGTCTCTGCGGCGGTATCGGGAGTACGCTCGTGCAACCCTAAGGAAGAACAAGCGTGTCAATATCCGATTGTCCACACCCGATCTTTCTGAAATCCAGGCTCGTGCCGCAGAAGAAGGTGTTCCCTACCAAACGCTTATTGCCAGTGTATTGCACAAGTTCATAGCAGGACGTTTCTTAGAAAAATCATCACGTCTCACTACGCGTTCAAACGGACGCGGTAAGAAGCGCCGTGCGGCTTAATATCGCGTTAGTTGTCCCGAGCCATCTTGTCGGCAAGCGTTAACAATACTTGTACACATATCCTGTCAGGAAAAGGCCAACCTGGCTCACGTTTCACATGTCTCAGCCTTGCAGTTCGTAAGCGATCGTTCATGCCGAATCCGAGTTAAGTTTTCGCCTTCCTGAGCTACTCAACGAAACGCACACAGCCATCGGAATTGGCAGCTTTGGCTCCAGATACGGAGCGATGCGGGCTAGGATTTCGATGGCTCAGACGAGGGGCACAAAACTGGTTTCTTTGGTTCGTTTGGTTTATCTGGTTGATTTGGTTCATCTGCTTCGTTTCGTTCAGCCAACCAAACAAACGAGACCAACCAACCAAACCGATTAGACGGGCTAGGCCGGGCGGCGGACGGGTGGCCGGCGGCGGCCGCGTCCGCGATAGGACGGACCGTGGCTGAGGCCGGGGAGGCGGATGGTGACGGTGGTGCCTTCGCCAGGGGCGCTGCCGATGGCAATCGAGCCACCATGTTCTTCAATGATCTTCTTCACTGAGGCGAGGCCCAGACCGATGCCGGTCCGCTTCGTGGTGAAGAATGGTTCAAAGACCTTATCGACGATTTCTGCCGGAATAGGAGCCCCGTCGTTCTTGATGAGGATATGATCTTCCACTCCGCGCCCCGCCCGATGCTGGGTGACTTGAATATGGAGATGCCCACCGGGGTTCATGGCTTCACCTGCGTTCCTGAAAATACTGAGAAAGACTTGTTGGAGCTTGGCTTCGTCCCCGCGGACCGGTGCGATCATCGTGGCATAGTCCTTGGTGACCTGTATTCTGGTGACTTCAAGGTCGGTGGCCATGACCGTGAGGGCGCTCTCGATCACTTCGGGAATGCGGAGGAGTCGGCGCGTCAGCTCAAGTGGTTTGGCATAGTCCAAAATCTCGTTCAGGATGGCTTCGATGCGGATCAAATCGCGCATGGCGTTTTCGACGCGTGTCTGCGGGTCGAAGTCGAGGATGCCTTCGCCCGTGACTTCTTCTAATTGGGCGCGGATCGAGGCGAGCGGCTCGCGCACTTCTGTGGCCAGGAACATACTGAACTCGCCGATCGCGGCTTGCCGCTCTTGTTTTCTGATGATGGGTTCCGAGGGTCCTGGGGCTATTGCGGTTCCAGGAGTGCCCGCTGTTCCAGTGTCGGAGGCTTGAATGGTCGGCATCGGCGCCGGAGCCTGGAGGATGTCCGCGATCTTCTCAATCGTCGGCTCAAGTGTGCGGGCATCCGTCTGTAGGTACCGCGCGGCTTCCTTCGAGGCCAGGGTGATGGTCCCGCCTACTTGCCCCCGGACGAAGAAGGGAATCACGAGCGAGGAGAGAAGCCGGTCCCTGAAGAGATATTTGTGATCGAGAAAGCGCCCTTGGGTGGAGGCGAGATCATGATCCACGCGGGGTTTACGATGGCGGACCGCCCATCCGGAGGCTGAGCTATCGAGTGTGAGGCGGTGGCCCGGCTTCAGATCTTTCTTCCCGTCCTTCTGTTCGCTTTTCAGATCGCCGGCCAGTCCCAGGACTTCGACATTGCCCGCAAGGGGATCGTAGCGGCAGGCCCAGATGCGATCGTAGGCGACGTATTGGCTGGCATCCGTCAAGGCGGCCATAATCTTGTCTTGGAGCTCCGGTGTGAGCTGCGACGCCGGAGCGGTGAAGAGTTCTGCGGGAGAGGGCGGCGGAGGAACCGGCTCCTGTGCGACAAAGGGGCGGCTGAGCACGACGTTCATATCGAACAGGCCTTCCTTCTCCAGCGCCTTCGTCACTTCGTCGCTGGCCTGCTCCATCAAGCTCTTCTCTTTTTTCGCGAAGGCGACGCTCTCTTTTCGTCCGATGACGAGGAAGCCGTATGTCCGGTTCCGATGTCGAAGCGGAACCCCGAGCAACGATTTCGTTCCCGGCGTAATCAAACGCATTCGAATGGTGCGTCCGCCCTCCTGATCGTTCGCGGGGGTCGATACCGCGACAGCGGGGGCCGACAGTGTTCTGAGGATGGCTTGAATATCGCGAGGTGCGAAGCCTCGTGCGGCATGGCTCACCAGCGAGCCTTGGTCACGGTCGAACAGGGCGGCGAGCGCCGCGTCGACCGGCAGCTCATTGAGCACGGAGGTCAGCGTCCGTTGGAGATGCGTCTCGGGAAGGGGTTTGTTTTGTGGGGCTATGGGTGTCATTCGTAGGTTAGACCAATCAAGAGCGCGCATTGTAACAACGCAGGACGAGCAATTCAATGAAAAGGCGTCGCAGGTCGTGGGAGATTATGGCTGCATGCGAGAGCGTCGAGGGACTGCACGGGTGGCACAAGCCAGGTCTGCCTGGTCTATCTGGTTCATCGGGGTCGTTTCGTTCAGTCAAACAGACAAGACAGACCGAATAGACGAGACCGACGAGTTAGCCAGGCTTGTTCAGCATCCTGACAGGCCTCGTTACTCGTCTGGATTGATGATCTTAGGAGGTGGGCGTTGGGGGAACGAACGACGTGCCGTCGGATGGTGGTCAGCGGTCCAGGCGTTGAGAATCATCGTAATCAGACTGATCACCACTGCGCCGCCGACTGCCGGCCAAAACCCCGTGACCGAAAATCCTTCGACCAGGTAGGCGGTGAGTTCCAGCAGGAGCGCGTTGACCACGATGAGAAAAAGCCCAAGCGAGAGGACGATTAAGGGAAGGGTCAGCACAAAGAGAATGGGCCGGACCAAGAGGTTCAGCATCGTGAGCACCAACACCGCGGCGAGTCCGGCTGGAAGTGAGTCGACTTCAAGGCCTGGCACGATCATGACCGCCAGAAATACGGCAATGCCCGTGATCAGGACTCGAATGACTGCCGCGCGCACTCCGCCGCTACACACGTAGTTGTTGATTTCACGTGCGACGTGGAACTTCGGCATCGATCATCCTATGGAGCCGGAACAGGAACCGACGGCGTGGGAGACGGTGCATGCTTGGCTGAGGAAAAATGGACGTCGGTGGCGAGCAACGCTTTGTCGCCTTTTTTCGTACCCTTTTCGGCCGTAATGACGACACGATCGCCCACCTTGGGCATGGTGGCCATTTTCGGATTGCTTTGGTCTTTGTACCGAGTTTTTTTGTTGACTTGAACCTGTATCAATTGGCCCTTGGTCGTTTTGATTTCGACATGGGTCGCGTCAATGGCCATAATCGTCCCAAGCACATGTTGGTCGGCGCTGTGGGCGAAGCTTGGCGTCGAGAGGAAGAGACACGTGAACGTGACCATCAACCGTAACCACATAGTGAACCCTCTTTGCTGTATCGCCCGTCGACGAATTAATGATGATGGCCGCGATCGATCTGTGCTGCCGCGGCATCGTTTCCTTGTAGGAATTCCCCGAAGGCGGCTTCTTCTTCCCGATCGTTCTGCGTCTTGGGATTGAGCGCCTTCATCTGGTCGAGTTCTTCCGGCGTCAATTGAGGTAGATGGCGAATGAAGTGGACCAGCTTCCAGCTCTCCTTGTCCTCTGCTGGGTCACCCTCTCCCCAGGCCGGCATGGCGGTAAAGCGGATACCGTTGTGAATCACCCAGAAGATCTCACCGTCCGACATCGATTGAATCTCGGGTAGCCGGAGGTCCAGCGCTCTGGGATTGGCATTCTTGCCGATGGGCGTCTGGCCGCTTCCGTCGTTCGCATGGCAGAGCGCGCAGTGGTCGGCGAAGTGCGCCAGCGACTCTTTGATCACGCCGGGGCTCAAGGGGACGGGGTTCTGCGCATTTCGCTGGTCGACCGGGATGGCCAGATGGCGGATTTTCCGCGCGAGCAAGACCTCCAGGGCATGCGGCTCGGTTTTGGCACTAAAACCGGTCGTGAACAATTGATATCCCACCCATCCAAAGGCACCGATAATTCCGAGGACCGTGAGGATGATGAAGACGATCAGTTTCGTTCGCATGGTGACTGGTATGACTATACAAAGTCTTCCGTCTGATTGCCACCGAGCTATTTCAATGAAGAGACAGTGCGTGGCCCTGCCAGGCGAAATACCAGCAGCATGATGACGGGGAGATGCATGAGCAGCCCACTCATTCCCATGAACGATTCACCGATCCAGAACGTCACACTGAGATTGAAGACCAGGACGCCATAGTAGAGGCCCAGGCCCAAGAGGAGACGCGGTGTGACTGATGGAGGCGTCGAGAGAACGGGGAGTCGTCGTTCGAGTGGAAAATAGAGAGCGAGGGAAATGAGCCCCACGACGGCCCACCCCACATAGTTGGCGAAGGGGACGCCGAAGTGCAGACCTGGATCTGGGTAGAAGTAAATCTTACCCAAGAACCAGCGGTCGCCGCGGAGCGCCACTGGATCGATCACCATATCGATGAAGGCAAACAAGAAGGCTGTGAGAAAGAACACCGTCCAACTCGTTCGCGCGTTCATATCGAATTGGAGCGGTGTGAGCCGTGGGCGAGTGGGCGCAGGGGACGGCTTGCGTGGAAGAAGGAGGCAGAGAGCCACGCAGTAGGCGGCGTAGAGGAGAAAGCTGAATGAAATCGAGTCCATGAAGGGGACGTCGGAGAAGTAGAGCTCCTGGCCCAGGGTCGAGCCGTTGTAGTGGTACCACCCGAAGGGAATGCCGGTGCGCGTGGACGAAAATTCGCAGACGAAGGCCGTGGCCCAGCTAATCAGCCAGAATCGCCAGGTCCTCGGCCAGCCGATCAGCTGAATCGCGGCGAACAAGAATGCGGCCAGAAAGACGAAAACGTAGGGGCGGAGGAGGATGGTCTTATAAAACAGAATGAGCAGGTCCATCAGTTCTGAATTTTGAGTTATGAGTTATGAGTTCTGAGTTAGCGGGGTCTCAGAAGGTGAATTTAGCACGGTCTTGACGGTCAGCATGTTGATTGGATTGGTGCATCGTGTTCAGAACTCGAAGCACATGCTTTGGAGCTGCTGTTTTTCCGGTAACTCAGAACTCAAAACTCAGGACTTTCATGATTACACGTACTTGTGGTCTCTGAACCAGCGTACGGCTTTTTCCAGCGCCACCTCCGGGGGTGTGTGCGGGATGCCGAGTTCGCGGATGGCTTTGCTGCAATCGTAGTGCATTCTGTATTTCGCCATTTTCACCCCTTCCAGCGGAATGCGAGGCGATTGACCGGTGAGGTTGGCCATCCATTGGTTGAGGTAGGCCAGGGGGAGGATTGCCAGTCTAGGCAACTTGATCGTGGGCGCCTTGATGCCGGTCAATCGGCTCAAGATCTCAAACACCTCGCGCAGCATCAAGTTTTTGTTGCCTAGGATGTACCGCTCGCCGATCCGCCCCTTTTCCATCGCGAGCAGATGGCCGGCTGCCACGTCATCGACGTCCACGATATTCATCCCGGTTTCGATGTAGGCCGGCATGCGACCCTTCATGAAGTCCACGATGACCTGTCCCGTCGGGGTAGGTTTCACGTCGCCTGCGCCAACGGGAGCACTCGGATTCACGATGACGACCGGTAACCCTGCCTGTGCAAGCGTGAGGACCTCTTGCTCGGCCAAGTACTTCGACCGTTTATAGTGGCCGGCCATCTGGTCGAGCGAGACGGGTGTCTGTTCCGTGCCGAGCCCTCCGCCTGGTGGAAGGCCGATCGCGCCGATGGTGCTGCAGTAGACGATCCGTTCAACGCCGACGTCGCGGGCCGCTTCCAGCAGATTCTTCGTGCCGGTAACGTTGACGTCGTAAAAAATCGAGGGGTCTTTGGCCCAGAGCGCATAATGCGCTGCGATATGGTAGAGCTGTCGGCAACCAGCGAGCGCGTTCCGCAACGAGGCCTGATCGCGCAGATCGCCTTCGACCCGCTCGACGGGCAGATGCTGAATATTTTGGAGGTCGGCTCCGGTGCGGGCCAAGACGCGGACGTCGAGGCCGCTTTTGACCAGCGCTCGCACCACGGCGCCGCCGACGAATCCGGTTGCACCAGTGACGAGGGCTTTCATCTTGAAGACGTGAAGCGTGAAACGTGAAGCGTGAAACGTTTGGATTGGGAGTGGTTGTCGAGATGAGCGATCATGCGCTTCACGAGATACGTTTCACGAACGACGATCAATTCTTGCGCGAGGTGATATACCGCGCGATCTCACGGAGCGGGTCGGCGGCTGGACCGAACGGAGAGAGGCGCGCGATTGCACGAGCCACGCAGTCGTCTGCCAATGTTCTGGCTCCCTCGGCTCCGTAGAACGTCGGGTAGGTTTTCTTGCCCCGCTCCGCGTCGGTATTGGGATTCTTGCCCAGTTCCTCGCGCGTCCCAGTAACATTGAGCACATCGTCCGCGATCTGAAAGGCCAGCCCGACATCCTCGGCATAACTCGTGAGGTCGTCCAGTTGGCGATCCTCTGCGCCGGCGGCAATCGCACCCATCCGCACCGCTGCGCGAATCAACATGCCGGTCTTATGCGTGTGAATATTCTGGAGTGTTGGGAGATCGATGTCTTTGTTTTCAGCCTGGATATCGAACACCTGCCCGCCCACCATCCCCATGTTCCCTGAGCCGTAGGCCAATTCTTGAATCAGCCGCACTTGGCGGGACGGGTCGCACCCCTTCATCAGATCCGGCTGGCTGCAGAGATCGAACGCCATTGTCAGCAACGCATCGCCAGCCAGGATCGCCATCGCGTCGCCGTAGACCTTGTGATTCGTCGGCTTTCCGCGCCGGAAGTCGTCGTTGTCCATCGCGGGCAGGTCGTCGTGAATCAACGAGTAGGTGTGGATCAGCTCAAGCGAACAGGCGACCGGCATCAGTCCTGGCGCCGGCTGTCCCACCGCGTCTGCCGAGGCAATGGCGAGGATTGGGCGGACTCGTTTCCCTCCTGCCATGAGACTGTATCGCATGCTTTCATGGAGTGTGGTCGGCGGCGTGGTGGCGCTGGGCATGACGGAATCGAGGAACCGATCCACGTCGACCCGCTTCTGTTCGAGGTAGTCCTTGATATTCATGGGGGCAAAGCCGGGCTCGTCGTGACAGGCCAAGAATTGGGGCGGAGCGTAACAAAAGACCTGTGGGCTGTCAAACCGTGGGACGTAGGGTGTGAGGGCAAGGTCAGTGATGTGAACCCTGGAGGAGGTGCGCTAAGAAGGGAGTGCTGCACAGGGCGGAACGTGTGACCGACTTCCGCTCTGACGGTCGGGTCTGCGCACATAGCGCGAGGTCTTAGCAGGATGCTGAAAAAGTCCGCCAGCGGCGTTCTCGCATCACTCAGAGGCTCAACGTACCGAAGCGTACGCCTCGCCTCTTCGCTCGCTGCGGCCTTGC
>JAWXBV010000065.1:0-7409 GCA_034440335.1 Nitrospirota bacterium | reverse complement strand
GCTCTTCAGCACTCAAGTGTGTGTAGCATCGTTTTGGCATGGCAACACCTTAGCCCATCAGGGCCGGTAGTGTTGCACTTGGAGTTAGAACTCAAGATGTATAAATGAACCAACGGGGAAATGCCACCCTAAACCAGAGAGAGGCATTGGGTGGGAGGCAGAATAATGCCTTCTCGTCCGCGCTGGGCGAGGATATAACGGAAGTGCGACGAAGCACAACCTTTAACCGACAAGGTGAGATGCAGTGTGCGACAAACGGTGTTGCCCTTCAAGCTGGAACGGACGGACGAGACCCTGACGGCTCATGGGGGCCTGGCCCTGTTGGCAGAGTTCAATCATGGGCTCGGCAGCTGTGGGTTAGCGGATCAGTATCTGCCTGGTCCAGGCAGCAAGCGCGGGTATGCACCCTCGGTGTTCGTGGATCAGCTGATTCTGATGCTTCAAGCCGGGTGCCAGTGTCTGGAGGACCTGCGGGAGTTGACCCGCGAAGCCGGGCGGCTGCGGCTACTGGGTCGGGCGGTCATCCCCGATCCGGATACGGTGGGCGATTGGCTGCGGCGCATGGGGGATCCGCAGACCGGGCAAGCGGGGTTGGTCGGCCTGGGGCGGGTGCAGGATGCGCTGAATGCGCGAATCCTGCTGCGCGACGGGATAGCCGAGTACACGCTCGATGTGGATGCCACGTTAGTGGTGGGGGAAAAGCGCGACGCGCACTGGAGCTACACCGGCGAGCAGGGCTACAGCCTCCTGCTGAGGTTTCTGTTCGAGACCCCGGTCCGTCTCGCGGATGAATTTCTGGAGGACAATGTGTCGCCCGGGGCCGGGCCCCTGGAGTTCTCCCGGCAGTGTCGAACCCGCATGCCCCTGGGTAAGCGGCTGGCGCGGTATCGGGCCGACAATGCGTCGTATCCGGCGGCGCTGATCAATGAGTTGGAGACGGATCACGTGCGGCGGGCCATTACGGCGGATCAGGATGTCGCGGTCAAGGCCGCCTTTCGGCTGAGCATCACGCGCGACGTACGGCCGCAGAACGATCTGTTTGAGCCGGCCAGGGGGCCGTATGCCTATCATGCGGTGGCGAGCAATTGGCCGGCGGAGGAGAAGACGGCGCACGCGGTGCTGCGGTGGCACAACCAGCGCGGCCAAGCGGAGAACTTCAACAAGGAGGTAAAGAACGGTGGGGCTGGAGCAGCTGCCGTGTGGCGAGTCCTGGGCCAATGTCGTGCTCTTCCGGATCGGGGTGCTGGCGTACAACCTGTTCATCGGCTTTACGCGCCTGGCCTGTCCCGCCGCATGGGCGTCGCAGACGATTGCCACGGTGTGGTGAAAACTGGTGCAGGTGGCCGGACGGATTCTGCGCCATGCGGGACAAGTGGTCTTGCGACTCGTGTTGGAGGCCGAGGCGCTCGCCTGTTGGCACACCATCCGACAACGGTGCTGGGCACTGGGCGTGGCGACCTGACGCGAAGGCGCTGTGACAACATCGGGGGAAGCGTGGCGGGCCGGGCGCGGTGCGTCTTCACGTGCCGGTCAGTGACGGGTATTCGACAACAGGAGAGAGAGAGTTACCGCACTCCTCTTACGAGAAGAAAGAGGGGAACCGGTTACAACCCAGGTAGACAACCTGCCCAGCCAACATTGCGGAGTTTCTAGCTCTGGATTTGGGCGGAATATAGTGATTGCGTAGGCTTCTGACAGTCTGCTAAGGTCACAAAATCGAAATCAACCGCAATTATTTTCAGACGGATACATCGCATGGCATGGGACCCTAAAGATCCTTGGAGTAAGAAGAGCGACCCGCTTGAGGAGGTCCTCAGGCAGGCCCAATCTCAATTCAAAAATGTGCTGCCCTCATTCAAGAGTCTGATGCCCTCAAGCGGGCTCAGAAACGTCGCCTTGGCAGGACTCCTCGTTTTTGTTGCCTGGAATAGTGTCTTTATCATCGCCCCGGATGAGGAGGGCGTCGTCAAACGATTCGGCGCCCCTGTCCGAACCGTGGGACCTGGCCCCCATGGAAAAATCCCCTTCGTCGAAACCGTCCTGCAACCCAAAGTCCAAAAACTCCACCGTATAGAGGTCGGCTTCCGGACAGACCGGCAAGGCCGCCAACAGATGTTGGCGCAAGAAGCGCTGATGCTCACCGGTGACATGAACATCCTCGCCATCGAATTCATCGTGCAATACAAGATTAAAGAGTCTGCGAACTACCTCTTTAACGTCGCACAAATCGATGAGACGATTGGAAAAGCTGCTGAGGCTTCCATGCGGGAAGTGGTCGGCAAGGGCAAGATCGACGAGGCGTTGACAACCGGCAAAGCCCAGATCCAACAGGATACCCAGGATCTCCTGCAATCCCTTATCGACCAGTATCAGGGCGGTGTCCAGATCGCAGCCATCCAACTCCAGGACGTCAGCCCTCCCGAGGCCGTGGCTGCTGCGTTCAAAGATGTGACGAATGCGAAAGAAGATCGAGAGAAACTGATCAACCAGTCTCAGAGCTATCGCAACGACATTCTCCCTAAAGCCAAGGGCGAAGCCGCGCAGATAGTAAACCAGGCCAAGGGCAACGCCCAGGCGCGACAAAATCGCGCCCAAGGTGAGGCCAACCGTTTCTCGGCAACCCTGAAAGAATACAATCAAGCCAAAGACATCATCAGCAGGCGGATCTATATCGAAACCATGGAAGAAATCCTCCCGAACGTCGAGAAAATCATCATTGATGGCAAGGCAGCCGATCGCATGCTTCCGTACCTCCCGCTCGATCGTCACAAGCCTATGGCCAGCACTGCCATTGAGGGACAGACGCCATGACCAAGCAGGGAATCATCATTGCCATCGGGGTAGTCGTCATCGGATTGTTTCTCATGGGGATCTCACCGCTCTTCACTGTAGACATCACCCAGAATGCGATCGTGGTCCAACTCGGGAAGCCTGTTCGCAATATCACGGAGCCGGGACTCTATGTGAAAGTGCCGTTTATTCAAGAGGTCACCTACTTCGATAAGCGCCTGCTGGACTACGACTCAAATGCGCAAGATGTGATCACCCAAGACAAGAAAACCCTCCTTCTTGACAACTACGCCAAATGGCGGATTGTCGACCCGCTAAAAGTTTATCAGAACTTTCAAACCCAACGGGGAGCACTCCTACGACTGAACGACATTATCTATTCTGAACTCCGGGTCGAACTCGGGCGCCATGACCTTCTGGAAATCGTCGCGGATCATCGTGCCGATCTCATGAAAATCGTGACCCAGCGGTCGCATGAGAAAGCGTCTGCGTATGGGATTGAGATTCAGGACGTGAGAATCAAACGCGCCGACCTCCCTGAGCAGAATGAGAAGGCCGTGTTCGCCCGAATGCAAGCTGAGCGGGAACGACAGGCGAAGCAATACCGTGCAGAAGGCGCTGAGGAAGCACAAAAAATCCGTTCAGAAGCGGAAAAGGATCGCGAGATTATTCTGGCTCAGGCATACAAGGAATCAGAAGAACTTCGTGGCGCGGGAGATGCGAAGGCCTTTAGAGTCTATGCTGACGCCTACCGGCAGGATCCTCAATTTTTTGAATTCACCCGCACGATGGAAGCCTACAAGAAAACCTTCAAAGATAAATCCACCATGGTGATGAGCCCTGACTCAGAATTTCTCCGCTATCTTAAGAAGCGTTAACCTTCAGGACAGCCCCACAAGCTCGCCCGTTCCTGGATCAATTCCAATGCGCTCCCCTGCCGGCTTCTTGGGCAACCCAGGCATGAGTTGGATGCCTGAGCAGACTGCCGTCAGGAACCCAGCCCCTGCAAGTATTCTCACTTCCTTGATCGGCAGTGTGAACCCTGATGGGCCTCCTTTCAGAACCGGATCGTGCGATAGCGAAAACGGCGTCTTGGCCATGCAGATGGGCAACCGATCGAGTCCAAGCTGCTGTGCCACGTCGATGTCTTGCTCGGCTTGTGCGTCGAACGACACAGCCGAGGCCCCATACATTTGCGTCGCAATGGTCTGGATTTTCTTCTTGATAGGCCAGGCGGCATCATAGAGATATCTGAATGCAGACGGTTTCGTTGTGGCACTGATCACAGCCTTTGCCAACGCTTCAGCCCCTTTCCCACCATCGGCCCAATGGGTTGAGACCGCGGCATCCACCGCACCAACCTCTTGTGACCGCGTTCGAACCCATTCCAGCTCAGCCGCGGAGTCATCGGCAAACGCATTAACCGCCACCACCACCGGCACCCCATGGGCTTTCACATTCGCTATGTGCTGCTCCAGATTTGCAAAACCTTTTTCCAATGCCTCCTGATTAGGCCCCGTAAGCCCTGCCGGAAGCGGAGCCCCAACCTTGACTGCGCCTCCACCACCGTGAAGCTTGAGTGCGCGGAGCGTCGCGACCACCACGGCGGCGGCTGGCCTGAATCCTGAGAGACGACACTTGATGTTGAAAAATTTCTCTGCCCCGAGATCGCTTCCGAAGCCGGCCTCCGTGACAACATAGTCTGCACAACGCAAGGCAATAGCATCGGAAAGAATCGAACAATTCCCGTGGGCGATATTACCGAACGGACCAGTATGCACAAACGCTGGAGTTCCCTCCAGCGTCTGAACCAAGTTCGGCAACAACGCTTCTCTAAGCAAGACCGCCATGGACCCGGCACAGCCGAACTCTTCTGCCCGCACTGCCTTACCATTCCTTGTGAACCCAACAATGATCTGCCCAAGCCTACGTCGCAAATCAGCTTGACTCGATGCCAAGGCAAGCATCGCCATGACTTCAGACGCTTCTGTAATCACAAACTGACCCGTGCGACCCGCAGCCCCTTCTCCCAACCCAACCTGCCGTAATGCCCGATCGCTCACTCCCAATGTCCGTGGCCAGGTGATCCGATTTTGATCCACCTGAAGCGCATTTCCATGAAACAAATGATTGTCAACAAACGCTGATAAGAGATTGTGACTGGCAGATACCGCATGGGCATCTCCGGTTAAGTGGAGGTTGATATCTTCCATCGGAAGGACTTGCGCACGCCCTCCCCCTGTTCCACCGCCTTTGATTCCAAATACCGGCCCCAATGAAGGCTGACGAAGCGTGACGGCCGTTCTATGGCCGAGGCGGGAAAGGCCCATCGCAAGCCCAATGGATGTTGTCGTCTTACCTTCCCCGAGTGGGGTTGGATTGATGGCGGTTACGAGTACATATCGGCCGAGCGATGCAGCATGAAGCCGCTCAAGTACGTCAAGCGAGACCTTCGCCTTCAACTTTCCGTACGGAACTAGCTCGCCGGCATGAATGCCAAGCTGATCGGCGACATCGTGGATTGGATGCGCTTTCACTGACCGGTTGATTTCAATATCTGTCATAAATTGGGCGAGGGCATGATCTCTAGCACAGTAATGGCGTGGCAGTATAGCATAGGGATTGAGTCGATTAGGTGGCCCTTGTTAGACGGGGAGGAATGTGTACTCTGCGCCTTGGTCATAACCCACGTCGGTTGATGACAGGCCAGTTGGTGAAACGGGAGGCCTAACGAGCTATTCGAGGATGTACTTTACGGGGTCTAGGGCTTGACCGTTAACCTTGACCATGTAGTGCAAGTGGGGTCCCGTGGCTAGTCCAGTGCTCCCAACCAAGGCAACGACATCTCCACGTTTTACACGCTGCCCCTCTTTGACCAATGCTTTGGCGAGGTGACCGTAGATAGTTACAATGCCGAATCCATGGTCGACTTTCACGAGAATTCCCAGTTTGGGGTCGAAACCGACTGCTGTAACTCGTCCTTGAGCCGGGGCTTGAACTGGCGCATTAGCAGCAGCGCCAATGTCCAAGCCGTCATGCCAGGCAGGCTTTTCTGTAAATGGGGAAACCCTCGGCCCAAACCCAGAGGTCACCCACCCCTTCACCGGCCAAATAGATGGGGTTGCTGCCCATCGAGAAGATTTCTTTTCGGCAGCTAAGGACAATTCTTGAAGCGATTGTTCTTGGATCGTGGCTTCTTTCGTCAGCCAATCGATACCGTTCTTGATTGAGGCGATCCTCTCCTCCTCAGTGAGACCGCTTGAGCTGGCAAATGAGCTAGTAGGACCACCCAGAGCACTTTGACTGAGCTCCACTGAACCTGGAGGATGAGCCTCAGCATCACCCTTGATGCTCTTCTCAGAGGCAGGAAAAGTATTACCATCGGGGAGGGGAGTATCTTCACCACCTCGACCATTAGCCTCATCCCCTGCCTTCGGGTTTTCAATACCCAACATGACACGAAGCCGCTGATTGACCTCCTTCATATTGGTTAACCGCTTCTTTAAATCGTCGACCGCGCTAGAAAATGCTCCCGTCTGCTCCCGTGCACTCATGGCTTCTGCACGGAATCCTGAGAGTTCATGGACTTCGCCAGTCCTAATCACGTAATGCGAGACGACAAGTATGTTGGCCAGGACAAAAATAGCTCCTACTATCAATAGTTTACTAACAAGTTTGCGATGAAAACTATACCGCAGTGGCTTGGCTGTTGCGCCACGAAAGATCACGACGGTATAGGCATCACTATCTTCGGCACCGTTCATTTGCCCCATGACCATTCACCTCCTGCTGAATAGGCTGCCCCCATTCCTGCGATACTGCTGGAAAGTGTATCGATCAAAATTGCTTCCGTCAACCTTTATTTTCATGGATCCCCACACTCACTAAACACTTAGCTGTGGGTCTCGCTACACACCCACCGAATGTATGGCTCAAGACCATCCGTAACCGGCAACGCAATAATTTCAGGAATTTCATAGGCATGCATCGCCTTGATCGCTTTTTCAAGCGCACGATACCGAGGTTTAGAGCACTTCAATATGAGAAGAACCTCTTGTGCCTTGGCCACTTTCCCCTTCCAACGATAAATCGATTGAATTCCTGGAATGATGTTCGCACAGGCAGCCAGCTTCGCATGTACCATTTTTTCGCCAATCCTTACAGCTTCTTCCTGAGTTTCCGCTGTGACCAAGATAACAAGGACCTGCCCTCCTGACTTCCTCGTAAGGGGTGCAACCATTTAATCAGACGACCTTTCCGCCATGAAATACTCCGTGCTATTTCCTTCCGATATGATTATGCAATTTTTGGGCCTGTTAGGCATGCAGGCCAATGACTATTATAATTTTTAAATATCTTGCAGTATTACGCGTAACGGACGAGGTCTTCGTAGCTCTCTCGATCTCCGAATTGAGTCACTGCGAGGCCGCATTAAGACAAGAGCTGACAATAATGTAGATTTCTTTCCTGTCCCCATCTTCTCTTAAAAAATTAAAGGATGCAACCTTGTCCATCTTCCCTGTAGAGAGCACATCATCTGTCCGGTTTTTGTAGCACATGATCTGTCCGGTTGAGGGTGGTCCCTCAAGGAGGGCCACGATGACACGGGCACGGGTACG
>JAWXBV010000064.1:0-28732 GCA_034440335.1 Nitrospirota bacterium | reverse complement strand
CATCCTGCTGTTGCCTCAGAGCAAGCATAGTTTTTTTCACAGCCAGCTCAGCACAACGGTCCCTCGACCTGTGAAACGTGGAGCCGTGAAAGACTGCGAAGCAAAACCCCGCGACAAAGCTCCCTTTCCTTGGTGAGACGCGAGCCTCGTGCTAGCATCTCTCTCCTATGGCTCTGTCAACCAGTGTGCACGATCTCCGCACCCTCATTCGTTCGCGCCACCCACTGCTCGTCATCGAGACGGTGGAAGAGGAGCGGGTGCTGGCGTTGTTGCAATCCGTTGCCGCCCAGGAGCGCATGCCGCTCTTTGAATGGTCCGTCACCAGAGGACTCACCCGCGCCGACGACCTTCCAACACTGAGTAAAATGACCGCCACACCTCTGGCAGTCCTCCAACACCTGCAAGGTCTGACGGTGGAGGCAGTCTTCTGGCTTAAGGACCTCTCGCCGCATCTACAAGATCCAGCCGTCGCCCGCCAACTCCGAGAAGTCACGGCAATCTACGGCCGCACACGTGCCACCTGCGTACTTACGGGCCAACCCATGACCTTGCCTCCCGATATCGAAAGAATCGTGGTCCGACTCGATCTGCAACTGCCGGATCGGAGCGAACTCCAATCTATGCTTCAGAGTGTCTTGGAATCGCTTGATCCCAGAACTTCATCTCGTCGCCCAGGATCACCCACCGTTGTGCAAAGCATCCTCAGCTCCATCAGCGACTCCAACGCGGCAAACCAAGGCCCTCCGGCAGACGAACGTGACGCCATCCTTCGAGCCTTACAGGGGCTGACGCTCCATCAGGCTCGGCAGGTCATCACACAATGCATCGTCGAAGACGGCACCCTCTCCGCCGACGATGTACAGAAAATTCTGACGCGCAAGGTGCAGGCGATCAAGGATGGCGGTCTGCTCGAATACTACCCGCTCGAAGACAACCGCTTCGAGTTGGGCGGGTTCGCCAATCTTAAATCCTGGCTGGAACGTGCACAAGTCGGCTTTACGGCAGAAGCCAAGGCGCTCAATCTTACGCCCCCCAGGGGAATCATGCTCGTGGGCGTACCGGGCTGCGGTAAATCGCTCGCCGCGAAGGCCATCGCACGGGAATGGCAACTTCCGCTCCTCAAGCTCGATGCAGGCCGGTTGTTCGATAAATTCGTCGGTGAGTCGGAGAAGAACTTTCGCAAGGCGATCGAGATGGCTGAGTCGCTTTCTCCCATTGTCCTCTGGATTGATGAAATCGAGAAGGCGATGGCCGCGGGGAGCGGAAGCGGCGAGGCTGATGCCGGGTTGAGTCGCCGGCTATTCGGCGCATTTCTCACATGGCTTCAGGAGAAAAAGCGCGAGGTCTTCGTTGTGGCCACCGCCAACAATCTTTCCTTGCTTCCCCCCGAACTCCTTCGCAAAGGCCGATTCGACGAAATCTTCTTCGTGGATCTGCCGGACGACGGCGAACGAGACCTCATCTGGAAGATACACCTCGGCCTCCGCAAACAGGACAGCACGAAATTCGATTCGAGCAAGATTGTCAGCGCCAGCGACGGCTTCAGCGGCTCGGAAATCGAACAGGCTGTGGTCGCAGCGCTCTACCGTGCGCTCCATCAGAAAATGCCGCTGACGACCGATCTGTTAATTGAAGAATTGACTAGTACTATGCCACTCTCTGTCACCCGGCGTGAAGACATCGACCAACTCCGGAAGATGGCGCAAGGCCGGTTCGTCAACGTACGGTGAGGTCAATGCGACTCCTTTTCTTCATCATCACGACGATCGCGAGCGTGACGCTCGTGGGCTGCGCGACGCAACCGACCGAACGCCCTCGCGCATCGGCCCCGGAGGCACGCCCCTGTTGTCGATCTGTCGAACTCGCGCCGAGCCGGAGCGCAATTGTGCGGACAGCGGCCACGCTCGTCGGTGCGAACACGATTGAGAACAACGGCCGGCGCATCGCCTACGACTGCGCGGGAGTGACCCGCGCCATTTATCTCAAACACGGGATCGATCTCTATCAAGGCAGCCCCAACGACCCACAGGCCAATGGCGTCCGCCTCATCCATGCCCACATCCGGCAACAGGGCACGTTCCACCAGGGACCGATCGCCCACCCCGGCGATCTCGTCTTCTTCAATAATACCTGGGACTATAACGGAGACGGCAAGGCAAACGACTCGCTGACGCACGTCGGGATCGTCGAGCGGCAGGAACCGGATGGTACCGTTGTCTTCATCAGTCGCGTGGCCAGCGCCGTCGAACGCTACCGCATGAACCTCCGCCAACCTCACATTCACAAAGCCGCCGACGGTCGGATCCTCAACGACTATCTTCGCCGCAAGCATATGCGCGACTCAGACAACACCCCCTACCTCACAGGGCAGCTCTTTGCTCAGTTCGCCTCTCGCGTGAGACAGTAACCCGCATGACTCATAACGGGTTGAATCTGTTAATCTGATGATGTGGTGAATGTTCGACGTTCACCACATCGACAGATCATCAGATACGTGTCCCTTCTCGCTTTGGAGGCATCGGAAACACAGAAACAATTGTTATCGACTGCGTGCTTTAGTACGGGATTCAATATGCCGATATCGACACAGCGATGGAGATCGATCCTCAAACCGAATTACGGGTGAGGGGTCACCATTTTCACAATAACCTGCTACAGTTATTTTATGGCGTCTGCATCGCAGAAAAACTCGACCAGGACATCCACCCCGCTCCGCGAGAAGATCCTCGCCGTGCGAAGCAGCCTCTTAAGTCTCCATAAGGCCCTCATACTGGCTGAGCGAGTGACCTACGAACGCATCAATGGCCGTGTCGAGTCAACCAGCGAACTGCTGCACTTGGTGTTGAACGATCCGTGGTTTACCTGGCTTCACCCCTTATCTCAGTTAGTGGTTCGTATCGATGAACTCTTGGACGACACGTCCGGGCTCTCGCTTGTTGAGGTGGAGCACTTCCTGATAGAAGCCCGATCCCTTACCCGTCCTTCGGAGGAAGGAGACGGTTTCGAACGGAGTTACTACGAAGCCCTTCAGCGGGAACCCGACGTCATCTTCGCCCACGTCGAAGTGAAAAGACTCCTGACCAAGGTCGCTGCATAATCCCCGCACCCTCAACCTGCGTCTCATCGCCACACCCGTCGTCCACGAATCAAGTTTTCCTTGCCTCGACCGATATACACAAGTAGGCTCATCTACGGAGATTATGATCATGCAACCACGCTGTCGCAACCGAGTGCCGGTCTGCTACCCCACGAGTATCCGAAGCGATATCGGCGCCGGAGAAGGAATCTTGCTTGATCTCTCACCGGCAGGCTGTAGGATGCGTAGCGACATTGCCTTGCATGCGGGAACCTATCTCGCACTGCAGATTGCAGTGACGCAGGAGCCAACCCCCCTGGCCGTCGAAGTCTCCGTGATTCGCTGGTGCAAAGACGGCCACTTCGGAGTGGAATTTCTGCGGTACAGCCAGGGAGACCGTGAACGAGTGGCCAATCTTGTCGCAGCCCTTCCATCGACGGAAATGCCCGCCCACCCAGCTCACGCGACATCGAGTCTTAGCGCCGTCGGCTCGTGAAACGTGAAATGTGAAACGTGAGAAGGGCACGATCCGAAGTTCGATGTTCGGAGATCAACAGGCCGAAATAGTTTCCGCACCATCTCCCTCGCCTCGCCACAATCACGAAGACGGCCGGCCCATAGGACCGATCGCCTTGTTTCGAGCGTATGGTGCTCGCCTACCGCTATTGGTTAGTTGTTCTCGTGCTGGTCGCCATCTTCGTGCTTGGCCTTGTCACTCTGCTGCTCCCGATCTTTATGCTTCCCACCACCCTTATGGTCGCTGGCTTTCCGGTGCGCTTCGCTCTTGCCCCTCTCCCGATGCCCCCCTTTCATCTTGCCATGCTTCTCCTTATCTCCTTCGCCCTTTGGCGCTTTCATTGATGGAGCAGGAGCCCTGGCTACCGGTGGGGCTGTCGAGGCTGGAGTCGATTGCGGCACTTGGGCCAAGGCACTTGTACAGTGCGTACAACCAGGCGGCGACCGTCAATGGAGCCACTGCTTTGACCTTACAAATCCACCCTGATCTCACCGTCGAAAGCAGAAAATGCCTATTCTTTCAAGAAAACTGAGAATCATGTCCCGCAGTTCGATCGATCTGCACAAACGCTGAGACGGGATGGAGAGCAAACCAACCAGACTGCCTCACCGGCTATAGCCGCCCCTCATCGAGTGTGATCGCATCTACCCTGGTGGAAACAGAAGGCTGGAACTGACCGGCACTCCTCGTTTCGTCGCCACGTCTTGCAACCGTCCCTGAAACCGTCGCCGCGTCGTATCATCTTTTGGATCAGAAGACAGAAGGGAACGAGCAGGCTGCGGAAAAACTCAGTCGATGCCGAACACATGGGTGGAATTTTCCGTAGGGTGCTGAAGCCAGCATAGGCTCAGGATGTTCAATCAGACCAGTACCCGACCAGCAGGACGACTGCATGCGTAAAAGCGACGGGCTGTGGCAGACCTCATCGAGACTGTCATCTGATGCGACCTGCCGCATGATTCTCGCTGGTGCCACGCCAAAACCTCTGTTTTTCAATGCGGTTATACGCCAATTGCGTTGACACCCGTCCGATTCTTGCTACAGTTTGAGCACGATGCTCCCCATGAAATGTCTCGACTGTCTGGAGGACCTTATCGAGGTTCCGACAAGCCATGGTCCGGGACTCGATGTTTGTTTCTCCAGACACGGACTCTGGCTCGATGTGGGAGAGTTCAATTTTTTCGTGGAGGATTACGTCTCGCTGACACGGGCGATCGGTGAGGCCGGAGGCGTGGCGGTCGGCACAGAGTCATTGTGCCCTCGATGCGGGAATCATATGGAGTCTGAGACGGTCGCTCACACATCCTTCCTGAGCTGCGATTCCTGTCGCGGGTGGTGGCTGCCTCACGGAATCCTCACTCGCTTGAATGAAACCTACCGAGGCGCGGCTGTGCCGATCCAGATCCATGAAGCTGAGTTATACACGCGAGCAGCAGCGAGACATCATGCACTCGATGACACCTTTCGCAATCAACCCAGGTTCACGAAGACAGGCACCAACCCTCAGGGCAGATGGTTCTGGGCCCTGTTTTTCGGGCTCGCCTTTGTACTTGGAGGGCTCATCCTCGTCGCGGGAATTGGTAAAACCGTCGGAACCATTCAGTGGAGCCGGCCGCTGGATCACACGCTGCTGTACTTGGCGGCGGGGACGATAGGAGGCCTCGGCCTTTGTATCTATGGCTGGATGGTTCACCAACGGAAGTGTGTGATCACCAGTATTCCAACCTCGAGGATTCGTTCACTGGCTCTGGGGTTGGTCGAGATCGAGGGACTCGCACAGCCAGTGGAGCACCTCCTCTCCTCGCCCTTCAGCGGGCTTCCCTGTGTGTTCTTTTCCTATGCCGTGGAGGAGCATGTCGGCTCCGGAAAGCGTGCGCGGTGGGAGACCATTGCGAAGGACATATCGGAGCAGCCCTTCTTCGTACGCGATACCACCGAACAAGTGCTCGTCATACCTCTTGGCGCCGAGCTGATCTTACCGGACGAGCGTACCTATCGAAATAATTGGCTGGGAGCATTGCCCCCTACTGCAATCGACGGACTGAATCGATTGGGGATTTCGACCGAAGCCTGGATCGGGAACAAGACCTTACGGTGCCGGGAATCGTTCATCCAGCCGGACGAGCAGGTCTACGTTCTCGGAACGGCCCAAGAGCACCTCGGTGCGACAGAACGCGTGGAGCACTCCGCGCGCCTCTACATCGGGAATAGTCGAGACCATGAGTTCATCATCTCGAATCGAAGCGAAAAGGACTTGTTGTCCCGATTGCAGTGGCACGTGTTGGCCTATGGGGCAGGAGGCCTGGCACTGGCTGCAACCTGTTTGAGCGTCATCTTCACATACTATCTGAAAACCGTCTCGTAACCGTCAGGCTCAAAGGAGAACACCCATGAACACCACCTTAGTGATCGGCAGTCTGCTCATGATCGGACTGATCGTGCTCACCGCCTATGTGGTCGGCGTCTACAACATGCTGGTCCGACTCGCCAACAACATCGACAAGTCCTGGTCGAATATCGACGTCATCTTGAAACAGCGGCACGATGAGCTGCCCAAGCTTGTCGATGTCTGCAACAGCTACATGACGCACGAACGTGAGACGCTGGAATCCGTAACCAAAGCCCGCACGGCCTATCGCGCAGGCCTGAATATCAACGACAAGGCGCAGGCGGAAAATCAGATCATCGGCGCCTTAGGAAAACTCTTTGCCGTAGCCGAACAGTATCCTGACCTGAAAGCCAATCACGAATTCTTAGCCCTCCAGCAGCGCATATCGGCGCTGGAAAATACCATTGCCGATCGACGCGAGTTCTATAACGACTCGGTCAACCTGTACAATATCTCGATCCAACAGATTCCGACAGTTTGGGTGGCACAGGAGATCGGATACGGAGAGAGGCCGCTATTGACCGTGGCGCCGTCCGATCGCCAGGACGTACCGCTCGCGTTTGCCAATCGCATGCCTGTGGCCGCATAGCCACACGATCTAGCAGGCTGTTGATAAAGTCCACCAGCGACGTTCTCGCATCGTTCAGATCCTCAACGAGGGTTTTTCGGAAATCGGAGGCACTGAAGGGGGTTTTCCGTTCGCCAAGATCCATTGAATGGGCGAACGGCTCCACGAAGTGCGGTGGGTACCTCCTCCGGTCTTCACTCTCTGCGGCCTTGCTGGACGGCCTTTCTGAACAGCCTGAGAAGAGTTCCGAGAGAGTCTGTGGGCATTCGTATGATCATGGCTGCAAAGCGATCAAGTAGTTTGTCAACAACCTGCTAGCCACGCAACGGCGTAAGGAGCGCTCGACTGCGCCCGTTGAGCGAGCACCGCATTGCTGCTCAACTCCACTCTACCCTAAGAAATAGCGCCCCCGTTCAGTCCCACTGCGCGCGTCTTCACGCTTCCCCATTTCATTTTCAAGGGTAGCCTGGTCGATCCTCGATTGCGCGCGTCGAACAAGCACATTCTGATTGTGCGCGTTCCGCGAGCAGGAGAGCCAGGCTATCCTTCCCATCCTTCTGAGGCCGCGCGTTGCGCGAGCACACCCTTACCTATGATCCGTCCAAGCTTGCTCGTTTTCCCTCTCCAGAGGAGCGGCCTGGCTTGGTCCTCCACTGCGCACATCGAACGACCACCCCTCTGCCCATCAACTGCACCCTACGCGGAGGAATAGCGACCTTGTTCGTTCCCACTGCGCGCGTCCAACAAAGACCTTCCGATTTCCCCACTTTACGTTAAGGGGAGCGGCCAGACTGTCCTTCACTGCACGCATTGAGGGAGCACATTCTGATCGTGCGGCCTCAGCGAGCAAGAAGGATGGTCTGGCTGCTCCCCTCCCACCCTTCTCAGGCCGCGCGTTGCGCGAGCACAGGAATGAACGGGGTCGCTATTCCTCTCTTAACCCTTCCACCACCGGCTGTCGTGCCGCCCAGCGCGCAGGCCAGTAGCCGGCTACCAAGGCCGCCGTGAGTGCAAGTCCTACGGCTTGTAGAATTATTCCGCCTGGAACCGACATCTGGATCGTCCAACCAAAGGATTGTTTATTGATGACACGAATGAGCAGCAGCGCGAGTAGTACGCCTCCCACGACGCCCAGCGCCGCCCCGATCAACCCAAGATAGGCCGCCTCCCACAAGACCAATCGTTCCACTTGCCTCGTGCTTGCGCCGAGAGCCCGCAACGCGGCAAACTCACGGCGTCGCTCCAATACGGCCGTCACCAAGGTATTCACGATGCCGAGCACGGCCACCAACACGGCAATGGCTTCAAGGACATAGGTCAAGACGAAGGAGCGGTCGAAGATCTCGAGGATCTCGTGCCGCAACTCGCGGTTTCGGATCACCAACGGTGGGAGCGTCATACCATCCAGCCCGGCGACGTGCGTCATAATCGACTGTCTGACTTGATCGACGTCGGCCCCGGCAGCCAGGTAGACGGACAACACCGTCACTCGATCGTCGTGCCATTGTTGCTGATACCAGGTTCGATCCATCACCATCTTCCCGCCGTCGGTCGAGTAATCGTAAAAAATCCCCTCGACTGGCACAGCCATGGGTCCAGCCGGCGTTGTAATCGAAACCACGTCCCCCTCGCGAAGCCGTAACCGAGTCGCCAGCACTTCCGACAGGAGGGCGCCTCCGCTCTCTGCGGCTCTCCGCAGGGCCAGGCTTGAATCTCCCTGCACCATCAGATACCGACTGCGCTGTGCATGGAGCCGAAGGTCTCGCGACACCAGCGCGACCGATTGACTCTCGACGCCCACATAGGCCTCACGATAGGTATCGACCGCGGCAATACCGTCAATCGCCGAGAGGGTCGAACGCCAGGCCCCCGGCAAGGAACGCGAGGCCTGCCCGAACTGCCTTCCCTGGAGCCAGGATTGCGGAGCCACGATGAGGTCGGCCATCACGGTCTCGTCCACCCAAAACTCGACCGTGTCGCGAAAACTTCGAACCATGACGACCACACCGATCATAATCGATAATCCCACCATCAATGCCGAGACTGTGACCGCATTTCGGCCAGGATGACGCGCCGCCTGGTCTGCTGCGATGAGCCGAAGGCTTCCTCCAAGCACCATCGTCTCGCTGTCCCGGCGAAGATGCCGCCAGCCCAACGCCTTGATACACATCGGCGCAAGGCAGGAGAGCGCCCCCAAGAGACACATCGTTGCGATATAGCCAAAGAGCGGCAGCTCTCCAACAGGGCCCATCAGCGAGCAGAGGCCCGCCACCACGAACAATGCGAGGCTGATCCACCCCCACAGGCCTGCCCTCAGCTGGTTCGCCGATTCATAATCTCCCGGAGCCAAGGCGCGAACGGTCACAGTCCTGCCGGCCTCCATGCTGGGACCCAAGGCGCCCACCATCGAGACCACGGTCCCGAGCACCACTCCCTTCGCGACTGATGTGAATGTGAGCAGGTCCATCGATAGGGTCAACCCACCAGATGAAACCGGCGCATAGAGGTCTGAGACTGTTCGGCTGACGAGCGACACCAACCCACTCGCCAGCCAAATCCCACCAAGACCTCCCAAGAGGCCACCAAGAAGACCGAGCAGCCCTGCCTCCACAAGAAACAGGCCGGCAACCCGCCCCTCCGTCATGCCGAGCGCGCGATAGATGCCGATCTCGCGCCTCCGTTGCGCCACAGCAAAGGCTATCGTGTTGTAGATCAAGAACACCCCGACGAGCAGTCCGACCCAGCTCATGACTGACAGATTGAGCTGGAATGCCCAGACCATGTTTTCCACCTGCTTCGTCCGTTGCGCCGGTCGTTGGACAAGAAGATGGGGCGGGAGGATCGCACGCAGGGAGGCGACGATGTCGTCGAGCGGTCGACCAGGCGTCGTCACCAGATCGATCCGCTCCAACCGCCCAACCGATTGAAACAACATCTGCGCCGCGGCAATATCCATGACGGCAAGCCGATCCCAGAGTGATGAGCGCGCCTCCTCATGATGGATTAGCCCTACGACTCTCAGCCGTACAACACGCCCGCCCACCGTCACCTTGACGACACTACCGACTCCCAGGTTCAAGTCAGCAGCAACCTGACGACCAAGATACAGAGCGTCCGGAGCCAAGAGCTCTTCCAGCGCCACTTCGGTGTCAGCCTGCGCGATCTGAAAGCCACGGGTCTTGACTTCTGAAATGAGATCCAGCCCCAATATCTGAAGAGCCTGGCCACGCGGCTCCCCCTGGGTGACCACGACCGACTCTTCAATGACCGGAGCAGCAGTCACGACCCCCTTGACCGCACGGACAGCCGTGATGACGGATTCATCCACCCCGAGATCATGGCCTGCAATCTCCAATGTGGCAGAACCGGCGACCGTCGTGACCGCTTGCTCAAAGGAGCGGAGTACGTGAATGTTCGCCGTCCCGATGGCCACGGAGGCCATCACTCCCAATGCCACTCCGGCGATGCTGAGCAGGGTGCGGAACGGCCGCTGGACTGCATGGGCGCGAATCAAAGCAAGTGGTATAATCATCTACAGCCTGGATGCGTGATGAACAGAACGAATCCTACCGGATGAGGGGGAGAGGACGAGTCGAATCATGTGGGCCGGTAACGGAGCCCTGCACAAATAAGTCGTTTCATTTACAGCCAGACAGACCCTTGGTAGACTCACGTGAGTCGAAGATGAAAGGTAATCGATGGGCACACAAATTGCTCTAACCCGAAAAGTCCAACCACGACGGAGCGAGATCCACGCCGAGCTCCTCACGCCTAGGCAGCATGATATCCTTCGTCTGGTGTCAGTCGGGCACACGAACCGTGAGATTGCGGAAGTGCTGGAGATCAGCGTCCGCACGGTCGAAGTGCACCGATTCAACTTGATGCGACGGTTGAACGTGAGAAACGTCGCGCAACTACTCCGACAGTCGCTACAACTGGGTCTCCTTCCTAAAACATTCGGGATCAAGTAGCGCTACAATTCCTTTAGCTTCCCCCGGCAGTCCTGCAACTTCGTATGGCCCTTCTTGCTAAGCTGAGTGGCCAGTTCCGTTTCTAATCGGCTGAATACGCCGACCCCCTCCTCAACCAACAGGGTCCCGACCTGCACGGCCGAGGCGCCACACAGTACATGTTCAAAGGCATCCACACCATTGACCACGCCGCCGGTTCCGATAATCGGCATGCGCCCTTCAAAGATCTTCCAAAAGGCCCGCACATTGGCCAGCGCGACCGGCTTGATCATCGCGCCACCCAGTCCACCGAACCCACCCTTGGGCTTGATGACGACCGCCTCGCGCTCCGGATCGACAACGAGTCCGTTGCCGACCGAGTTAATCAGGTTGAGAAAATCGACTCCGCAACGGGCGATCACCGCTCCCATCGCCAGGTGATGGGCAGGATCGAAATAGGGAGGCAACTTGACCCCCATCGGAACCGTGACGACCTTGCGAACCCGCTTCAGCAGTCGCTCGGAGGCTTCCGCGTCATAGCCAATCTGCGGTTTTCCAGGAATGTTGGGACACGAGAGATTCACTTCGATCAAATCGGGCTTCGCCGCATTAATGATCGCCGCAATCGTGGGAAAATCGTCCTCACAAAGGCCTGCCACGCTGGCGATAACCGGCTTTCCGAATCCCTTCAATTCAGGAATAAGCGCGGCGTACGCCTTGTACCCGAGATTCGGTAAGCCCATCGAGTTGATGGACCCGCCAGGAAATCCATAGTACCGGGGTGTCGGATTGCCGTCGCGAGGCTCAACCGTCATCGACTTTGTAACAATGGCCCCGGCATGAGACCGGCCAAGAGCCAGCAATTCATCACGCGTGACACAGAGGGCTCCCGAGGCATTCATGAAACAACTGGGAAATCGCACCCCGGCAATGGTGGTCGACAGGTCCATTAGGCGACAACCGTGACAGGCTCGTGCTGCGTTCTCGTCATGAGTCGCCCATCCTTCATGGCCCAGACATAATCGGCGGCCCCGGCAGCTTCGGTACTATGGGTGACCAACAAGACCGTTTGGCGAAAGTGCTGTACGAGCGACCGAAGGAGGACGATGATCTCGGCCCCATGCTGGGAATCCAAATTGCCGGTCGGTTCATCGGCGAGAACGATCTGAGGCTGATGCACGATCGCTCGCGCAATGGCCACACGCTGTTGCTCCCCACCCGAAAGCTCGCTGGGGCGATGGTGTCGTCGCCCAGTCATCGAGACCAACTCGAGCACCTCCTCGACGCGGGCTTGGACCGAAGCCCCTCGCTCCCCACGCAGCAATAAGGGAAACGCGACGTTCTCCGCTGCCGTCAACCCCGGAATCAAATGAAATGCTTGGAAGATAATCCCAATTGTTTCGCGCCTGCTCCTCGTCCAATCGTCGCTCGTGAATCGACTAGTCGAGTGCCCTCCGAGGAGAATATCCCCCGAGGTGGGGACATCCAATCCACCAACTAGGTTGAGTAACGTACTCTTCCCACAGCCACTGGGACCGATAAACGCACAGAAGTCCCCTTTCCCCACTTCGAGAGAGACCTGATCGAGGCCGGTGATGGTATCGCCACCCCGCTCGTAAATTTTCGATACCTGCTCGAATCTCACCATGGCGATCTACCTCTCCATCGATACCCTGATTCTGTAGTATAGACGGACGGGGCAACCAAGTTCATCCGGCTTGATGGGTTCGTCTGGTGAAGCGAGTTCACCGAACCAGGCCAAACACACGCGAGGCACCATCCATTATCACCCGTCACGGTCCATCGTGCAGGCAGAGCTGTTTCACGATCCTGCTGCCTTCGTATATCATACGCGTTTATCGCGCAACAACCTTGACAGGCGCAGCCCATTCACATAAGAAGACACACACAGGGTAATCGGAACCCGTTCCTTGCGATGGTACGTGAAGACACACAGAATCGACTGATCGGATGGTGCCGTCAGGCCCTCCGATTTGTCTTGCCGGTCGAATGCCTCGCCTGTGGCCACTCACTCAGCACTGACCCGGTCCCCTTCTTCTGCACCGCGTGCTGGCACACCATCCGCCCGCTCCAGCATCCTGTATGTGCCAGCTGCGACCAGCCATTTGTCTCTCACGCGGCCACGACCTACACACCGAATCATCAATGCCAGCGCTGTCAGAAACAGCCTCCTGACTTTGAACGGGCCTGGACTCTCTTCCCCTATCTCTCGCCCCTGCGGGACGCCATCTGTTCGTTTAAGTACCGAGGCAAACATACATTGGCACGGCCACTTGCACGCCTGATGATCAGCGCCCTGCCACAGGGAATCGACGCCGACGTGATTATCCCTGTACCCTTACACCCGTCCCGCTTACGCGCGCGAGAATTTAATCAATCGTTGCTGTTAGCCGATCAGCTCAGCCATCACCTGTCCCGCCCAGTTTCAGCCACGAATCTTGTCAGGACCGCTGCCACCGATCCCCAAACCACCTTATCGCGACAGGCACGGTTACGAAATCTACGGAATGCATTTTCAGTCCGCAGGCCACAAGACCTGGCGGGAACACGCATCCTCCTCGTGGACGATGTCTTCACCACCGGGACCACAGTGAATGAATGTGCGAAGGCCCTGCGAAAAGCCGGCAGCGGGCCGGTCTTTGCCCTGACGTTGGCCAGAACCATCGAGACGGACTTGGTCCCGGATCGCCTGTTTGCCGAACCGGCGCTACACCCTCTATCGACCATGGGAATATAATCGATGCCGTTGTACGAATACCTTTGCCACGACTGTAAGAAACGCAGCACCCTCCTGGTCTTGAGCCTGGCCAACCAAGCGTCAGCAACCTGCTCCCACTGTACGAGTGCGCGGGTTGAACGAATCCTGTCTCGATTTGCCTCGCCAAAATCAGAAGGAGCTCGGCTTGATGCGTCTTTGGATCTCAATAATTTAAAAGGATTGAATGACATCGATCCATAGAGCATGGTGCGGTGCATGAAAACCATGAGCGAGGAAACGGGGAAGACCTCTGAGACCATCTCTCGGCACAGAACACATTGGAAATCGTCAGGCCTCAGGCTTTTCCAAGAACAGCGGGCCCTCCCCTGGTATGCGATGCCGTCCCTAACCTCCATAGGAATCTAATCGATGCCGTTGTACGAATATCTCTGCCTCGACTGTACGAAACGCAGCACCCTCCTGGTCTTGAGCCTGGCCAACCAAGCGCCGGCAACCTGCTCCCACTGTACGAGTGCAAGGGTTGAACGAATCCTCTCTCGGTTTGCCTCGCCCAAATCCGAAGAAGCGCGCCTTGAAGCCTTGACGGACCCCGGCAATCTGGGGGACCTCGATGAACAGGATCCACAGAGTATGGAACGATTCATGAAAAAGATGGGCGAGGAAATGGGCGAAGACATCGGGGACGATCTCTCGGAGGCGATGGACTCAGACGAAGCCGACTCGATAGAACCAGGTGTCACTGACATACCGTGACATGCATTGTCATACATTTTCCCTTGACAGATCGCCCCAGTTTGCCTACCCTGGCAACAGTGAGTGAGGCCTCGTGAGCCATATGGATCTCTATCGAACCAGGTTCTTCAATGGCCAAAGAGCCCAAGAGCGAGCTGATGACGGCGGAGGAGACTTGCCGCTATCTCAAGATCACTCAACGCACCCTCTACCGTTACTTACAGGGTCGACAGATTCCCGCCTTCAAGCTTGGAAAAGAATGGCGCTTCGTGCGCTCGGACCTGGAGCGATGGATTCGCGATCGAACCAGAATGCCGCACGTATCGTAAAGAATAGGATTCATTGATGTTTGCTGGTGTCTATTTATGCAAAGTCGATGAGAAGGGACGGTTTATCGTTCCCTCGCCGATCCGTGAACAGGTTGAGTCCGGGGGACAGGCCGTCGTCTTTATCAAGGGGCCTGAAGAGTCGACGCTCCTCTACTCCATGAAAGAGTGGGAACACGTCCTCGAACGGACGAAGGCCACGTTGGATGAGGAACAGAGCCGGCTGTTCATGCACCACATCGTATCGGAGGCCGGTACCTCGGAGCTCGACAAAGCCGGACGCATCCTCATTCCAAGCCGCCTGAGAAAGTTAATTCCGTTGGATGAGGACCAGGAAGTCGTGCTGGTCGGCATGTACCATCGCATGGAGATCTGGAATCCAAGCAACTGGCGTCGCTTTATCGCCAGATCGGAAGAGCGGTACGAGCAGAACATGTCCAAGATCGTGAATCTCCTGTAACCTGACACGCATGCCTACGTTTCGGCGCCCACCCCGGCTGCTCTCCTCTCCACGGGCTGTTCGTATGACTTCCTACCGGAGCCCTGGTAAGAAGGCCGCGGTACCGCGTATCAACCCGAGAATGGCTCCGAGGTTCCCTATGCCTGCATCCTCCCCCTTCCCGGATCCACCGACCGAGAGTCATGCTGTCACCGTGACCCTCCCTGTGCCTCCCAGCGTGAACCATCAATATGCCACCGTGAAGGGCCGACGATTACTCTCTTCGACTGGTCGCGCCTATAAGGCCCAGGTCGGGCAACTCGTGTGGCTGAAGTTGGCGCAGTCCGCTCACCGGGCTTCTCTGCTTGCTCGACTCCAGTCGGAGTGGCTTGCCCTATCTATCCGATTCTACTTTACCTCGGCCCTACGCCGAGACGTCGATGGCGGGCTCAAGATTGCACAGGATGCCCTCTGTGAAGGGCTCGGCATCAACGACAACCGCATCGTCGAAACCCACCTCTACAAACACATCGATAAGGACAACCCTCGCATCGAAGTACAGTTGACGCCTGCGCTCAGTTCTTAGCCCGCATGATTCACAAAGATTTCCTCTGCAACCGCCCATACGCCGCTGCGACACACCTCACGGCGGGCAGGTTCGCTGCTCGTCTCGCTTGGCGCCTCGGCAGTTTCGTTGCGAGTTCTCGTGAACCATGCGGAAGCGCCTACTCCTCGGCGTGGCCACAAGCCTCCTTACTCTCCTGACAATCGATCAAGAACCATGCGGGCGGTTCGGAGTCAAGATCCGAGACTGTCGCACCGATAAGAAATTGTCGATTCTCACGCGATGACTACTTCACGATCGGGAGGTACGGAGTGCTTAAGCGGATCCCTCTGCATCAACTTCGGATTGGAATGTATATCGCAGGTATCGACGGCTCGTGGCTTCGAACTCCTTTTCTCACACATCGGTTTCTCGTTCAAACCGTCGAGCAGATCGAGCGCTTGCAGCGGTCCAATGTTCAAGCCGTGGATATCGACCCCTCCAAAGGACTCGACGTCACGCCTGCGCCGATAGCGGAAGAGCTCCTTCATTCGAATAGTTTGTACCCCTCCACCCAAACACCCACAGCCCCTGATGCACCCCGTTCATCTGTACCGATTACCGACATCGCCCTTCGTGCGATCAGACCGTTGACCTCCATCCAAGCATCTCCAGCCTCCGATGCACCCCGCTCACCCGACACACTGAATCTTGAACTTGCGATCGCTCAAGAAACGCGCGACAGATTGGTTCGGTCGGTGAAGATCGCCTTCGATAGGATTAGAGAAACCGGGGTCATATCCCCAGAACCTATTCACGAAACTGTACAGGAAGTGATCCTCGTCACAAGGACCCGCAGTACTCATAGCCTGTTCAGGGCCGTAAGCCAGGAGCGATCTTTCGACCCCTCCTTAAGCGATCACAGCCTCACGGTGTGCATGCTGGCGATGATAATGGGTCGAGCGCTCGGCTATGGCCCGATACAACTCAGCGAGTTGGGGAGCGGCGCGCTACTGCATGACGTCGGGCACTTGCAACTCCCTCTCCAACTGTTGCACTCATCGGCACCACTCTCAGGTAAGGACCTGGGGGCCTTTCGCCTTCACCCACAGATCGGCTCCATTATGATCGAGGCGCAAGCAGAGTTTCCCCAGGCCGTGTGCCGAATCGCAGCTGAACACCATGTCACACCGGATGGACGAGGCTACCCTCCAGACATATCGGCAGACTCAATAGCAGAGGCAAGCCGGATCGCGATGATCGCCGATCGATACGATGAGCTACGGAACGAATTCGGAGGGCTCCGACCGTTGTCTTCCCACAAGGCGATTCAACAGCTCTTTCAAGATGGAGAGCTCGGTCGGCTCGACCTTCGTCTCGTCTCGCTGTTCATCTCACTGGTCGGCATCTACCCCGTGTACAGTTTTGTGGAGCTCAATACGAAAGAACGAGGAATGATCACCACGATTAATCCCGCCACCCTACATCAGCCGATTGTCGCGTTAATCTACGACGAGACAGGCAGCCCCTACGGAAATCCGCTCACGGTCGATCTTTCCGAGCCGAACCAGCCTCTCACACGCTCCATTAAATGTGTGATCCCATCAGAATCATGGGGCGCGAGTCGCGCAGCCTAGCCCGCATTATTCATGACAGTTCGTTGCGAAATCGCGCAGTCGCGTCGCGAGACGGGCACGCGGAGCCGTGAGACCCCGAGACATACTCGTGCAGTACGTTAAGGGAGCGAACGGCGAGCCTGCCCGCCGAAGGCTTGTCGCAGCAGCGAATCGGCGATTGCAGCAGAAGTACTCATGAATCATGCGGGCTAGGACACCTCGATCCTCGGCGGGTCCACAAGACTCCTCATGTTCTCGACGAACCATCATGAATAATCCAGGCTGCTCGGGCTCCAGGTCCGAGCATGGCGAACCGATAATGGATTGTCGATTCTTGCCCTATGCCCGTTTCATGATCGATAGACCTGTCATGCCTAAACGTATCCCGTTGAATCAACTCCGAATTGGGATGTATGTGACAGGAATCGACGGCTCGTGGTTTCGGACACCATTTCTGAAACACCGGTTTCTGGTTCGAACCGTCGAGCAAATCGAGCGCTTGCACCGATTCAACATCCACGCCGTGGATATCGACCCTTCCAAAGGGCTCGACGTCACGCCTTTCCCGATAGCAGAAGAGACCCTTCACACGATCGGCTTACACACCTCTACCCAAGCAGCCCCAACCCATGATGCATCCCGCTCACTCCACACCTTGAGCCAGGAACTCACGATAGCTCAAGAAATGCGTGACAAACTGGTCCGGTCGGTCAAGACCGTCTTTGACGAAATCGGCAAAACGGGTGCCGCAAGACCAGGACCGATCAACGAAGTCGTACAGGAAATCATCATCGTCTCACGAACACTCAGCACTCATGCCACGTTCATGGCAATGAGCCATAGACGGCATCTCGATGTCTCCTTCAACAACCATAGCCTCGCCGTCTGCACGCTAGCGATGATTATGGGTCAAGCTCTCGGCTATAATCCAATGCAACTCAACGAGATGGCGACCGGCGCATTACTGCATGACATCGGTCTGCTACAGCTTCCCCGCCATCTGTTCCACACAGCGACTCCCCTCTCCGGCGAAGACCTGGCGGCCTTTCACCATCACCCACGACTCGGCGCCATTGCCATTGAGGCACAAGGCCATTTCCCCCTGACCGTTCGCCAAGTTGCGGCTGAACACCATGTCACACTCGACGGGCAAGGCTATCCAGCCGAAACATCGGCAGGCTCCATAGTAGAAGCGAGTCGCATTGTGATGATCGTAGATCGATACGATGAGCTGTTGACAGGATTCGGAGGACTCCGACCGCTGCCTTCTCACGTGGCAATTCAACAACTATACCAAGAAGGAACATTCGGTCGTCTCGATCTTGGTCTCGCGTCCCTGTTCATCAAATTGATTGGTATCTATCCTGTCTATAGCTTCGTAGAACTCAATACGAAAGAACGAGGAATGATCACCACGATTAATCCCGCCACCCTGCATCAACCGATCGTCGCATTAACCTATGACGAGACAGGAGGCCCATACAGACATCCTCTTACGGTGGATCTCTCCGTTCAGGATCACCCTCCTCTACGCTCCATTAAATGTGTGATCCCATCAGAATCATGGGGCGCGAGTCGCGCAGCGTAAGAAACGGTTATTCGATTTGTTTGGTTGATCCTGTTTATTTGATTGAACTACACGATCGGGATAAACCGGACAGACCGAACGTGTCCCAGACGCGCATACCTTCGAAGTTCTGCTGGGCTGAAACGGTTTTCTTGCAGCCGTCTGATATCCCGTGCCGGACATACGTCACCGGATCTTCACTCACAGATCCGCACTTATTCGTACCGGAGTGCTTCGATAGGATTGAGGCGAGCGGCCTTGTTGGCAGGGTACAGTCCGAAGAAGAGGCCGACCACGAGTGAGAAGAAGAACGCGAGCATGATGACGTTGCCGGAGATAATGGTCGGCCAGCCGGCAATCAGCGTCGTCAACTTCGCCCCGGTCACCCCAAGGACGATACCCAACGCGCCCCCCACCAGGCTCAAGGTCATGGCCTCGATCAGGAACTGCATCATGATATGGTGGCGCTTGGCTCCCACCGCCATGCGGACTCCGATCTCTCTCGTCCGTTCCGTCACGGACACGAGCAAGATATTCATGATGCCGATCCCGCCGACCAACAAAGATACGGAGGCAATGGCGAACAACATCATCGTCAAAGTTTCACTGGTGCCCTCTTGGACTTTCCCGATATCGACTTGTGTCCGGATCGTGAAATCGTCCTCCTGCTCCGTCTGAAGCCGGTGTCGTGCCCGCAAGACCTCTCGAATCTGCTCGGCCGCCATCGGCAAATCCTCAACTTCATCGGTCGAGCCGAACATCGCCCCGACGGACCCGATAAACGACGTGCCGAATACTTTCCGTTCCGCCGTGCTGAAGGGGATGAAAATCACGTCGTCTTGGTCGGACCCTTGTGACGACTGGCCTTTCGGCGCAAGGACTCCAATGACACGAAACGGCACGTTCTTAATGCGAATCACTGCCCCCACCGGCTCTTCACCTGGCTCGAACAGATTCCCCACGATCGTTTGGCCGATGAGCGCGACTCGGGCGGCGCTTTCCACATCCGTCTGAGTAAAGGGACCTCCACTCGTAAAGGACCAGTCTCGAATCGTGAGGTAACTCGGCGAGATGCCGTTAATCGGTCCGTTCCAGTTCCGGTTCCCATAGACGGTTTGCATGACATCGCGCTTCGCCCATCCGGTATCGACCAGTAAGGGGATACGTTTTTTCAGATCCAATGCGTCGGACACCGTCAGCGTCACGGCGCTCCCCTGACTGCCTCGAACGCCGCTCGCAGAGGTCACCCCTGGAAAGATGACTATGACATTCGTGCCCATCGTCGCAATCTGCGCTTGCACCGCCCGTTTGGCGCCCTCACCGATACTGACCATCGCAATGACCGCCGCCACACCGATGACAATCCCCAGCATCGTGAGACCGGCACGCATCCGATTTCGAGCCAAGACCCGTAGCGCGGTCAGAATGGTGAGCCACACAAACGCCGACATCTAGCCCTCATTATTCATAACGGTTCGTCGCGAAATCGCGGAGCCGCGTCGCGAGACCAGCGCGCGGAGCCGTGAGGCCCTGAGGCGTACTCGTGCAGTACGGTGAGGGGCCGAGGGGCGAGCCCGCTGGCCGAGGGCTCGTCGCAGCAGCGGATCGGCGATTGTAGCAGAAGCGTTCATGGATAATGCGGGCTTAAGCCTCAACCGGGCTGAGCATCGGCCGCGCCTTGGTCTGGCGATCCGTTAAGATTTGCCCGTCCTTGATCACAATCTCTCGTGCGGCATAGGCCGCAACATCCACCTCGTGCGTGACCAAGATGATCGTAATCCCTTCATCGCGATTCAGCGCTTCTAGGATTCTCATGATTTCCTGGCTCGACTGGGTATCGAGGTTGCCGGTCGGCTCGTCGGCCAGGAGCAACGAAGGCGATGTGACCAGCGCCCGTGCGATGGCGACGCGCTGTTGCTGCCCTCCAGACAACTGGGTGGGATAATGATGCTCTCTGCCCTGCAGCCCCACCCGTCCTAATGCCGCAGCAGCCTGTGCCCGTTGCTCTTTCAGCGAGAGCCCTCGGTAGAACAGCGGAAGCTGCGCATTTTCAAGCGCGCTGGTCCTGGGGATGAGATTAAAGCTCTGAAAGACGAACCCGATCTGCTGATTCCGAATCCCGGCCAACTGATCGGGCCTTAAGTTATCCACCTCTAGCCCGTTCAACCGATAGCGCCCCCTCGTCGGTTGGTCGAGACAGCCAAGAATATTCATCAGGGTAGACTTGCCGGAGCCTGAAGACCCCATGATAGCCACGAACTCACCCTGTTCAATCGTGAGGCTCAAGCCACGCAAGGCTTGGACTTCCACATCGCCGACCCGATAGATCTTCCACACATCTTCGCACTGGATGAGCGCGCTCATCGTCGTATCTCATGAAGCGTGATGCGTGACGCGTGTGAAAAGGACAGAACGTGTATGACGATGGATGTGGCGGGACCTGCGAGTTCTTGTCGCGAGCGACGCTTCACGAGATAGGCTTCACACATATTACATTCCACGGTTGCGAGCAGAGGAGCCCCGCTGCCCGCCGCTCCCAAATCCAGGAGGGAGATCACCTCCTCCCCTTTCGCCTTTCGGTCGTTCAATGCCCACAACGACCAGCGCGCCTTCAGACAACTCTTCCGACACAATCTCTGTCCCCACACCATCAGAAATGCCCGTTTGGACATGAATGGGCTCGAGTTCCCCGGAGGGTCCCTGTCTCCAGACTTTGCGGCTCGGCACACTGGTTCCCCTGCCGACTCCTGCCGCCTGCTCTGCCCCCTTCTCTTTGACCGGTTTACCTCCGGTGGCGGAACGATCAGCCGGTCCCGATGTCGGGGGGGTAAAGCGCAACGCGGCATTCGGGACTTTGAGCACGGCTTCTTTTTGAGCCACAACAATGGAGACGTTTGCGGTCATCCCTGGCTTCAGGCGGAGATCCTGATTGTCGACGTTGACCACCACGTTATAAGTCACCACGTTTTGCACATTGATCGGAGCAAGACGGACCTGACGAATCGTGCCGGCAAATTGATGGCCTGGATAGGCATCGACCGTGAAGGTGGCCTCTTTCCCTTCGGTGATCCCCCCGATGTCCGACTCACTGACATTGGTGTCGACTTGCATCTTCGTCAAATCGAGCGCGATCAAGAAGAGGTTCGGTGTGGCAAAACTGGCCGCAATCGTTTGACCGACCTCTACGTTTCTGGCGACCACAATCCCGTTCACCGGCGAGCGAATGACTGTATACTTCAAGTCTAACTCTACCGCATTCAACGCCGCCTCGGTCTGCTTCACTTGCGCCCTCGCCACGTTCACCTGTGCCTCAGCCGACTGGAAATTCGACGTGGCGACATCGACGTCGCTTTGCGAGACAAACTCTTGCGCCACCAACGATTTCACCCGGTCCAGTTCGCGCTTGCGTTGAGCCAAATCGATTTTGGCTCTTGCGATATTCGCTTTCGACATTTCAAGATTGCCGACAGCTTGATCGCGACGAGCCCTGAACGGTTCCGGATCGATGGTCGCCACAATATCGCCGGCTTTGACCACCGAATTAAAGTCGGCATGCAGGCTCTTAATCATGCCGGAGACCTGCGTCCCGACCTGAACCGACACGACAGGATTGATCATGCCCGTCGCGGTCACGAGCGAAATGACGGAACCTCGCTCGACCTCGGCACTCCGATAGCGAACCGGGGCTTTACGCTCCCCGTTGAAGAAGACGTAACCTCCTATCGCTAATCCAACGGCCAGGACACTCATGATCAGCATGACACGACGCATCGACTCGTTCTCCAATTCCCTCGCCTACGTAGAGAACATTGTATCAACAAGGCTGCGGGGAATCACCTGGCCGACACAGCTTCCATTCGGTACTAGCAGATTGTGAAAAAACCTTTCCGGCATCGCAGAGCGTAAATGGCCAGTCCGTCTGGGACAAGAGGACCCAGCCCCGCAGGATGCTCAAATGGGCCAGACGTCTCACCCGCCCAACCCTGGCGGCTAGTTCACCCTCCCGCTCTGAGCCTGCCAAGACAGGCTTGTTGCCCAAGGAGGCGCCGTTCCACAGGCAAGGCCGCCGCTCAGAGGCTGACCCTCGTTTCACGTTTCACGTTTCACGCCTCACGTTTCACGGTCTTTGGGAGCGAGGCGAAAACGATGCCGGCGGCTTTTCCCAGCATCCTGTTAGAAAAACGAACAGGCCGTCCGCTTATCGGCGGACGGCCTGCCAGACTCCTCGGACTATGGTGCCGATTAGGGGCTGACGCTGATACGGTCCTTGATCGAATCGAAGGTTTCCCTGGGCAACACATTCTTGGCGACCAACTCGCCCTTCACCCGGTACGGACGATTCGTCACAATACGTTCCGCCACATCCTTAGAGAGACCGAGCGCAAGCACCATATCGCCGGCAGATGCCTTATTGACATTCATGGTGGAAGGCATGGGCTGCGCGCCCTTCATCGCCGGAGGAACAGACACCGCTGAGGGAGCAGGACTTACGGACGGCACGGAAGGCGCCGGAGCCCCTGCCACAGCGCGTGACTGATCTTTCAACTCCTTTTGATAGCGCGCCACCAGAGATTTGAGCGTGTCATTCTGCTGCTTCATATCCTTGTATTCATTGCGCAGCGCCCGATTCTGGGCAGAGAGTTGCCTGATATGAGCGTTGAGCTCCTGGGTCTGATCCTCAATACTGCCACGTTCCTTGTCACGGCTATGTTGAATGCGTTCCAGCTCGCCCTGGGCGAGCTGGGCTTCACTCCCGAACTTCACATTGAGATCCTTGAGCGTCTTGACTTGCTGCTCCAAGACATTCTTTTGGGCGCGGGCCAGAGCCAACTCGGACTTGGCCGAATCGACGTCGCCCATCGCCTCTTCATACTTCGTTTGACTGACACAGCCAACCATTGTGACTGCGCCGATCATCATGATCGCCGCCATCCATCCTGACTTCATGCGTGCACCCCCTCCACTGCGCGTGGTATCTACAACCGATATCGGCCCCCACTCTTCACCCAACAATAAACCTAACGGATTAGGAGAGGGCCGGACGACACCTGAGACGTACACTGTTGTGTGTATGCCAAGCCCCTCATTTTGTCAACAGATTTGCAGGTCCTCTGCCCTCAGAAATCATTGTGAGAGACGAGAGCGATTGATCTACGTGCTTGACGGGCTGCCACTACTTTGTGAATATGCCTGAGACTCGCCATCTGGGCACAATCTATCTCAGAAAGATATTGCATGAATGAGTGGGGTCCTGGTCTCGCCACGATCTTGGGTATCGTGGAGGGACTCACAGAGTTTCTGCCCGTCTCGTCGACCGGCCACCTCATTCTCGTCGGCCACGTGCTAGGATTCGAGGGAGACCTCGCAGCCAGTGCCGAGATTTCGATCCAACTCGGCGCCATCCTGGCTGTCATCGCCTATGAACGACGCAAACTCGTGTCGATGATCGGGCAGGCCTGCCGGGAGCAACAGAGCGTCTCCACGATGATCCGAACACGTGGGGCGACCCCATGGTCGACAGTCCTAAAAACCTCCTGGGCCACACACCAGAACCTCTGGTTTCTCATCGGACTCGGCCTCGCCTTCTTGCCGGCAGCCGGGATCGGATTCCTGACCCATAGCTGGATCAAAAGCCATCTCTTCACGCCTCAAACTGTGGCGACCTCGTCCATCGTCGGAGGCCTGATTATTCTCGCCGTCGAAGCGCGGCGTGACCGGGCGCGGATCCACCAGCTCGAACAGGTGAGCCTGCCATCAGCATTCTGGATCGGCGTGGCTCAGTGCGCCTCATTACTCCCCGGCATGTCCCGATCCGGCTCCACGATCATCGGAGGGCTCTTGAGAGGATTGGACCGGAAAGTCGCGACAGAGTACTCTTTTTTTCTTGCCCTCCCAACCCTCATTGTCGCGACCTGCTATCAAATGTGGAAATCTCGAGACGTCTTTCAACCAGATGATTATTTCGCACTCGGGATCGGGATGCTCGTGTCGTTCATCGTCGCCTGGATTGTGATCGCGGCCTTTCTCACATTTGTGAAACGCCATACACTCCGACCGTTTGCCTACTACCGCATCCTCATGGGCATCGCCGTCTTATATATCTTCGGCTTTTAGCAGGATGCTGAAAAAGCCCGCCAGCTTCGTTCTTGTCTCATCGAAATCCTCAACGTACCCCTGAGGGTACGCCTCCGGGTTCGACTCGCCTGCGGCCTTGCTGGACGGCCTTTTTGAGCATCCTGCCAATGTTTGCCTATTGCCCAACCGTGCAGACCATTAAGTTTCCCATACACCTGTTTTTTACTCCCGCACTGCCGGCACAATGTCAGCGGGTAATTGGACAGGTACGTAGGATTTCAGTTATTCTACAATCGCTTGTGCCCAGTAATCGGTCTTGTGTGAGCCTCATGACTGGAAAAGTAATCAGCCTGATCGTATTGCTATTTTTTCGACGCACGACAAAGGAGGTTATCTCACGATGGCTCAATCTCAATCCGATACGGTCCATGTCTTCGACACGTGGGTGAAGGGTACGAAGCGGCTGCTCCATTTCGACGTGATGACGACGGATGAGGCGACAGCGCTGACGCTGGCCAAACAGCATCTGGCCGGCATTGGGGAAGGCGACGTACCGGTGACAGTAAAAGAATGTCAGTTCTGCCACACTGAACCGCTCGTGATGTTTTCGCCGGAGCAGCAGCGCCAATTCCGAGAGCAAGGCGGGTTCATCATCACCCTCTCGACGTAGCGCGCGAGACTGGCGGGACAAGCGAGACTAGGGGAATCAGGCTTACGCATCGCGCCAGTCGCGCTAAACGTGCCCATCTCGCGCTTAAGAAGCGGGTGGGGACTCGTGTGGGAGGAGAGGCGCGTCTTTCTTCTCAAACGCAAAATGGATGATCAAGAAGACGACCCCTACGCTGATTGCCGAATCGGCAACGTTGAAGGCCGGCCAATGGTACGAGTCCACATAGACATCGAGAAAATCGATCACCTCGCCGTACCGTAATCGATCGATCAAGTTTCCGACCGCCCCTCCAAGAATTCCGGCAATACTCAGCTGCCCCATCCAATCTTTCTCCGGTAACCGGAAGAGAATCGTCCCCAGTAGAGCGAGTGCAAACAGCGACGTGACCCCGAAGAACACCATGCGAAAGGCATTGCTGCTGCCGGCCAGCAACCCAAAGGCCGCGCCGGGATTACGGATATAGGTCAGGCTGAAGAGATTGGGAACGATCGGAATGGACTCATTTAGCCGCATCGACTCCATAATGGACAGCTTCGTGGCCTGATCGATCGCCACGATCGCGCCGGCGAGCAACGCCAGGAGTAGATAGCGAACAGGCCCGCTCATCACTGCACCGCCTCCACACAACGCTCGCAGAGCGTCGGATGGGTGGCGTCTTTCCCAACCGCCTCTCGATAGTTCCAGCAACGCTCGCATTTTTCGAAGGAAGACTTCTCCGCCGCAATCGCCAGCGCGCCCGTAACCTCGCCACTGGCGATCAATTTCACCTGAGAGACGATGAAGAGTGTGGTCAAGTCCTTCTGATAGGGCTGCAGAAACTCGTAAGTGTCAGCATCGGCTCGAAGTTCTACCGTCGCCTCCAACGATGATCCAATCGTTTTATCCCGCCGACTTCCCTCCAACACACCCTGCACCTGCGTGCGGTAGCCCAAGAGCCGCTCCCAACGCTGGGCCAGCGCGACATTTTTCCATTGAGGTTGAACCTCCGGGAATGTGCTCAGATGGACGCTGCTCACACCTTGGCGGCCACCAGGCTGAGTCGCCAGGGTCCGCCAGATCTCTTCTGCCGTAAAGCTCAACACCGGGGCCATCAACTTCGTCATGGCGACGACGATCTCGAAGAGCACTGTCTGTGATCCGCGACGCAAGGGCGAATCGGCACGAAACGTATAGAGGCGATCCTTGAGAATATCGAGGTAGACGGAACTCAGATCCACCGAGCAGAAGTTGTTGAGCGCGTGAAAAATCGTGTGAAACTCAAATTCCTCATAGGATTTCCTGACCCGAAGGATCAGTTCGCTGAGCCGATGCAGCGCCCACCGGTCCAATTCAGGCAACTGCTCATAGGGGATGCGGTCCTTCTCCGGATCGAAGTCGTACAGATTACTCAACAAGAAGCGGCAGGTATTGCGGATCTTTCGATAGGCCTCGATCATATGAGTCAGGATTTCCGGAGAAATCCTGAGATCGTCGCGATAATCTTGCGCCGACACCCACAGACGCAGGATTTCTGCGCCTGATTGCTTGATCACATCCTGCGGCGCGACGACGTTCCCGGCCGACTTCGACATCTTCTTGCCCTGCCCATCGAGAACAAATCCGTGGGTGAGGACTGCCTTATATGGCGCGCGATGATCCGTGACGACACCGGCCAGCAAGGCACTGTGGAACCAACCTCGATGCTGATCAGACCCTTCGAGGTAGAGATCGGCCGGCCACCACTTCCGTGCTTTCAAGACCGCGGCATAACTGACACCCGACTCGAACCACACGTCGAGAATGTCCCGCTCCTTCTCGAAGTCCGTCCCGCTGCACTTCGGACAGATTGTGCCCTTGGGCAACAGATCGGCAGCCGATTGCTCGAACCACACATCGGCTCCTTTGGATTCCATCAGCGTCGCCAGATGCTCGATGACGGTCGGATCGGCCAGCACAGACCGGCACCCGATACAAGTGAAACCAGGGATCGGCACGCCCCACACACGTTGTCGCGACAAACACCAATCTGGCCGGTTCTCGATCATCCCGTTGATCCGATCGCGGCCGTAGGCTGGAATCCACTGGACCCGTTCGATCTCCGCCAACGCCTCTTCCCGAAGCTCGTTCGTCTCCATCGACACGAACCACTGTTCAGTGGCGCGAAAGATGACGGGATTCTTGCAGCGCCAACAGTGCGGATAGGAATGGTTCAACAACCCCTGGCCCAGCAACCGTCCATTGGCTTGCAGAAACTCTACAATCTTCGGATTCGCCTTCAAGACATGCTGGCCCGCAAATTCCTTCACGATCTCGGTAAAGCGCCCGCCGTTGTCGACCGGCGCCAGAATCTCCAACTTTTCTCCCGATGACGCAGTGGCATTGTGCTCAAGGACGAGGATGTAGTCTTCCATGCCGTGCCCCGGCGCAATATGGACACAGCCGGTTCCCTGATCGAGCGTCACAAAGTCCCCAAGTAAAATCGGCGACAGGCCGGTGGTCAGGGGCCGTTGCGTCTCAATCCCTTCGAATCCTTCGCGCCCTTTCTTCACCCCCAACAGGCTCGCTCCTTCGAGCTTGCAGGCCTTCGACACGTGATCAAGAAGCTTCTCCGCCACGATCAGCACCTCATCGCCGACCTGGACAAACGCATAATCAATCTCGCGATGGAGACAGACCGCTTGATTGGCCGGGAGCGTCCATGGCGTGGTCGTCCAGATCACGACCGAAACCAACTTGATGCCGACAGGAAACGCAATGCCGGGAAATGTGTGACTGAGTACCGTGGGCGACGTGACCAACGGAAACTTCACATAGATCGAAGGAGAGGTATGATCTTCGTATTCGACTTCTGCTTCAGCAAGCGCGGTTTGATCCGCCGTGCACCAGAGCACCGGCTTCAGCCCCTTATAGACACCACCCCGCTCCACGAATTTACCGAACTCACGAATGATTGTGGCTTCATAGCCGGGATTCATCGTGAGATAGGGATGCTGCCAATCGCCCAAGATACCGAGCCGCTGAAACTCCTCCCGCTGAATCGCATAAAACTTCTCCGCATACTCCCGGCATAGTCTTCGGATCGCCGGAGCATCGAGCGTCTTTTTTTTGTCGCCGAGTTCCTTGAGAACTTGATGTTCGATCGGCAGGCCATGGCAATCCCACCCCGGCACATAGGGCACCTGATAGCCCGCCATCGTCTTCGATTTGACGATGATGTCCTTGAGGATCTTGTTCAGCGCGTGACCGATATGGATCCGGCCATTGGCGTAGGGAGGCCCATCGTGCAAGATATACAGAGGCCGGCCCTTCCCTGCCTCTTGAATTTGTTCGTACAACCGTTCCTTCTCCCACGAGGCCAGGACTTCAGGCTCCCGCTGCGGCAAATTCGCCTTCATGGGAAAATCTGTTTTTGGCAAATTGAGCGTGGCCTTGTAATCCATTGCGCTGAATGATGAATGATGAATGATGAATGATGAATGATGAATGATGAATGATGAATGATGAATGATGAATGATGAATGATGAATGATGAATGATGAATGAT
>JAWXBV010000063.1:0-6437 GCA_034440335.1 Nitrospirota bacterium | reverse complement strand
GCTCTTCAGCACTCAAGTGTGTGTAGCATCGTTTTGGCATGGCAACACCTTAGCCCATCAGGGCCGGTAGTGTTGCACTTGGAGTTAGAACTCAAGCAGGCAATCGTATAGGTGCATGAGGGAGTGGTAGTTCTGACCGCCGATTCGCTCGGCAAGGTCGACCGATCAAAAGTTATCGCAGCATTGGAAAAGATCCCCGGCGTCGTGCGTGCGGAAGTCCGAGAGGACGCTGGGCCTGCCCCTGTTCAAGCTGATTCGTCGCAGCCGGCTATCCAGCAAAAACTTCCCAAGCCCGAGTCAAAATTTCTTCCTCGCGGTCTCCTCGTGGCTCCGTTCCATGCCGATCCACGCTGTTGGCATTTCTTCATGGCGTCCCGTCACGTTTCATTCGGCCAGGAGCCGGGGAATACCGGCTCGGCCAATTTCGGTGAAGCGGTGGGGCTCTACCGCGATGCTGCTCCTTTTAAATGGCCAATGGGAACTCGCGCTCCAGGCGGGAGTTTTCAGCATATTCAATATGAGCGCCCCATCCGGATCGAGAGACCTCGTCAACGCCGACTATACCGTCGGGTTGCTCACCAGCTATCGGATCGGTCCGTTCTCCGGCTTTCTCCGCCTCCACCACCAGAGTTCGCACCTGGGCGATGAGTTTATTCTCAACAGCCAAACTCCGGTCAAGAGAGTCAATTTGAGTTTCGAAGAGGTAGATCTGAAAGTATCCTATGAGCTGGCCTCCTGGTTCAGAATCTATGGAGGCGGGGGCATGCTGGTGGGGCGAGATCTGAAAGATCTGACACGCGGCACGAGTCAAGTGGGAGTGGAACTCACCAGTCCTTGGACCCTGTGGGACGGCAAGATGCGTCCAGTAGCGTACGCCGATTTTCAGGCCAATGAGAGAAGCAATTGGAGGGTCGCCGGCTCCGTCATGGCGGGACTGCAATTCGAGAACGCGAGAATAGGAGATCGCCGACTACAGGTATTGGCGGAGTATGTCGGCGGCCCCTCGCCCAACGGACAATTCTATACTCAAAATACGGAGTGGATTGGAGTTGGCATCCACTTGTATTACTGATGTAATCGTCACGCTGACCTCATGGGTAAATTCGAGGGGGCGCCGTGATGCGATCTCGATGAGTGAGCGTTCAATTCTCCCACGCCCTGTATGCAACATCGACGGCACGACTGCAACAAGGTTATCTGAAATAATCCTGAAGGGCACGGGCCTCTTTTCCTCAAGCGTTCGGTTCCCGTTGTCTATCAGCATGGCCAATTCAACACACCTGTCTTCGATCGCCCGGGTGACCACGAGTCGACCCGCGTGTCTGTCACGTCGCTACTCAGCAATCCCGATGACTGCCGCGGAGGTGGGCTATCCATGAGCACGTAATCCGTGTAATCCAAGGAGGAGATAGTCAGACCGGTACGCACAGGCTCCCCAGCAATACCCGCACGAGCTGCCAGCACAGAAATCTTATGCAATGCCAGAGTCGCCCTGTGGTGCCCTGCACGTAGACTGACGCATTAAGGGGCAGGCCTCCGTGTGGTCTTGGGGAATCCGGCCACAGCCTCTTTGGGAGTGATCCATGCCCACGCAATATGTATCGCGGGTTTCGACAGAAATGATTTCTCCCACGTATTTCTCCGTCAGGTGGCATCCTATTTGCTCGATTGGCCTCGTGTTAGAACAGAGCAGTCGGAGCAAGCCTGATGCAGGGAGCTCTCTTCACAGAGTTCTCAGAGATCTCTCACAAGAAGGAGTGGGTATGTCGACGGTACATCATCTCCAAGGCACGAACGGTCGATCGGTTCGAGCGAGAAAGCACGACTCGTACAAGCCGAAGGGCACACTCCTGGAGCGGTCGGTGTGTCGTGAGAGCATAGCGGTCTGGGACACAGGCATTGGAAGAACCGTGCTGACATCACCCAAGAAGCAGATTCTCTTTTCGCAAGGGGAGGCGGCGGATGCGGTCTTCTATATTCAGGCGGGGCTGGTTCAGCTGACCGCGGTGTCGCAACAGGGCAAAGAAGCCGTCGTCGCGATGCTGGCACGTGGGGCCTTCTTCGGGGAATCCTGCCTGGCCGGACAAACAGTTCGTCCCGCAACCGCGAGCGCCGCGGAAGACTCTCGTCTCGTGCGCTTCGACAAAGATGCCGTGATCTGTCTGTTGCAAGAAGACCCCACCTTCTCCGAGCTGTTCCTGACCCATCTCCTGTCCCGCAACATTCGCATCCAAGAGGACTTGCTGGATCAGCTCTTCAATCCCAGCGAGAAGCGGTTGGCGCGGGCGCTGCTGTTGCTGGCCCACTGTGAGAAAGAAGGCCATACGGGGGCGGCCCTTCCGAAGATCAACCAGGAAACCCTCGCCGCGATGATCGGCACCACACGCTCCCGCGTCAGTTTCTTCATGACTAGATTTCGCAAGATGGGCTTCGTTCGCTACGACGACAGGTGGCACGCGCATAGTTCCCTCTACGATGTCGTCCTGCACGACGAACACTCATCGTATGGTTGAATCGTCGCGCAGGGAACCGCATCCAGTGGTGTGCCAGAGAATATGTTCCAAGTGAGCAATTTTGATCAGACGACCCTCTGTCTTTTTGGTAAACGATAATCAACCATTTACACGGAGTCATTCTGACCGGACGGCTGTTGGTCTTCTCGCCATCTTGGTGAGCACGAGCGAGAGTGGGGATGACAGGGCCAGATCGATAGAAAAACTGAGACAGCGTATCTAACACAGGAGGAGCCATCATGAACGCGGATCAATTCAAAGGGAAATGGATGCAGTTCAAAGGCGAACTGAAAAAGCAGTACGGCAAGTTTACGGACGATGACTTAAAGCAGATCGAAGGCAACCACGACAAGTTTGTCGGCAAAGTCCAGGAACGATATGGCGACAAAAAGGATGACCTCATGAAATGGGCGGACCAGTGGTATGAAAAGCCGGCGGAGAAACCAGTGGGGAAGGGACAATAGCCTCATTGAACGGATGCAATTCACGAATGACGTCTGACGACACACGTTTACATTTCGCTTAAGGAGAACATGATGAATACACGCTATGTCCTGACACTCTGCACGGCTCTGGTTGTCGGTGGATCACTCCTCACCGGATCGGCGTACGCGCTTGACAAGGCCGACGAGAAGACCCCGATCAACGACACGTGGATCACGGCGAAAACCAAGATCGCCCTCGCTGCCGATGGTCGAGTCAAAGGGCGGCAGATCGATGTCGAGACCACGAAAGGACAGGTAATGCTCCGCGGCAAGGTCGATTCCGACGCGGCCAAGCAGGCGGCGGAGAACATCACTAAACTGCTCGATGGCGTCAAGACGGTGAAGAACGACCTTCAGGTAGTCGCCCCGTCTATACGCGACGCGGTGGGGGACAAGGATGAGGCCATTACGGCACGCGTGAAGGACCACTTCGCGAAAGACGCCCATCTGAAGAACGCCGATATTGATGTGCAGACCCATGCAGGGGTCGTCTCGCTCACGGGCGCGGTGTTGAACCTCATGACGAGTGCCAATGCGTCCTGGACGGCTTGGCAGGTCTCCGGCGTAAAGTCTGTCAAGAACGATCTCACAGTGAAGGAGAAGGCCTAAGGCCTTGAGAAATGCCTCGCGCGTTTCGGTTCGAAACGACTGAGTCAGGACAATTGCATGCCACACATTCATTGACAAGGAGGTTTCATCATGAAGAAGCTCATCGGTCTGTTCATATTCGCAGTGATCATCGGTGTCGGAATGGCATCCTACTCCTACGCGGCTGGTGAGATGGCCGCGCCAAGCTCCCAGACTGTTAACGGGGACCTACTGAAAATCGAGGGGGAGTTTTATGTGGTGAAGGAGATGTCCGGCAAGGAAATCCGCCTCCATGTAGACAAGACCACTAGCTTGGACGGCTCCATCAATGTCGGCGAAAAAGTCGAGGCCCAGGCCACGGGAAAAAACCACGCAGTGTCCATTAGATACCTACAGCCAAAGAAGTAGGTTCCGTATACGAAAGTAGAAGTTCAGGCAGAGAGGGTGGGCCAGTCCTCAGGGTTGGCCTCCTTGAAATTAGTGGATTTCCAACAGCAGGAGGATTATCTCATGCGCATCATCACGTTGAAGGGCCTCATGGGGGCATTGGTTCTGGCAAGTGTCGGGCTAGGTGTTTCTGCCTGTAATACGTCTAAGGCCACGGTCGACACATTCGCCAAGTTCACATCGAGCACGAGTCCTGGGGAGTGGATCGACGCCGATGGCGTCATACAGGAAAGCCAAAAGGCGCGCCTGTTTGCCGCGGTTGCGTTCGAGAATCTGGAACAGGACATCGCACGTGGGAATGGAGAATATGTCAGGTCGTTGGCCGTCTTGATGAAAATTCCTGCCGCGGAACAAGACGAGTTTAGGAGTCTCTCACAGGCACAATATTCTCGCCTCTTTGCCTCTGACAGGCGAACGGCGGAAAGCTTGTTGGCCACATTGATCAGCAACAGGAAAGATCGATGAGCAGATAGTGAATAGTAGGAGTGGGGCACTGGCGGGAGAGCAGTCGCAGGACAAAGTTCGGCGAGGATGATGTCTGTTCCTCGTTAAATAATGATTCTCTTCAATAGGAGGTACTATGTTTCTGTTCAAATTGTTCATCGTGTGTGGAGTCATCGCGGTCGGAGCGTTGTCTGTCGAGGCTGCGGATCTGGAAATAAAGACGGTCGATAAGAATTGCTGGATAGAGATTTTTGAAGACGATAACTACGATGCCGATGACCCGCATGTCAAAATCCAGGGTCCGAAGGAGATCGCCACCCTCAAGAATCTTGAGGGCAAGGATTGGGCCAATGACATCGAGAGCGTCATCGTCGGTTCCAGCGCCTCTATCCATGCCTATGAAGACAAGGATTTCAAAGGCACCGAGATCACCTTCGCGCCAGGCCAGCGCGTACCGAATCTTGGCAAGCTCGACATGGCGAACGACATCGAATCGATGAAAATTAGTTGCCAAAAGTAACCACGGCTCGGAGAATCCTCGGGATGAGAACGGTCTGTGCTTATCCTGCGAGCTGGATGGCAGTATCAAGGTCGGCCTCAAGTTCGAGGCCCAGGTCACGGAAGAAAATTACGCATTGTCCAGGCCGAAGATGTAGGTTCTAGTGTAGCGTCTCACGCATAGGTTGACCATCGATCATAGTGGTGTCGGCGGACGCCGGAGTTCAGGGTTTCAATGACTAATACGGAGGGACACAATGAGGGACACGAATCTCAGTCGAACCACTGCACAACGATCACCGGCGACGTCCCACAGCGGTCCGGCCGGTGAGCAGACCGGCCAAATGGCACAAGCATTCAAACGAGCTGCGGCTGATCACGCCCACATTGCCCAACGCGCCTACGAACTGTATGAGCAACGGGGCCGGCAAGACGGTTGGGCCTTGGAGGATTGGGTGAAGGCGGAACGGGAGCTGGGTGGAGCAGTGCATCACGCGTGACGCAGATCATGATGGTCGTGCACGTCAGCTTCCGTCACTAACGGAGTATTGCCATGAACACACTGCCCGCGATGACACTTTCAGAACTCGGTGGCATCCTTTGAAAGAGCGGGAGGACTTGGAACGCCGGTTGGCGGCAATGTTGGGCACTCGGGAGCCGACCGGTCATGGGGGAAGGAAGCCCTGACGGTGGCCCAGTGGTCGCCCCTGGTAGACATTACAGAGGATGAGAAGAAATACCTCATCAAAGCCGAGTTGCCGGGCATGAAGAAAGAGGATGTGCGCCTCACGGTGGAGCACGAGGTCCTGGCGATGTCCGGCGAGCGGACATTCGAGAAGGAAGAAAAAGGGAAGAAGTATCACCGGATTGAACGCGCGTACGGGAGCTTCGTGCGCAGCTTCTCCCTTCCGGAGGATGCGGATAGGAGCACGGTGTCTGCCGACTTCAAAGACGGGATGCTCCACGTACATCTTCCGAAAGTCCAGAAAGCGAAGCCGAAAGCCATCGAGATCAAGGTGGCCTAGTGTGTGTGCGGTGATCGAAGGAGGACGGACGTCATGGAGGACAGGCCTATGCCGAACACGATAGCGGTGTCTTTCTGATGGCGCTCTGCCGCGGTGACTCCAGGGTCTGCTAGGCCAGTGTCAGGTCATCGAACGTCTCTTGCATCGCATGCGGGGTAGGTTCACGGAGTAGGTTCTACTTATTAAAAATTTAATAACATCCATTGAGGAGGTGTCTTATGCGTAGATTAACCGTTGCCGTGTCTGCGGCCTTATGCCTGATGGGGACCAGCTCGCTGGCCCTGGCTGACGAAGGGGCTCGATATGGCGATCAAATGGAGCCGACGGGTAAGTTATCTCAAGAACCTTCTGTATTAGGTAATAAACGTGAGCCGGTCCGGGCTGACGATGCCATGAAACGTGAGCCGGTCCCTGACGATGCCATGAAGAGCGAGAAG
>JAWXBV010000062.1:0-35713 GCA_034440335.1 Nitrospirota bacterium | reverse complement strand
CATTCGGCGATGTATATCAGGAATCGTGGGCGGTGTTCAGGTACGGCCCTAACTCTCTGATTTCGCCAACGATTCTCACGAGGGCAAATCCACCCTGGTAGGCATCGGAATGTCGGAGTCATTGTCTCGTCAGGAAAAGACAAGTTGGGCTGGACTGGATGAGAGATAAGGGAGTATCGCGGGGCAAGCGATATCTTATGTGTAGATAGCAGAGGGGTATTGTCGTGACGTGAGTTGCCTTCATCGGATGTAGGTGGGAGCGTGAAGAGCCCGCGAGCGGCAGTCGAATTCAACCGCCCGTTCTCTACGGAGGAAGCCTGTTGGGACCACTCGGTGAAGCTGCGGTGGCTCGAGGGCTTCCGATGTCCGGACTGCGGGAGCCTCAAGGCATGGCTCACGTCGAATAAGCTCTTTCGGTGTGGCGCAAGCAAATCCGCCGTGTTCGTCACCGGCGGCCCCATCGTTCCGGACACTCGACCGCTGCGTAGGCGTTGGATCTATGCGATGTGGTGGGGTGTCGGACAAAAGACCACGGCGAGTGCGTCGGCTTGAACCCCTGAGAATCGGCAGCGACAAGACGGCGTGGACCTCGCAGCACAGACTGTGCGTGCGATGGTGCGGGCAACGAGGCGGTTGTCGGCGGGGTCGAAATGAGCGGAGGGCGCTGGCACATCGAGCCCAAGGCGTGGGTGGTCATTGCTCGCCACAAAGAGTCGTGGCCAAGAGATGAGAGGCATTCGCGTGCAGCGGCTCGCCGAGGGGTCGAGCGACAGCCTGCTGTCCTTCGTTCGGGAGATGGGAGCGTGAGGGGGGTATCGTTTGATTGCTCGCTTCCCGTGCACGGCACTCGCCACACGGGCCGCCTTGTGGAGGGCCCATCACGAGGCGGCCCGTCGTGAGCCCCTCGACTCTTTCCCGGATGATTCGCCGTTCGCGTCAATCGACGTGTCGCGCAGCACTGCAGGAAGCGCTTCGACCGCTTGGTTTCGCACGCGGTCGTCTGTTTCTGGCTCTACCATGCTCTCATCAGGCCGATAAGGTATGTGCGAGGCCGATAGGGCCGGCGCATCACGGGTAGAGGCAATTCAAGTGAAGGTACTACCCCATCGTCCGCTACAACCATTCCGTCGGCTTCTGGGTCGGTCGGTCAGCCACTCGTCCTGCGAGCGCCGCACGAATCGTTTGGCTCACCCGGTCGACGGCTTCTATCTCCGAGGCGGGAACGACCCAGGCCTCTGCCGGTTCCAGTTCGATGCGATAGTGATTCTTTCTCGCCGAGAACCATTCGATATACGGATGAGGCGCGAGGTTCGGGTGAGGGTCGAACGAGATCAAGTTCACTTCCCCAATCTGTGGATTTTCCATGTCACCAATCACCTGCCCGGCAAGATCCTCGTCTTCAAACCGGTGATTCCGAAACTGAATGACCTGTCCCACGATATCGGGCTTGAAGTTTCCTCGTAAAAACACATCGACAGGACCGACCACCGCAAACACGATCCGCCCCACGATCGTTCCATCAACGCGATTATCCAAAAACCCTTCTTGTACCCAACGTCCATTGCCAAATTTTTGTGCCATCTGACTCCCTAATCATCAGGTTAGACTCTGTTGTTCATGACGGTTCGTTAAAAAATCGCATGGAAGCCGGGCCAGGTGCCACGAGGCGAGGGAGAAGACAGTCCCTCTGGTCTCATCCTACGCTGCAGGGGCCTTCGCGATTGCGGGCGATGAGGACTGTGGGCCGCCTCCAACGGCGCCCACCAAGACCGCCAACAAAATAAGGCCACTTCCAATCCACCCCTGCATATCCAACGTTTCACCGAGAAAGTACCAGGAAAGCCCGGCCGCATAAGCCGGCTCTGACGCAAAGATCAAGGCCACCTGTTGCGCGGGCAGAATGCGCTGCACCCATATTTGAATAGCAAAGGCCCCAGTCGCAAGTCCTCCGGTCACCCCAAGCGCGACAAGCAACAACGCCGTCGGCGCAAATGCCTGTGCCGGCGCCTGTTCAATCAACAGGGTGGGAAGCAACAGGGCAACCATCGCCATCATTTGCCACGCAAACAACGAAGGCGCATCGACCTCGCGCGTAAACCGCTCCAGACAGGCGATATGTGCGGCAAATGCCACCGCACAGCCGAGCGTCAAGAGATCGCCAAGGTTCCCGGATCCGCCGGGCTTCATCAGCAACCAGAGACCCACTGTAGCAATTCCAGTGGCCAGCCACACCCGCCGGTCGAACCGACGCAGAATCAACGGCACAATGACGACATACAGTGCTGTAATGAAGGCGGAATTCGATGAGGTGGTATAGTGGATCCCGACCGTTTGGAGGACATAGCCGAGAAAGAGCCAGCACGTGGCGATCGCACTCGCTCGCAAGACGGCTGGTTCGCGGCGCAAGCGAAGTCTCCAGAATAGAAACCCACCCCCGACCAGCAGGGCGCCCAGGAGAAATCGGAGAAACAGAAACGACAGTGGTGGAATTTGCTCCAACACCGCTTTGGTAGCGGGGAACGTCGCCCCCCAGATGAACGTTGTAAGCAGGAGTGCAAGTCGTGGCATTGGATGGAAGCAGTGCTGAGTTATGAGTTCTGAATGTTGGGCGAAATCGAAGCAACCGAACTGTCCTCAACTCAGAACCCAGAACTCAAAACTTCGTCTTTATGCCTTGCACAATGGGCAGCGGCGCTGTTCCGTCGTCCCGGCTTGCTCCATCGCCGCTAACGCTCGCGCCTTATCCGGGTAATCGAACCATCCGCCTTCCCAGAAATCGCTTGAGGAACCGATCGAGGTAGAGGGCACTTCGGAGCAACGATCTTTGTGGAGTGTGACCCGGTCGATCGAACGCGCAATGTGAAGCCAGTAGCTCACAGAAACAACACCTCACAGATAGGCCACGACTCGGCCATTCTCTCGCGATTGCACGAGTGGACACAACCACGATCAGCGATCGGATTCCTATTCAATCTAAGATGACGTCTCGTCGCCGATTGAGAGGTGCGATACAGTTTACGGCAGGAGTTGCCACTCATCCTTCTCGATAAAAACCTTGACGCCTGTTTCGAGCTTCTTCAGGTCGTCCTTCTCAAAGAGCCGAAAGTATCGCTCGATCCGATCCGGATCGTCGATCCGTTCTTCTTGCATCATTCCACCGACACTCTTGTACTTCCGAATCAACAAGGACATCGAAATTCTCCTCTTTAACAGGCCGTGCAAACACTCTGTGGGCACACCAAGGCTTCACTTATCCGAACGTCTGGGCCAACAACACACCGCGCGCAGGATGCTCACAAAGTCCGTTCAGCGAGGTCGCCGCGAGCGAAGAGGCGAGGCGTAGGCTTCGGTACATTGAGCCTCTGCGCGATGCGAGCACGCCGCTGGCTGACTTTTTCAGTATCCTGCGAGACCACTAGCAGTCACATCAACAGGCTGTGTAGAATAAGGCAAAGCTCAACGGCCGGTCAAGTGCGCGTGCTCTCTCTGTGTAATTCTTCTCTCGCATAAGGAAACGAAACATGCCGATCTACGAATATCGTTGTGGACAATGTGAGAAGCACTTCGACGCCACTCAATCCGTCCATGTCAGGGTAGAAGACACCGTGTGCCCTCACTGTCAGGCCCAAAGTGCTACACGGCTGCTGTCTGCCTGCACGACACAGGTGAAGGGGACTCGAAAAACCGGCTTCGCCGAGATGAAAGCCTACAGTATGTTAGACGAGCGGATGGACAAGTTTGCTAAACTCCCTCCGCTGATGGGCAAACGCGCCGCTCCCGACACGGCGCCCCCTTCTGATCCCTCTACCGGCGGCACAACGGAGCACTAACAGGATGCTGACATCGACAGGAGTTCAGGTAAGATATCAACGGTGTAGTGTGTATAAACTGAGCGTTCTCGAAGCCTGCTAAGTAGATCGTGGAGAACAGAGGATGGTACGTCGTCCTGTCCCAACATCCACTCCACATCTTCAGGGAGATCGTATGATCGCGAGACTTGTGCTCTGGCTAAGCCTCAGCCTTCTGCTCAGCGGTGGGACAACCCGCGTTGCCCTTGCTGACGTCGCCGGGAGTCTGACCATCTCCGGCAACGGACCAGAGCTGATGACCATCGAGCCACTCGCCCGTGCCTTTGAAAAAGCTCACCCACGAGCGTATCTCGATGTCGTGTGGGATGCCGACTCGAAACCAGCTGAGATGGTCAAATCCGGTCAGGCTCAGATTGCCGTCACTGGAACTGAGGCCCCAGATCTTTTGGCAACACCCATTGCATGGGATGGGATCGGCGTACTCGTGCACCTTTCCAATTTCACGAAGGATCTCACGAAGCAACAAGTGGCCGAGATTTTCTCAGGCACGATCGCCCTGTGGTCAGACGTGGGTGGGCCCGAGACGAAAATCTTGGTCATCGATCGGCCGCGCAATCAAAACATCCGCGATGCGTTTGAATCGCAACTCGGCATCACCGGCAAGATCACTGGCACTGCCAGGGTGATCGACTCTGATGAACAGGTCGTGAAGACTGTCGTGGGAACGCTTCCCCCTCTGTCTGCGATCACCTACCTGTCCCTGAATCAAGGATTGTCCGTCGTCTCAGGCGGCGTCCCTGTCCGACTCTTGCCCATCGACAAGATTGAACCGGAGGGCCCCACCGTCAAAGACGGCCGCTATCCGCTCCGACGCCCCGTGCTTCTCTTGTCCAAGAAGGCACCGCATCCTCTGGTTGAGGCATTCATCCAGTTCGTCTTGTCCCCAACCGGGCAACAACTCATTGGCGAGACGTATGTTCCGGTCAAAAATAAATAATCATGTATCCTGGCGATAGAAGGAGGCACCCATGCAGACGTGGCGATCATTCTGGTTCTTGTTGCTGGGACTCATCGGATGGATGGTGTCACCCCTACCCGTCTCCTTCGCAGAAGAGCCAGGGGCGATGGTGGATGGCGCAGGCTTCACTCTGTTCGATACTGAATCGATCAAAGGATTTGATGCGGCAAAAGTTGAACGGGACCCGATCTGCGACCAGAGCAAGCGCCCACGGATCGCCAAAGTCGAGCCGGACGAGGCTAAACCAGGTGACAGAGTCGTCATCACCGGCGAAAATTTCGGCACGAAGGAGTGTTTTCATACGGTGACCTTCAGTGCAGCGTCAAGCACGCCTGTGAGTTTCACATTCATGGGCGATTCGACGATTGAAGCGACTGTACCGGATGCGAAAGCAGGAATGTCCTTCATCATCATCGTCGGGGGCGGAGGAAGCGCTCAGTCCAAACCGGTCTTGATTAAGTCCAAGTAGGCGTACCCTCCTGAGAAAACCGACTGATCTTCTCGGGCTGACCACCCATTCACACCGTCCTGATTCCACCTGTTCTCCGCCTGTTTTCCTCGACAGGACTCTTGATCCTATGCTAGCTTACGCGCTCATTTTCGCCTGATCACTCTCGCAGAATCGAGAGCGATCTGAAGAGACGGGGACCGGTATGTTCAAGAAAATTCTAGTGGCCAATCGCGGCGAAATCGCCATGCGGATCATCCGCGCCTGCCGTGAGTTGAAAATCGCCACTGTTGCGATCTATTCGGAAGCCGATTCGACCGGGATCTACGTCAAGAAGGCGGACGAGGCCTACATGGTCGGCCCGGGACCAGTCAAAGGTTTCCTGGATAGCCAACAGATCGTCAACCTGGCACGACGAATCGGCGCCGATGCCATCCATCCAGGCTATGGATTTCTCTCGGAAAACTCGCAATTTGCGCAGCTCTGCCACACCTCCGGCATTACCTTCATCGGCCCGTCGCCGCACGCCATCGAGTTAATGGGGAGCAAGGTCAAAGCCCGCGAGCTGGCCAAACGAGTCGGCATTCCAATCGTTCCCGGCACAGAGGGTAGCATCACCGACGTCAAGGACGCCCTGTCGTTCGCAAAAGACACCGGGTACCCTGTCATGATTAAAGCCAGCGCAGGCGGGGGAGGGCGCGGTCTCCGGGTGGTGCGGTCGGATACGGAACTTCGTGAGAACATGGCGGTCGCGTCACGGGAGGCTCAGGCTGCCTTTGGCGATGGAAGCATTTTCCTCGAAAAGTATATCGAACGGCCGCATCATATCGAATTCCAAATTCTGGCCGACCGGCATGGCCACATCATTCACCTGGGTGAGCGCGATTGTTCCATTCAACGCCGGCATCAAAAACTCATCGAGATTGCGCCATCCTTGATTCTCACTCCATCTCTTCGTGCTGAGATGGGTGACGCGGCCATCGCCATCGCCAAGGCAGTCGATTATGACAATGCCGGAACCGTCGAGTTCCTCCTTGATCAGGATCGCCACTATTACTTTATGGAGATGAACCCTCGCCTCCAAGTCGAACATACGGTGACCGAGCAAATCACAGCGATCGACATCGTGCGCAATCAGATTGCCATTGCAGCCGGCATGCCTCTCGACATCACGCAGCAGCAGGTCACGCTCCAAGGCCATTCCTCCAGTGCCGTATCAATGCGGAAGACCCGAAGAATAACTTCAGGCCCTGCACCGGCACCATCACGGCCTATCTCTCACCAGGCGGGATCGGGGTGCGCATCGACGGAGCGGTCTACAAGGATTACACGGTGCCGCCCTACTACGATGCTCTGCTGGCCAAACTCACCGTGCGTGGTCGTACGTGGGAGGAAACCGTCAGCCGCATGAGACGATCGCTCGAAGAGTACGTCTTGCGGGGGGTGAAAACGACCATCCCCTTTATGATGGAGATCATGCAGGAGCCGGACTTCATGGCAGGTCATTTCGACACTTCCTACCTGGAGACGCATCCTGAGCTGTTCAATTATCACGACTTTGAGCAGCCGGAGGATCTGGTCCTGGCACTCTCCGCCGCCATCGCTGCCTACGAAGGGCTCTAGCCGAATAACATAGTGAACCCTAGCGATTCAACAACACGATAACGAGCAGATCATCACAATCATGGCGACACGACGACCCTCACGAGCACGGGCTCCCAAGAAGCGAACAGCCGGACCATCTGTTCGGACGTCAAAGACCCGTGCCAACAGTGGCCAGGAACTGACAATCCAACCGGCGGTTGGCAAGCCGATTCTGATCACCGATGTCGCCTTGCGCGATGGCCATCAGTCGCTCTTAGCCACGCGCATGCGGACAGAGGACATGCTGCCCATCGCCCAAAAGCTTGACGCCGTCGGCTATTGGTCTCTCGAAGTCTGGGGTGGTGCCACCTTCGACACCTGCCTGCGCTTCCTCAAAGAAGATCCCTGGGAACGGCTTCGCACATTACGCGCTGCCATGCCCAATACCAAGCTCCAAATGCTGCTCCGAGGGCAGAACTTGGTCGGCTATCGGCATTATGCCGACGATGTATTAGAACGGTTCATCGAACGGTCCGCTGCCAACGGCATCGACGTCTTCCGCATCTTCGACGCCCTGAACGATATTCGCAATGTCGAACGGGCCATGCGGGAAGTGAAGGCCTGTGGCAAACATGTCGAAGCCGCCATCTGCTACACCGTCAGTCCCGTCCACAGCGTGGACCGTTTTGTCGACATGGCGAAGAAGCTTGAGGATTTGGGAACCGACACGCTCTGCATCAAAGACATGGCCGGGCTCTTGGCGCCGCTCGATGCCTATCACCTTGTCCGCCGTATCAAAGCGGCGGTCAAAGTCCCGATCCATTTGCATTCACACTACACCTCGGGGATGGCCTCGATGACTTCCCTCATGGCGATCCTGGGCGGTCTCGACATGCTGGATACCTCCATCTCGCCCTTGGCTGGCGGCACCTCGCATCCCGCGACAGAAACCATGGTGGCCTCGCTGCGCAACACGCCGTACGACACAGGGCTGGATCTCGCGTCGTTCCTCCCGATCACCGAGCACTTCCGCACCGTTCGCCGAAAGTATCGGCAGTTCGAAAGCGAGTTCACCGGGGTCGATGCCGAAATTCTCACCTCGCAGATTCCCGGCGGCATGCTCTCGAATCTCGCCGCGCAACTGACCGAGCAGAATGCGCTCGATCGGATGAAAGAAGTGTTGGATGAAGTGCCGCGTGTCCGAAAGGAGATGGGCTATCCCCCGCTCGTCACCCCGACCAGCCAAATCGTGGGCACTCAAGCCACGCTCAATGTCCTGACGGGCGAACGGTACAAGGTCATCACCACGGAAACCAAGAACTACTTCCTGGGCCTCTACGGGCGGGCGCCGGGGCCACTCGATCACGACATCATGGCCCGCGCCATCGGGGACGACCATCCGATCAAGACGCGGCCTGCCGATCGGTTGGAACCTGAACTCGAAGCGGCAAAAAACGAACTGCCCGCCTCGGCCACCACAATAGAGGACCAGCTGTCGTTCACGCTGTTCCCTTCGATCGCGCGAGACTTCTTTGAGGCGCGCGAGAAGGGAGAGCTGACGCTGGAGCCGCTTGAGAGCTTCTTGCCCAGCGGGCCAGGTGCGGCCACCGAACTTCATTTGGCCCCTGCCGAATTCAACGTCACAGTCCACGGCGAAACCTACCATATACAGGTGTCGGGTTCTGGGCGGAAGGTGGATGGCCGCAAGCCCTATTACATCCGCGTCAACGACAAACTCGAAGAAGTGTCGTTGGAACCGATCGAGGAAATTCTGGCCGGCGTACCGGAGGCTCCAGGCGCTGCTAGCGGTGCGAAACCCAAACGGCCCAGGCCTTCCAAACCAGGAGATGTGGCGCCTCCGATGCCTGGCCGCGTCGTCAAAGTACTTGTCGCCATAGATGCCATGGTCAAAGCCGGCACCCCGCTCCTGATCATCGAAGCCATGAAGATGGAAAGCCAAGTCCCCGCGCCGATCGACGGGAAAGTCACCGCCATCCTGGTCGTCGAAGGCGACAACGTGAAGACGGATGAAACAGTCATCCAGCTGGAGTAGTCCGATAGACACGCGTATCCTCGGTCGTGCCTGCCGACCGTCGCACCTTGCGTTGTGTATTGTGAGTGTGTGGTGTCACATCATGACCGCCTGCTCACCCCCCCTGTCGATTCCGACGCAGTTCGACGCCATTGAGCGCATGCCCATCCACACAGTCCTCGTCCACGACCAGCGGATCGCCTATCTGGATAGGGGCACAGGCCCACCGGTCATCCTGATTCACGGCTTCGGGGGATCGATGTGGCAATGGGAACATCAGCAGCAGGCACTGTCGCAGCACTTCCGCGTCCTCACACTCGATTTGCCCGGCGCCGGACTCTCCGATAAACCTGAGATCGATTACCGACCGGATCAGATATTAGACTTTTTTGTCGGATTTATGGAGGCCGTCAAGATTCCGCAGGCCACGTTAGTCGGCAATTCCATGGGCGCAGGCTTGGCTATCGGCATGGCGCTGACGCATCCCGCACGCGTCGACAAACTCGTCCTGATCGACGGGTTGCCACAACAGGTCATGGAGAAACTCAGGAGTCCGTCAATCAGACGGGCCTTGGAAACCAGCGCGCCGTCCTGGCTCGTCTCCTTCGGCAATATGCTGTTCGGCGGCCTGATGATCGAGTCCACCTTAAGAGAAGTCGTACATGACCCGGCACTCCTCACACCGGCAGTCATTGAGCGATCCAATCGCAACCGTCGGCGCCACGGACTTATCAGACCTATTATGACCGTCAGAGAAAACCTTCCGCTCTGGGAATCCGGATTTGCCAGGCGCATCGGGGAAATCACCCACCCGACGCTGGTGCTCTGGGGGGAAGAAGATCGGGTGTTCCCAATCGCCGTAGGCGAAGAGCTCCACCAGACTATTCAGGGGTCACGATTCATCCGAATCCCCAAGGCAGGACACATCCCACAGTGGGAACGACCGGATGTGGTCAATCAGGCACTCATCATCTTTATTCGCCCCTAGCAAAGATGGTATGGTCGTTGGCTGCACATGCGGCCTGTGCCTGTCTGTACACAGACAGAAAGACCAACAGAGTTCTGCTGTACCGGAAGAGGTTTCCCGAAGCCTGCGGCAACACAATCGCAAACCACAGCATTCTTCACGACAGGGTCATTATCTCTACCAAGGAGGGCACTATTATGAAGGTCAGGCATCGAACGATCATTGGGGTTACACTCTGCATGATGCTCGGGTTCGCTGGATGCGCAAGCACCGGCAGCTCCACCGGCGCCAATTTCCTCTACAAAAATCTCACCGTCGCTGACGGCAGCGTCATCGCTGGTGAGGGCCAAAAGGTTCTCTTTAAGGGAGCCCCCCTGGCCCTCTCGGGAACCGGTATCAAAGTTGGTGACTCCCTCAGGGAGGTGCAGCTGACACAGATGGACTTGTCGCCGATCGGCATCACCGACACAAAGGGCAAGGGCAAGGTCCGAATCATCAGCGTCGTGCCGTCGCTCGACACCCCTGTGTGTGAACAGCAAACCCACTATCTGAGCGAAAAGAATAAGGGCCTCGACAAGATGATCGAATTGGTGACGGTGAGTGTCGACACTCCCTTTGCACAGAAACGATTTTCACAGGAAGCCCATATCGCTAACGTCACGTTCCTCTCGGATTATCGGAATGCCGAATTCGGGAAGACCTACGGGCTGTTTCTCAATGGCCCCCACATCCTGGCTCGTACGGTCATGGTGGTCGACGCCCATAACATCGTGCGGTATCTGCAAGTTACACCGGAACTGACCCAGTTGCCGGATCTCGATAAAGCCTTCGCTGTGGCCAAGTCATTGATCACCGCCGGCTGACAGAGGCAAGGTTTCAATTGAGGCTAAGGCGACGAATGTGGACGCTCCCATTCCCCCTTAGCCTCAGCCTCCATAGGCAACATAGCTGATGGCCCAATACGACCTTCTCGTCATAGGGAGCGGGCCCGCAGGCCAGAAGGCTGCGGTCCAGGCCGCCAAGCTCGGCAAAACCGTCGGCATCATCGAGCGCAGAGCCGTCGTCGGCGGCGTTTCGACCAACACCGGCACCATCCCCAGTAAAGCCCTTCGCGAAGCGGTGCTCTATCTCTCGGGGTTTCGCCAACGCAACCTGTACGGAACCGGCTATCGTCTGAAAGAGACCGTCACGATCGAAGATCTCGCGTTTCGCGCCAACCACATCATCAAGAACGAAATTGAGATCGTGAAGGACCAGATGGCGCGTAACCGCATCGATCTGATCTTTGGAGAGGCTCGCTTCGTCGATCCTCACCGGCTTCTCATCCAACAGGCCGACACGTCGACCGAACATTATGCCCACGTGATCGTCATCGCCGTGGGGACCGTGCCGGCCAGACCGACCGACATTCCATTCGATGGTCACACGATCATCGATACCGACGGCCTTGTCACGCTCAAACATCTTCCGACATCGATCGTCATTGTCGGCGGCGGTGTGATCGGCACAGAGTACGCCTCGATCTTGGCCATGATCGGTGTGCCAGTGACCCTGATCGACAAGCGTCCGCGCTTGCTCGAATTTGTCGACGCGCAGATCATCGAGGCCCTGCAACGGCAGATGACAGACATCGGCGTCACGCTCTGCCATGAGGAGGAAGTCGTCGCGATCAGGAAAGAGCCAGATGGACAGGTCACCGTCTCGCTGACACACCGGCCACCGATCACCACCACGACACTTCTCTATGCCATCGGACGGATCGGCGCCACAAAGCATCTGAACCTGGAAGTCGTTGGCCTCACACCGGATGCACGAGGCCGCATCGTCGTCAACGAGCATTTCCAAACAGCCATTCCCCATATTTACGCCGCCGGCGACGTGATCGGCTTTCCCGCGTTAGCCTCGACCTCCATGCAGCAAGGCCGCCATGCCGCCTGTCATGCTTTTGGCCATCCTGACCACACCGACACGGACCTCCTGCCCTACGGCATCTATGCCATTCCTGAAATCTCCACGGTGGGGCGGAATGAGGAAGAACTGGCCAAGGCAGAGGTTCCCTATGCGGTCGGCATCGCCCACTATCGTGAAATCGCCCGCGGGCAACTGACCGGCGATGACACCGGCATGCTGAAGCTGCTGTTTCATCGCCACACCCACGCGCTCCTGGGCGTCCATGCCATTGGAGAAGGGGCCACAGAGCTCATTCACATAGGCCAAGCCGTGATGGCCTACCGAGGAAAGATCGATTACTTCGTCGACACGGTCTTTAACTACCCAACCCTGGCAGAATGCTATAAAGTCGCCGCCCTCGACGGCATCAATCGTTTACCGAGGCCCTGGCCCGATCAGGCGATTGACGTGAAGGGTGAAGCGTGAAGCGCCTCTCGTCCAAGCGTTTCAGGTTGTACGTTTCTAGTTTCATGTTTCTAGTTTCAAGTTGTTCGTTTCAGATTGCTGAAGTTCCGAGGTTGAACCTGAAACTTGAAACTTGAAACCAGCAACTTCATTCCCGAACGACGTTCCATACAGAAAGAGGCTCTATGTCATTTACAGATCGATTGAGACAACTCGCCACACCCATCTGGGATGCCCAACTGATTCATCCGTTCGTCGTGGCGTTGGGCAAGGGAACCTTGCCGGAACGTAAATTTAAATACTACATCCTGCAAGACGCCAGGTTCCTCGGCGATCTCGCTCGGGTATTTTCTGCCGGAGCGCTGAGAGCGCCGGATTCAGAATCGGCTCTGCGCTTTACGAAGCTCGCCGAAGACACCATGGTTGTCGAACGCAGCCTCCACGAGGGGTATGGGTCACGGTGGGACATGAGCGCGAAGGACATGACGTCCGTGCCCATGGCACCGACGAACTACGCCTATACCAGGCACATGCTCACGGTTGCCCATACAGGCTCGGTCGCGGAGATCACCGTTGTCGCCCTCCCCTGTGCCTGGATCTACTGCGTCGTCGGGCAGCATCTCTTGAAGCATGGTCCGCCCAAAAGTGATCATCCCTATCGCGACTGGCTCATGCTCTATGCTTCACCGGAGTTCGCCGAGGTCCAGCAATGGATGCGAAAGAGAGTAGACCAATGGGCCAAGACGGCGGGAAAAGAAGAAAAGCGTCGGATGGAAGAATCGTTCCTCATCAGCTCGCGCTATGAGTGGATGTTTTGGGAGATGGCGTGGAATGAGGAGAAGTGGCCGGTGTAAGAGTGCGGGCCAGGGCTGAGAGGCTCTCTCCGCTGGAAGCCACAGAGCGCCGTTGACCGCTCTGGCAGGATGCTGAAAAAGTCCGCCAGCGGCGTTCTCACTTCGCTCAGAGGCTCAACGTACCGAAGCGTACGCCTCCCCTCTTCGCTCGCTGCGGTCTTGCTGGACGGCCTTTTTGAGCATCCTGTTAAGCTTCGCCCCTCCACTTGGCGCCGAAAACTCGCCACACCATTTGCGGTGCAAATGTGTGGCTTCGAACATTCGTCGCCACTGCCTGCGGCATACGCTGCAGCTCAGCAAGAGCGGTGCCCCAACGGCGCTCTGATAACGCTCCGAGAGCCTTCCAGCCCTGGCCCTAAAATGGAACACCGGCCGAAGGGAAGAAGGAAAGATCAGATTCGGAGGGCAGGCAGCAGGGCCGTTCCATTGCTCGCGCAACGCGCGGCCTCGGAAGGCCCTCGTTGGACGCGCGCAGTTTGGCCCAACCCTGCTACCTGCCCGAAAACAACACCGGCCCAGGGGAGAAAGAGGGTAGAAGAGGAAGACCAGATGGAAAGTGGCCGCTCGATGCGCACAGTTCGAGACAGTCCTGCCCCTCACCCTAGAGTCGAAACCGGCCACAGGAATGGGGCCGAGGCTCGATGTGATTGGCCACAAACCTACGGACTTTGTACCATTCCCGTACAGACGACCAGCCCAAGGCGAATCGATACCTAAGCAGGCATGCGGGCTTCATGACTTCAGGAGGTATCAACATGCTCAATGTTGCTGGTCTAGTATTAGATATCGTTGGGGCTTTTATTCTGATGTGGGGAGAGCTACATCAAAGCGCGGCTCTTCTGAAGTATCAGGGAAGGGGTGAAGGCCAAACCTGGTTTGACAGCCAGGTGAAAAAACTTATTTGGTGGAAACAATGGCCGCTTAAATTTGCGAGAGCTTGGGGTTCAACAAATTCAGCAGATATGGGGCAAGAATCAATTTTTGATTCCTTTCCGTTGAAAGCATGGGGGATAGTACTCTTGATTTTCGGATTTCTCTTGCAAGTTTTAGCAAGCCTAATTCATTAGAAGCGACGGAACACCAAAATCATGGAGACGAAGCTGGTCATGATGAAGTCACATGGCTTCGACGAAAAATGGCACGGCTGTGGCAGCTACGCGTGATGTGCGAGATGACTAGTTCCCTGGGCTCATGTTTTTTTGGTCAATGGTGTCTGATTAGGCTGGGAATCAACGGCCGAAAGATTGCATGTCGAATGGGCCACAATCCCATAAGGCTGGACCCTGGGCGACGACCGACGCCAATTGCAGAAGTCCGTCCCCGTCAAAAAGAACGGCGAATCCAAATGTGCGGCTTTTCCAACGCCAAACATGTCCGGACGGGCCCTCACCTCTAAAAAACACAGACCGAACGTCTTTAGTCATGATTTCTGGAGCCCCCGTGATACCCCTAACTTCCTCTTCCGTCATGCCACGAACGAGATGCTTGCACTTTTTATAATAGCCCGCGCTTTCCTGATGGATTCGCGATTTTGCACGCAGACTGATTTCCGAGAGTAAACGCTCCTGTTCGTCGAGTTGAGCCTCTGCCTGTTTCAGTTGTTTCATCAGTGAGTCTGTCGTTTGGCTACCGTTCGTTGCCGAAACGGCGGTCCCTGGAATCTTGGCGGCGAGTTGCTTCAGCAGTCCTTCCACTTGCCGTTGCTGGACCTCGATGCGCTGTGACTTCTCCTGTAGGCTGGTCGAGTGACCTTCCAGCGCATTTTGCTTCTCGATAAGCGAGCGCTGGAGCGCGTTAAGTTCCTGCCTGGTCTTCTCCAGTGATTGCTCTTGGACCCGTGCTTGTTCGTTGAGGCGACCCTGGATTGCTACGAGCTTGGCAGCGGGCACGCGGAGGAGGCGATAAACGGTGACCGTCCCTTCTGGATTAGGCTCCTCATACGTCATTTGCGTTTCGATGACCAGACCTTGTGCTTCGAGGGAAGTGATTTGCGCATAGTTCATCAGCTCGATCTTACCCTGTTCGAAGGCTTGCTTTCGTCCCTCCTCGAAAGATCGAGCTTTTGTAGCCACCCCAACAACAAAGAGGTCGTCTCCCTCCATGAAAGCCGATTTCTCCGTCCAGAATGGCTGATTCTCGTGGCCTGCAGGAAGCGCGGAGGCTGGCGAGAAAGTCAGTGTGAGCAGGACCACGGAGTAGACTGCTAGCCGTAGTTGGATTGGGTACTGCATATCAACGCTTCCTATGCCCACTAGAGGGTCTCAGGGCCGGATCGCATCCAGAGCTTTCAGAGTCTGGCCGGAGTTGAAGTTTGAAAAGGCTGTCACCTATCCCACCTCCCAACTTTGTCCCCTGTAACTCGTTGTTTTCGTGGCCCCTTGCCTAGCTAAAAAGCCATTTCAAGAGGCGTTTTAACGACAACCTCGGAAGATCGAAGCTGGCCACGATTTCCCTCAAAGGCGAGGGCTCCCACTGCTCCCACCGAGCCTCCTCAAATTTGCGAGCGGTCTTCTGATAGGGTTTCGTCTCAGGCTCCATGACCAAAAGCTTCTTGCCAATAAAGTTGATCTTGGCTTGCAGAAACTTTGTCTTATCCCCTTCTTCTCCAAAAAGGTCATACGGGTCTTCAGGCAGATGAGCCTCCTTAAGCTTTCTAATTGTCTCAAATGCTTGGTCTACTACAGGGTCGAACTCGTTTTTCAATTGCCGGAGGCGGTCGTGGACCTGGTCGAGCTTCTGAACTGAAAGCGTGGCGTTCTGAGCTAGTCCCGTTAAGGCCACTTTGTCCGTTCCCTTGAGTGCCTCCAAAAATTCCTTCGCATTTATCCAAGAATCGAATTTAGAAAACGCAATTTCTCGGCAACGTTCGTCCGTATCTTTCATGCCGAGTTTGAGCGTGTCGGTGTCCCGTTCGGTAGAGTTCTCGAGGATTGCACTTCTCAAATGTTCATCGCAAGCCTGGTAAACCTTGGCTTTTGTTCCATCATCTGCTCCTAACCAGGTGTACACGCAGCCTTGCGGAGACTCTGACGCATCTGGCCACTTGGAGATGAACTCCCAGAGTTTGGAGAAGTGACATTCTCTAAAGCCATAATCACTACGAAGGTAACTCAGCCGAATACTTTCTGCGTTCGTGAGATAGGCCTTTACCAACTCCGAACGCTCATTTATCCCAATCCCAAGTTCCGTGTCCTCAGGGTCGAAAATGCGCTCAATCAATTCGTCGCAGACATTTGGATTCCGTGCTAAGGCCAACCGCTCAAGATGGGTGGATTCCTGAAAATATTCTTTCCAGTGATATATGAAATCGAAAGTGCCGAAAACGTTCGGGTTCTCTCGCAAGCACGCACGGACGAAGGGATCAGGATCGTTTCTCAGCCGATCTTCCAGGTTTCTTTCAGGTGGTCCGATCCTTTCACCTGGATTACCTGGATCCCAATCCCGGTAATCCAGCCATGCATGCCGAGCCATCCACTGACCGAGTTCGACGTCTTCGAGGGCAAGCAGTGCAATTTCATAGGGAGCGTGGTAACCCATTTTTTGCAGTCTTTTGAAAAGGCGGATCCGCCCCTTGATATCGGAGTTCTTATATTCATGCCGAAGTTCTTCCAGAGTGTACGCATCAATGGCGGCATACCGATAGAGTGCCATCGTGTGAGATCCTTTCCAGGCGTTGCATCAACAAGAGGCGTAGGGCAGTAACGGCTAAGAGATTGTACGCTAACATGAGCCTATCCAGATGGGTGCCTCCCATCAAAGCACAGAAATTTTGGGCTGGAATGACTATTGACTTCCATGCCCGAGATTGCTTCGGATCATGACCACCTCTCACGATTTGGCATACCCGCTTTCACATCACACCCATGACATGTGAATCGTATCAACGGTTCCGCTTAAGACAAAACAGTTTCGGCAAAACTGCGTATCCCACGATCTCCGACACTGGTCCGCATTTGTCATGACGGTTCGTCCCGAACGAGGAAAAACAACTACGCCCTGTGCTCATGATTCTGATAGAGTTGCTGCGTAATGCAGCAGCAGAACCAAAAAGTTGGACCGTCGCGGTTGCCCGCCGCTTGAATGGAGAGGGGTTTTTGATCACCTGCTACCTGACAGCCGTAATCAAGAAAGGGACGGAGATATGGAAACGAAAATAAAGCTGTTCTTCGACCCTGTCGGTAACACGCTGACGGTGTGGTTCGGAGACCCCGATCAGGAACACCTGTGCGAAGAAACCGGTAACGACGTCATCCTCATGAAGGATGGCAAGGGCCAGGTCATCGGTTTCGAAAAGTTAAACTTCGTCCCCTTGGGAACGGAGATGCCGCTGGTCAGTTTCGAAACCATGGCAACTCCTGCGCGGTGAAAGGAGAGTTTCCTTGAGTATTTTCAAAACACGAAACAACCTCTTGGGGATGGAGTTCGATCGGTACCTCAGAGAGCATCCAGAGTTTACCGACAAATTCCCCAATAATGCCCAGGTTATCCTGCTCCTCGAAGGGGATGAGGAATTTAACAAGTGGAGTGCCCGGATCGGCAAAGAACAAGCAGCTCAAGATCAACCTCTTCTCTACGTGACCATCAAAAAACTCGCCCCAGCCCATTCACGCATTGAAGAACTCAGCCTCATGGCAGGATGACACCTGGTTAGGGTCAGGCAGCAGGGCCGGAGGTCTGTTATATGGGGTCTGGCCTGAGTATTGACTTATTTGTCGAAGAGGTGGGCTTTGCTTGACTATGCGCCTCCCCCTATCTACGCCCCACACTCATAACTCGCCAGCTCCGTGTGTCATACCCAAGCGCCCTCTATCATATTTACAGCCCATGGTAATGCTCAGCCGAAGAGGTTTCACGAGTAGACCGACAGTAAGTCACTCCTCATGTGCCAAGTGTCAGCACACTGGCGCGGGCGGTGGCAGTGGTATCCGATCACGGCTCAAGATGCAGAAGGAGGGCGGCGAGGGGGACTGTGATGAGGTGATATGGCTCTCTTCACGAATGGATCAGCGACACCATCTACGGATCTGACGAACGGCTTCGGCGTGGGGAACTGTTTCGCCCGCATCGGATTGGCGAAGGCCTTCTTCAACTTTTGCTAGGAAGCAGAGCCGTTCGATGGCATCTTCGAGAGTGGCGGTATCAGGAAGCCGCTCGTAACTTGAAGGATCTTCTGCTTCACCGTTTCAGTGGCCATCGCGATCACCTCATTCGCTTAGAGAATCTTGCTGGTAGACTTGAAAGAGGAGGGCTTCTGAACGATCGGCATGTTTAGGGTCGTTGACGAGGATATCGAGCAAGACACTGGTATCCAGTGCCGTGATCATCGCCCCCGGACAGAGGCAAGGTAACGATCTACATCAACAGGCTGTGCGCCGACGCCCCGCAGTTTGCGAAATGGGTTGGCCACTCCTGTGCCACGCTTTACGCTCCTGACCCCAGAGCGACGACGCTGCGCCGGAACCGTCACCCGTTTTTTCTCCGTGACCCGCATACACACCTGTTTTCGAACGCGCATTGGATACGGAATTATGTCGCACCGGGTAGGGGGTGTCAATCAAAGCGCGCCCTCTCCTTTTTCCATTCGCATACCACTCTCCCCGCTGGACAGATCCGGTCTGCCGAGTATAATCTGCGCATCTCGGTAACAACGATTCAGGAGCACTCATGATATTGAAGCAGGTGTTGACGATTGCGGGATCGGATTCCGGTGGAGGCGCGGGGATTCAGGCCGACATTAAAGCCATGTCGGCCAATGGCGTGTTTGCGATGTCGGCGATCACTGCCATCACTGCGCAGAATACGGAAGAGGTCACCGACGTCTTCGAGTTGCCGATCTCGATCATCTCGGCGCAAATCGACGCAGTCTTCGATGACTTCGATGTCGCGGCGGTGAAGACCGGGATGCTCTCCTCGACGGCGATCGTCGAAGTTGTCGCCAAACTCTTGAGGCCTCAGAAGGTCGCGAATCTGGTTGTGGACCCGGTTATGATTTCGAAGACCGGCCATGCCCTGCTCAAGCCGGAGGCGATCGATGCCATCAAGACACAGCTCTTCCCCTTGGCGCTCCTTGTCACCCCGAATATCCATGAGGCTCAGCAACTGTCCGGGATAGAGATCAAGACGCTCGCGGACGCGCGTCGCGCCGCCAAAATCATTCACAAGTTCGGCTGCAAATATGTGTTGATCAAGGGCGGTCATTTCCCGGCTGAACGAGGGACCGATCTGCTCTATGACGGCACCTTCTTCAACCTATTCAAAGGAGAGTTCATCGATACCCCCCACACGCATGGCACCGGCTGCACCTTTGCCTCGGCCATTGCGGCACATCTGGCGCGAGGCAAATCCGTGAATGATGCCGTACAGACTGCCAAGACCTACCTCACCGAAGCCCTTCGCCATAGCCTAGCCATCGGTCACGGAACGGGACCCACGAATCATTTCTATTTTCTCGAGACGTAGCAGCAGGATGCTGAACAATCCCGCCAGCTTCGTTCTCAAGAACCGTGAAAGGTAAAAGGTGAAAGGTGAAACGTAGGATTGCCGAGTGCTCTTTCTCCGAAACCTTTCACGTTTAACGATTCACGTCTCACGGATCGCTGAACGGCCTGTTTGAGCATCCTGCGGGAGTATTCTCCTATTGCGTCACACGCGCGAACCATCGAAATTCTTGCGTGTGGACATGATTTCCAGCATCCTGTTTATTGAAAAGAGGATGTCATGGATCGTTGTAGCTTCCGCCCACTGACCTTTTTAATCACAGGATTTAGCTGGCTGCTGCTCTCCTCGCTGGTGGGATTGGCCATCCTGATCGGATTGGTCCATGGCACACCGCTGCCCTCTTGGTTGAGGTCGGTCCATGTCCATGCCACCCTTATCGGCGGCATCCTGCAACTCATGATCGGCGGGCTACTGGCGTCCCTGTCCAGTGATTCCCAGAGCAGTCATGCCGGCTCGAACTCCCATCCATGGTTGTTCGCGACCCTGAACGCCGCCACAGTCTTGTTGCTCATTGGATTCGGGTTCGGAAACATGATGCTTGTCGGCGGGGCTGGCATTGTCGTGATTGGAGCCGTCGCCTCTATCGCTCCGGCCGCCTGGCAATATGCAGGGCAAAGCCAGACTCAACTAACCGGCTCCTCCTGTCTCTATCGATGTTCACTCATTTCCCTACTCGTGGGTTTAGTCATCAGCGTCGCGATGGCCTTCCAGTTCGTCCAACAGTACTATGCCCATGCGCGGCTGCTGCATCTGCATCTGATTCTCTTGGGCTTCGTCACCATGGCCATGATCGGCGCCACGCATCGCCTCTTGCCGATTGTCTTAAATGCCGAACTCTACAGCGTGAAACTCGCTCGTCTCGTCATGGTCGTACTTCCCACCGGCTTCGTCCTGTTGATCGGCGGGTTTATCACCTCGTCCCTCCACCTTGAACTTGCGGTCGGAGGGCTCCTGGTCCTCAGCATCGGCCTGTACGCGTACAACCTATTGCGCACGTGGCTAGGCTCAGGCCATTCGGGAAATGCCGCCTCCGACCATCTGCTCATCGCCACGTTTTTCCTGGTCCTCATGATGATCATGGGCGTGCTCGTCGGATCCAACGCCCTTCCACAACAGCCTCTGCTGCCGGTCGGATCGTTGCACCTCGCAGCCTATACCCATATGGCCTTGATCGGATTCATCCTGCATACGGTCTTTGGACTGTTATCCTACGGCATTCCCGAGATACTGGCAGCCGACCGCACCACGAGCCGGAAAAAACAAGAACCCTATCGAGAGCAACTTGCCGCCATCATGGACCGGTGGCGAGCCGTTCAGCTCACCGGATTGAGTCTGGGAACGATGGGCTTCGGCGCGCTTGCTGCCATGACCTGGAACGTCCCGCTCAGTGCAGTCTTCATTCAAATTGCGACCTGGGTCACCGTCGGCCTGCTCCTTGGCAGCGTGACCATCTTTACGGCGAAACTCACCTGGGTTTTGGGGGTTTCGGCATCAGGAATCGTCATGTCTCTCCCTAACAAGATACCGAAAGAGTCCACTAGCGCCATCGATCCTGCCGCGTGAGAGGCGCGACTTGCGAAGCCGTCGCACCGTGAACAAAGTGGGTTCCCCCTTCGCGTGACTCGCCTAACTTGTCCTGCTTCTCGCGCTCAGGTATCCTGCGACATCGTTTTCAGTTGTGCCACAGAGGGGGACCTAGATACTCCCTCATGCGAAAATACGTTCCCCCTAAGTATCCGGCTCGATTGAAAGACCACTCCTTGGAAGAATCGCTGACCTTTCATGACCGCCATGGTCACCGCATTGCCGCAATCCTCAGCAGGCCCGACAGGCCAACAAGGAGTCTCGCCGTGCTGTGCCATGGATTTCTCTCCGGCAAGAACAGTGCAACCAACAAGACCTTGACTCGCCTCCTCAATGAACAGGGCCTGGCCACCTTTCGGTTCGATTTTTTCGGCCAAGGGGACAGTGATGGACCGTTCGAAGAGATCACAACAACCCTGGCCGTGCATCAAGCCGAAACCGCGCTCGATCTCGTCATCGCCAGAGGCTATGATCGAATCGGGCTCGTCGGCTCAAGCTTTGGCGGACTCGTTGCCACCCTCACGGCGGCCCAACGATGCGACCTCGCTTGTGTGGCCCTCAAATGCCCTGTGGTGGACTTTGCGGAAGAGCTTCACGTAACATTTGGAGCTGAAGAGTTGGCACGATGGCATGCCACGGACACGATTCCGAACATCATGGGGGGACCGAATCGGGTCCGTTTGCGGTATGATTTTTACGACGACTGCCTCAGACAGATTGCCTATGGACCGGCTGAACGAATCACCATCCCCACGTTGATTGTTCAGGGTGAGCGGGACGAATGCGTCCCCCTCCATCAAAGCCGGCAATTGTATGACGCGCTGAAAGGACCAAAGAGGCTTGATCTTCTGCCAGGCGCCGATCACCAATTCACTCGGGAGGAAGATTTTCGCCGGATGACTGCATCGATCAGCGAGTGGCTCGCTGACCACCTCGCAGTGAAGCGTGAATCGTGAAGCGCATCCCGTTCAAGCGTTTCCGGTTGCACGTTTCTAGTTTCAAGTTTCAAGTTTTCGGAGGATGGTCTTGACAACATGAAACCTGAAACTCGAAACCAGCAACTCTCCCCGAACAAACGACGATGCAAAGAACAGTATTTTTGAGCATCCTGCAGGGAAAGAGATGATTACAGAAACCGTCCAACAGATCCTGAGCGTTCTCTACCCCCTCTATAAAGAGGAGGTCTACCAACGGCGCGAACAGATGATGCGACTCACAGTCGTCGGCTCACTGGGTCTGATCACGATGCTCTTTGCGTTTCTCTTGAGTCCATACAAAGATCGGCTGACGTTCCTCGACACCTCGTCCATCATGCTCGCGAGCGTGATCTGGTGCGGCTTGTTCTGCGGTCTGATCGTTCAACAACAATACCGGCACCGGCAGGCCAAACAAGTCCTGGTTCAGCTCGAACAAGCACTCGGGTTTTTTGAAGAAGGCCTGATCGAAGAACATCAGGCACTCTATCCCCAGGGGTGGAGGACCGCCTGGCTGAGCGATCGAACCGGCATCCTCTACTTCACCTCGCTGTGCTCGCTGACAGGATTATTCCTTCTCGCTCTCCTCTTCTCCTAACAGTCGTTACGATTTGACGCAACGGAAGCCGGTGTAGCTGTTGCGAGTCTCAGGCGAGAGCGTAAAGCGGCCATAGGTGAGGAGATACTTCGGCAAGTCGGACCACGATCCACCGCGTAGCACTTTGAACTGCCCCTGCTCAGGGCCTTGCGGATTGCGTTCCGGCGAGACGTCGTAATAGTTCGTGGCGTACCAATCTTGCACCCACTCCCAGACATTCCCAGCCATGTGATAGAGCCCGTAGGGGCTCTTGCCCTGCTCATAGGACTGCACAGGCATCAAGACCTGGCTATAGCTGAACCGCGCACCCAACGCAAAATTCGCCAGATCTTTGTTTGGAACCCAATTGCCCCAGGGATATAACCTTCCATCCGTTCCTCTGGCCGACTTCTCCCATTCCGCTTCGGTGGGAAGCCGCGTTCCCTTCCATCGACAATAGGCCTCGGCATCCGTCCAATCCACACCGATCACAGGCCGATCGCGATGCTGAGTGAGATCGACGGTGTTCCATTGCCATGGAGCGGCTCGGTTTGTGGCAGCAAAGAACAGGGCATACTGCGCCGTGGTGACCTCATGGAGATCCATGAAAAAAGTTGGTAGCCAGACGTGATGCTTGGGACGTTCATCTTCGAGCGCCTGAACCCCATCGAGGCCCATAGTAAACGACCCCTCCGGGATCTCGACCATAGGAGTTTCAGCAGTGGGCGGCTGCTCCAGAGCGTTCGATTTCCTGAGTCGATCAAGTTGCGCCTCGCTGAAAGGCACCGTAAGGGTGAGAAACAGAAGGATGGTCACACAGGCCATCCAACGGGGCCGCAGGCGAAAGAACACCGGGGGCGTCACGTTCGCCCGCACCCGGCCCCGAGCTGCAGAGCCGCTCTTCCCCAGTGGGCTATGTTGAGGATGTTGTCGAACTGAGAACAACACCTGGGTCAGGCGCGTCTCGGTGCGCCGGGGTTGGGCGGGAGAGAAGTCGGCCTGTTTCAGCATCCTTCTCAATGGATGATGCCGCCGACCACCCAATGTCGATCATCCGGCACATCGATGATCAAACGTGTGAGATTCATCCGGGCGAGCTGCGCGCTGATGTCATCTTCCGTAAATGCCGCAAGCAGTGAGTTGTAAAAATCTCTCCTCAGAATGTCCGGAGCTCCCGAAGCATACCGATCAACCATGGCCTGTGCCTCTTCCGGCGATTCCGGTCTGAGCAGATCCATCACGAACACGGGAGATCCCGGTTTCACCAGTTGCCGCAACCGATGCCAAAACTGCAAGGGGTTCGGCACATGATGCAAGAGACTATTGGACACTGCGGCATCGGCTGGCTCGACCAACGAAACCGCTTGAAAGCGCTCGCAACGGAAGGCGATCCGGTCGGCCACCCCTGCCTGTTTCACGGCCTCGCCGGCCAATGCAATCATGGGCTCCGATGCATCGACGCCGGTAACGCGGCACGACGGCAGCGCCCGAGCGAACCGAAGAGGAATGTCGCCCGGCCCACAGCCCAGGTCGAGCAGGTGCCCCTCGGTGAACTCCGGAAAGTATTTGCGGAAACGATCGACGAAACCTTGATTTTCCTTTTCGAAATCCGCCCGCGCATAGACGAGCGCCTGCTCAGGATCGTCCATCAATTCAGGTTCGAGTATACGGTCCATGACATCAACCCCAAGAGCGTATAGCTAATGGCCTATGGCTGATAGGAGGCATAGATCGAGAGAGGACTCCGAGGCATTGCTCTTGCCATAAGCTATACGCCATCAGCTCTGTACTTCCACGGCATCTCCCGGTCTCACCACCCCCTCACGCAGCACTTTTGCGTAGAGCCGACTCCATCCTGGGTTCAGTTTCTGGGACACACGCTTGTAGTCTCCGTCCCGAAACCACTGGGCGTTTTTGTCGCAGGGACTGGTATAACTCATAACCTCTATCTGGACCTCCGGCCCGATCTGGAGCCGATCCCCTGGTTTCAGCTTCTCCCATTCAAGCCCTGAGAGGGTCAGATTCTCTCCGGAGGACCCGGCCTCGATCGAATGGCCCTCGTCCTGCAGCCGCTCGATCAGCTCTTGCGAATAGAGACAGAGTGCACGATCGGGGCCGCCATGCACTTTGAGGTTCTGCTGCCGATCGCCCCCGACTCCGGTTTTGCTGATGACGGCCTCCAGCACCGGATGTTTCGGTACACCTCCATCTGACACATTAATCTGGTACAGATGGGGGTAGGGTGGTCGTCCATTCTCGTCCATCAGTTCGCTCCTTCGCAGGATTCTGCCATCAACAATTCCAACGATACCCAACCTTCTTGTTCACGCCGCCGACACAACGTGGCGCCGGCCTTGGAGAACGCGTCTACAATCTCCGGCTCTTGCTCGACCAGAATACCGGACAGCAAGAGCCGCGCACCGTGGCTCACGTACTGCGCCAATGTATCGCACAGCAGCACCAGCGTCTGGCGGTCGAGATTGGCGAGTACCAGATCCGGCCGTAGCTCGCCATGCCGGTCAATGTCCATCAGCGTACCGCATCGAAATGCCAGGTTGTTTCCGAATCCGTTCTCTGTGGCATAGTCGCGCGCGCAATCCACCGCCACAGGATCGCACTCTACTCCGAGTGCCGAGGCTGCTCCAAGCCGCAAGGCCACCATCGCCAAAATGCCGCTCCCAGCCCCCACATCCAACACAGACTCGCCGCCGTGAATCCTGTCTTCAAGCCATTCCAGCAACATCCTGGTCGTCGCGTGATGACCCGTGCCGAATGCCTGCTTCGGGTCGAGGATTATTTCAACATCGCTGGGGTGCAGATCAACCGGCTCCCAACTCGGCCTGATCACAATCCGCTTGCCGATCCTGATCGGCCTGACCGACTGAGCCCACTGCCTATTCCAATCCTGATCGGGTATTTCCTCAACACGAATGTCTCGTTCGTCCGAGATAGCGGGATCAAGTCCCTGCAACGTTCTGCAGAGACGAGCATGGGCCTCCATACTCCACTGTGGTTTCGGCCAATAGAGATGGACAACCCCTTGTTCCTCCCATCCGCCTTGGATCGCAGGGTCATCCAGCAAGCCGAGCAACTCTGCCGCATCAACGGTGGTCCGAATCTGGACATCGATCCATCCCTCTGACTTCATGAAGGACTGGCCCGCATGATTCATGACGGTTCGTGGCGACATCGCGCAGTCATGTGGCGAGACGGGCATGCGGATCCGCGAGGCCCCGAGGCGTACGTGAACAGGACGTCGAGGGAGCGAGTGGCGAGCCTGCCTGCCGAAGGCTCGTCGCAGCGGCGAATCCACGATTGCGGCAGAAGCGTCCATGAGTCATGCGGGCTGGAGTTGACGCACTCTCCCCCTTCCAGTAAGGTCGGCGCTATGCTCCAGCCGCAATCCGTGACACCGGTACCGAACGCCCATGCGCTGATACGCCTGACGGCGAAACTCGACCGCATGATCGCCCTGGCCACCGCATCGAGTTCAGCCTTCACCCGCTGGCGTCTTATCCTGTTCATCGGGGGAGTGATCTGCACGGTCGCCCTCTATAAAATGGGATGGTACCAAGTCGGCAACGGAGCGGTTACCGCTTTCGTCGCCCTGTTTCTGATTGTGGCCGGTTATCATAACAGGCTCGAAAGTCGCTTGCACCGGCTTCGCCTTTGGAAGCACATCAAGGTCGTGCACCTGGCACGGCTCCAGCTGGATTGGCCTCAGATTCCCGCTCGTCCGTCGAGTGCTCCCGAGCACCATCCCTATGCCAAAGACTTGGACCTCGTCGGTCCCCACTCGCTCCTCCATCTGCTCGACACCACCGTCTCCTCATACGGGCAAGCGCGGCTGCAGTCGTGGCTTCTTGAGCAGCCGCCGGGACCGGACCAGTGGCTTCAACGCCGTCGCCTCGTACAGGAACTCATTCCGCGATCGCTGTTCCGCGATCGGCTGGGGCTCGAAGCTCAGCTGATCGGTGAACAAGAAATCAACGGCCGACGGCTAGAAGCCGTCCTGAATCATGCCGTCGGATTTTCCCATCTCACGACCATCTTCGCGATTCAAACCCTGCTGGCTGCGACCACGATCGGGCTCGGATTGTGTGCATTGCTCGACTGGCTGCCGAATTATTGGATGTGGTCCTTCGCGCCCTATGCCGTGCTCTATTTCTGGACCGATCAGGGCGAAGAGTTACTGGAACATGCGGTGGGTGTGCACTTTGAGCTGGAGAAACTGGGAGCGGTGCTGGGTTTTGTCGAGCGGCATGCTAAGCCCCGCCATACGGCGCTGGCAGACGTATGGGCGCCCCTGCTCGTCCCAGGCGTGAATCCGCCCCGGCTTGTCCGCCAAGCGGCCCGTACTCTGCACGCAATCAGCGTCAAAGCCCATCCGCTCATCCATCTCGCGGTCAACGCCTTTTGCCCCTGGGACCTGTGGTTCACCTATCGGCTCCAACAGATTCAGGCTCAGGTCGCTACCCACCTGCCGACCTGGCTGGATCGATTGGCCGAAGTCGAGGCCGCCTCGGCGCTCGCGACGTTTGCCGCGCTCCATCCATCCTATCGCTGGCCGGACCCATTCACCGCCGATTCGCAACGTCATGGAACGCAGCCCATGCTGTCTGTCACAGGCCTCGCCCATCCGCTGATTCCAGAGACGCACCGGATCTCGAACGATCTCGTCCTCGAAACATTGGGAACCGTACTCCTGGTCACCGGCTCCAACATGTCGGGGAAAAGCACCTTCTTGCGAACCCTGGGCCTCAATCTCTGCCTGGCTCAAGCAGGCGCCCCAGTCTGTGCCGATCTATTCGAGTGGACGTGGGTGCGCCTCGCCACCTGTATTCGCATAGATGACTCACTCGAAGCGGGCCTGTCGTTTTTCTATGCCGAGGTCAAACGTCTCAAAAGCCTGCTCGACGCGACGGCAGATCGATCCAGCCCACCGGTGATCTTCCTGATCGATGAAATCTTCAAAGGCACCAACAATCGTGAACGGTTGATCGGAAGCCGTGCCTTCATTACGGCCCTCGCGCAAGGCAATGGATTTGGCTTGGTCACCACACACGATTTGGAATTGACCGATCTCGACAAGACCGTGCCAGGACTGCGGAATGCCCACTTTCAAGAAACGGTGGCAGCCGGCGCACTGCAATTCGACTATACGCTCAGACCTGGTCCTTGCCCCACGACCAACGCCTTGAGAATTATGGAGCTGGAAGGGTTGCCGGTGCCCAGGGAGAGATAGGTGGGCAGGTTATCGCTCCTTGAGTACGAGTGCGCCTCGGTAGAAGAGAGACATTCCGCCCATCTGGACCACGTGATAGAGGTCATTGTGATTGAAGTCCTGGTGAAGCGCGACTCCATTAACCTGAACGTAACCTGAACGGTCGCCGCCAAGATACTCACCAGTACCCCTCCGGCCAGCCATGGAGCGCTCATCGCTCGATGGGTGAACCAGGCAGACAACTGTAATGCCACATCACTGGGTATCCCTTTCGTCGCACGTCCGGGTGGCTCGCGGTACATGCTGGAACGATCCGGTGACGGGGCGGCGGCAACAGCTTGTTGCGCCAGAGGGTCAACGAGCCGTCCGCGGGTGTTTGACCGACGGCGGTTGAAGCGAACCGTCACTTCAGCGAGGGAGTAAGTGCGCGGCTGGGGTGAACACCGCCCTGAAGGGTTTCGAGCAGCCAACGCGTGTGCAGCGCGGCGACGCGATGCACCCGTGGCATGACGTCGTGTGCCTGGTCCGCCCCGCTGCGTCTGACGGGACAGCGCTGCTGGTCCCCTGCGGCAGCGAGGCCCGCATCGCCCTTCCATCCGTCGGTGTGCATTGTCGCCCCAGGCTCCACGGCCACTGGAATACCGTCCATCAGGCGCGCGGCGGCAACAGCCGTGACGCGGTTCAGTCGGAGGCGACCGCTTGCTCGACCGTTCTTCGCGGTCGCGGCCACGACGAGGGACGTCTTCGCGCGCGCGGCCCCGCGTGCCCGCTTCAGGTCCGCCACCGGAGGGTTCCTCGACGGCAAGCTCGCCGGCCAGTCGAGCACGACTCGGTCGTACCCTGGCGCTGCGCAGCTAGTGCCGCCACATCCAAGCCGTTTCGTCGCGACCCACGCCCTGGATGGAGTCACGGCACTGGGCCTCGGTCAGAAACCAGTCGTCCCTTTCATCGAACGTGCGCGGGTCATCGACGCCCGGGGTCTGGCCGACCTTTTCCATGGCACGAAAATATCACGCACGCGCACATGCGTCACAGGGATGCCCCATTTACAGTATGTACCCGTCATCATGGTGGGAGGGCCTGCCGTCAGTGATCGCATCGGACGAAGAGAGTCTGGCAGTTCTCTTGAGCCTGGCTGCCATGGTGACCAACAACCAAGCCAGCGTATGCTCAGTTCATGTATAGACATCGCCTAGGAACGCGAAGTGCCCGTGCCTTCATCGGGGGTGAAGCGGCCTCAGCCGCGTGGCGATGCCCTTCTAGCGCGCACCGACGGTACGGGGGGCGGCGGTGCGGAGACGCGCGTAGAGTGGAGCCCACAGTTGTTCGACGGGATTCAGCGCGAGGGCATACGGCGGGAGATTGCCTATGGTGCCCCGACCGCTTCGCTGGCCTTTTTGCCGTTCACCATGTTGTGACGGCGTACGGTGTCGGCGATGACAATGTCGCCGGAGTAACGCGTCTGGCCTATACACGACTGGACATATGGCAGGAACAGGGCACTGCGCAGGGTCAGCCGTCATGGTGATTCGGCTGGCCACTGAGTCCAGAGAGTTGGCGATGATCTCGGTGAGGATCGTTTCTGCAATACTATAAGGATAGGCATCCCGCAAGTCTTCCAACAGATGTTCGAGATCGACGCGGGTCTTGCCCATGTTCTACTCCATGAATCTGCTCTGTGAAGGCAAAGGACGGTAGACGGAGGCGCAGGCGAAATCAAGGCGAGAGAGGGGAGATTCGGGGTAGGGGCTCAGACCAATGAGGTGCCTACTTCAACTCACAAACCCTCATTGGTAAGCCTGGAGACCTCGTAGTCCGCGCACAAATAAGTCAATACGCATGCCAGACACCAAATCTCTCACGCCCATAATTCCGCTTTCCGAGACGGTTACCCCAAAGCCAGATGCTCTTTACTTCTCGATCTTCTGCGCTTCGAGTTGGCAAAAACCACAATGTCTCTCTCGCCCGAACGCAGGAAGTCCAGAAAGTCCACTTCCTTGTATTTGCATGTCTGACATATGCTAAGCAGAACCAGGTAGTCACGAATGCCCTTTTCTGAAGTGACCCCCGCAAGTGTGCGGCGAGCCATCGCAAAGGCTTTGACCGCGTGTTCGGCGTTATTGTTGTTCCAGGGCACGCCGTCGTGAATCAGAAAGGTGAACAGCGTATCTTTGTTTTTCTCGAAACGTTCCTTGAGCGTTCCCGCGGAGTTACTTTGAAGATTGGCGCCTGAGAGTCGCCTGTAGAAGCGATCTACGGATCTGAGATGCTTTCTCAAGAAATGGCTTTTTAGACCATGACGATCAACGGTTTCTACCATCGGTTTCACCAAGTCGGCAAAACTCTTTACGAGCTTTTTCAGTTCCTCGTCGTAGGGATATTTCAGAACCGCATCGTTCAAATCCCGGATTAGGTGAATCAAGCACTTTTGTTGAGGACAAGGGATTCCATCGTAGGCTGCATAGAAGTCCGAGACCAAGACGCCAGTGAAGTCCTTGAGCAAGCTTTGTGGAGTGCTGCCATGGCGGGTCTCGCTATAGACATAGGCTACTTCTTCCATGTTTGCGAAGACCCACACAAACCCAACCTTGCCTTCTACGCTGATTTTCGTCTCATCGGCGTGGATCAATTGACCATTGCACAGCCGTGCGACCAGTGCATCGTAAGTTTCTTTGTATGTCTCCGCTGCCTTCGCCTTGAAGCAATTTGTCGTTCCAATCCTCAGCTGGAGGCCGAATAACTTGTTCAGACTGCGGTCAACACTTTCCTGTGGTAGTCGCAGGCCGATATTCTGGTAGAGCGAGTACGCCACGATCCCAGGACCAAACTTGCTGCGTGTCCAGCCCATTTTTTTAGGGGCGAAAGTGGCTCCGCAGTCCTGACACTTGTATCGGTGAAACCGGTAGAGGATGATCCATCTCTTTATGCCGTGCCGCATAAACTTGAGATCAAGAATGCCCCTGCTACTGTTCCCATGCCCAAAGAAGTTTGTCGATCCACACTTCGGACAAGAACGAGGCCGGGGACACTCAATTATCTTGTTAGGCGAAAGCACCTTCTTGGCTCTTGAAGAGCGAGTCAAGGCGACCTTCAAGAATGCATTAGACTTCACGTAGACGCGCGCACGCTGGTAATCCCAATATGCAGCCTTATTTATGGCATCCAGTTCTGGAAAAGAGAACGTGTTGCGCTTGAAGCCGTATAAATTCTCATGCTTCAGCCTCTCTGTGCGCACCACGTCATTCGGAGGGGAACCGTCAGCCTCAGGAGAGGCTAGAAACAAATCAACCAACTTGCGCTCTACTAATTCGAGTGCCTCACAGTCTTGCGCGTTATAGGTGACGACCGTCGCTTTCAATGAGGGTGCCTTGGTGGCTTCCCATTCATGGTGCCAAGCGATGGTTCGCACGCCAGAAGCTGTAGGATCTGACCATGTGAATCCCAGATACCTTGCAATTTCCTTCAGCCCATTGGAAAACGCCGGAAAGTAAACCTGTGAAAAAAATGATGGATAGCAGGTTGATAGAAGACTTGATCGTTCTGGCCACGGCGGACCCTTCCAGTGGTGCGGCGTGTCGATCAGACATCCGCTTTAGGAAGGTTGTCTCGAAGCTGCCGTAGTGAACCAAGACTGGGTTTTCGATTTCCGACAAGATGTTCAGGAAGTCAGCCCAGATGCGCTTCTCTTCATCCGCGCTATCAGCCCACAGGCTATGCTGCACGGCTCCCTGAACGGTTGTGATGCGAATGCCGATGAGGTAATAGAAATCACGGTCTGGAAGCCCCTCGACATCCAGAAAGACCGGCGTACCCTCGACCTTCAGTTCCGGGCTACCGACGATGTGGATTTTTTGCTCTCGAATCGCGAGGGCCTTCAAGGAATGGTGATACTGCTCGCGCTTGGCAGCAAGCCGCTTTGGCCGCCGGCGTGGTCGGAAGGTATGGGAGAGTTGCGTGACGGTGAAGATGCCTTTGCTGTTGAACTTCCTTCGCTCCTTTTCTGTCATCCTGGACAACAGGCTGAGGTCGTCTTTTTCAATGGCCTTCTGTCGGCATTGAGCTTGAAACTCGCACTCGGCGCAATGCCGATTCAGGACGAGATCGGGCGGCGACGGGGTGGACAGCATCGTGGCTATCTTCCTAGTCAGTTTCCGCACCTCGCCCGCCAGCGCAGAAATCTTCACCTTCGGCGTGGCGTGGTTGTCCCCGTGGATGATCTTGCCCAGGCCGACCTTGCGGCCCAGCATTTCCGACAACACGAGCGCATCGAACGCCAGCAGCAGCTTGTCATCCCGATTAAGTTTGTTGGTAAAGATGAATCGAATCGGGGTGAATTGGCCGGGCTGACCTCGCCCTTCTGACGGAGATCGTTCCACCGCGTGAAGACTAGATTCCAGATTCTCTGCGCGGGCCACGAGGTCCACGGCCAGCCGCCACTTGGCCGTCTTCCAGTTTTCCGCTCCGGGCGAACCGATGACGCACTCATCGTCCGCTGCTCCAGCCAGTAAGTCCTTCATTCCCGCCTTGCGGTAAGACTCGGCCTGAGTCCGAACCCAGTCGGCATAGGCGTTCCCCGTCCCCGTTTCGCCGAGTGATCGGAGAAAGCATTTCGTTATGCACTTGAGGCCGGCTTCAAAGAGAGGGGTGGTGATTTTCATTTCGTGGTGGAGAAAAGGTACCGGAAACCTTCCCCGTATTGTTCGAGAAGTAGGAAAAGGGTTGGGAATCTTTGTTTGAGTTGCAATAGATAGAACGTATCTCTTCTTTGTTTCCTCACCCCCTCACGCAAAGGTGGTCTGACTGCCATTCGCTGGGCGCGTTCACCGAGCAGGCTCTTTTTTTCTTCACTCCCTCTAGCGAGGGTGACCGAACTGTCCTTCACTGCGCGCATTGGACGATATACATGCTCCCTCCAAGCTTGCTTGTTCTTAGGGATGGGGGCTGATTGATCTTCCATTGCGCGCGTCCAACGAGGGGAGTCCGCGACCGCGCGTTGCGCGAGCACAGAAGATCATCAGGCTCCATCCCTCCTCATCCTTTGTGCGCTTCCATGTAGGCTCTTAGAAGGGCATTTATCCGTGTCTGATAGCCAGGCCCTTTGGCTTTGAACCAATCCAAGACCTGACGATCCAGTCGAATGGTGACGGCGGTCTTTGGCTCAGGAAGACTCAACGTGGCATGCTTGAAGAAAGCCGTGCCTAGCTCCGGGATATCGGAGAAATCGATCTCGCTGTCCTTGAGCGCGTCAATTTTTGCCCAATTGCTCCGCGACCGTTTCTTGGTAGTAGGCTTCTTCACGGTGGTTTGTCCGATCTGTGACTTCTGGGCCAGCTCTGTGCCCAAGCTTACGCAATCTTTCTCCGGCGAAGAGCTTTATCGAGATCATAGGTTGCTTGGAGATTCATCCACACCTTGGCCGAAGTGCCGAGTACGCGTGAGAGATCAATGGCAGAGTCGGCTGTCATGTGGCGCTTGCCCTTGATCAGCTCGTTCAGACGTGCGCGTGTCCAGCCAAGCTTCTGGGCCAGTGCGGCTTGGGTTATCTTTCCGGGGATCAGAAACTCTTCGAGCAACATCTCGCCAGGATGAAATGGGCTCTTGGGGAGTCTCATTGCAATACCTTTCTTGCTCTTTCGGGGCTCAATGGTAATCTATGACTTGGACTTCGTAGACGTTTCCGTCTTTCCATTGAAAAACCACACGCCACTGATCGTTGATTCGTATCGAATGAAATCCTTTCCAGTCTCTTTGCAGTGCTTCCAGCCGATTGCCTGGCGGTTCGCGAAGATCTCCGAGCTCTGCCGCATCGTGCAGATAGAGTAGCTTTCGCCGCGCCGCCCGAACTAATTTATGGGGAAACCGGAGTACAACCTTCGAGCGCCGGTCATCAAACAGGTCTTCTGCGAGCCGATTCCCAAAGGTCTCAATCACTGTCTCAGGTTATCGCAACTCGATAATATTTGGCAAGGGTAGGTAGGGGGGCTAGATCTGTTCGACATCCGCGATAATGGTGTGCAACCCGCTTGCCCCCGCCGGCTGAGGTCGGACGATCTCGGCGATCTGCAATTGCCCCTTCGTGTCCGTCGCGCGCACGACAGTTTGGAATTTTCCTCGCTGAGGCAGCTTCCAGGTGTAGTTCCAGATGACCCAGGAGTAAGGCGACATGGGTTTCTCGATCTCACACTCATTCCATGTTCGGCCTGCGTCGAAGCTCAGTTCCACTTTCCTGATGCTGTTCGGTCCACCGAAGGCGATGCCGCGGAATTTCTGCTCGGCTCCGCGGAGCGTTTGGTAATGGCCGGGGCTGTCGATGCGTGAGAAAATTTTGATGGTCCCATCGTCGGTCCAGCCTTTGCGCTGCCAATAGCCTAGATAGTCGCCGGGATAGACTTCGATCTCGACGATCCACTTCACATTCTTGATCCCGTAAAGGCCCGGCACGATGAGCCGGATCGGGAAGCCATGCTCCTTCGGCAGTTTTTCGCCGTTCATCAGAAAGGCGAGTATTACGTCGTCTTGCATGGCGCGCGTGAAAGGAATGCTGTCGTCGTAGCCATCGATGCCGCGGAACACCACGTCGCGCGCAGTCTCTTCGTCGGCGCCGGCATCTTCGAGCAGTGTCTTGAGCGAGATGCCGCGCCACGTCGCATTACCCATGCTGTCTCCGCCTGGGAGCGTATCGATGCACATGAGTGTCGAGACTTGATCGTGGGAGTCGCGATTGAGAATGTCGCGCCAGCCGAGCGACATCGGAGTGTTTACGGCCCCTTTGACATGGAGTTTCCATTGTTCGATATTGAGATCCCGCGACATGGAAACGGCGCCATCAGCGTAATTGACTACATAGAATTTTGAGTTTGGTGTGAAGTAGGTCGTGTCGCGCGCAGGGATGGCAAACATGCGTCCGAACGTCGACCCCAGCGCGTCGCATCCACCGGTGACTCCAGCGAGCGTGCCGAGGCCGAGGGCCTTCAAAATGGTTCTCCGCCGCATGGGCAGAGATGATTCGTTCAGTAACATTTTTTTATTATACACGTAAATGAAGCTTGACTCTCGTCTCACGGTTTGTTATCTTGCCGCCTGTTCGATGGTGCTCGTGCTTCCTGCCTGTTGACCGCGTGCAAGTGTGCGGTGAGGGCATGCGGTTTTTGGGAATACCCGGCCATATATTTGGTAAAAGGGTCCCTTGACACGCTTTTCGTGCACGGAGTATAGTGCACGGCTCGCGTGACGAGTGTATTTGTTCTTTGACAACTGAATAGAGAATGTTGAGCAATGGTGTAAGTGTATTGAAGTGGTGGCCCTTGGTCCAAATTCTAAGAACACCTTTATGAGAGTTTGATCCTGGCTCAGAATGAACGCTGGCGGCGCGCCTAATACATGCAAGTCGAGCGAGAAGACGTAGCAATACGTTTGTAAAGCGGCGAACGGGTGAGGAATACATGGGTAACCTACCCTAGAGTGGGGAATAACTAGCCGAAAGGTTAGCTAATACCGCGTACGCTTCTTGGACTTCGGTTCAGGGAGGAAAGCGCTACCGAGGGTAGCGCGCTCTTGGATGGGCTCATGTCCTATCAGCTTGTTGGTGAGGTAATGGCTCACCAAGGCTTCGACGGGTAGCTGGTCTGAGAGGACGATCAGCCACACTGGCACTGCGACACGGGCCAGACTCCTACGGGAGGCAGCAGTAAGGAATATTGCGCAATGGGCGAAAGCCTGACGCAGCGACGCCGCGTGGGGGATGAAGGTCTTCGGATTGTAAACCCCTTTCGGGAGGGAAGATGGAATG
>JAWXBV010000061.1:0-29545 GCA_034440335.1 Nitrospirota bacterium | reverse complement strand
GTCATGAATCATGCGGGCTAGTGTTTACTGGGTGAAGCGTCGCTTGGAGCAGGGTTCTCAGCAGCCGGGGTCGGCGGCGTTGTGACTGGTGTTTCGGGAACGGTTTGAGAAGACTCTTGCTTTTTGAGATCGATGACCGTGGAAGAAAACGTCCGTTCTTTGGCGAGGATGGCCAGACTGAACGAAGTCAGCATGAAGATGGCCGCGACGATGACCGTGAATTTGCTCAGGAAATTGGCGGGACCGCGGCTACCGAAGACGGTCTGGCTGGAACCTCCGAATGACGCGCCGATTTCAGCGCCCTTCCCTGATTGCAAGAGGATCGCTCCGACCATGAGAAAACAGACCAAGACATGAATGACCATGAGGAAAATATACATGAGACTCCGATCAGTTAGGCGCGCGGTATCTGAGCAAGGCGGACAAGTGTAGCAAACGAGTCTGGATTGAGGCAAGCCCCACCGACCAGAGCCCCGTCGATCGTGTCGGAGGCGAGGAGCGACTCGATGTTCCTGGGCGTGACGCTTCCACCGTACAGGATTCTTGTGGCCGATGCGATGGCACTACTCCATCCGATCTCAACGAACAGCCGGATCGAGCGATGCACGACTACGGCCTGCTCCGTCGTGGCGGCTCGGCCTGTGCCGATGGCCCAGACCGGTTCGTAGGCGATGGTGACGGTCGTGAGATCTTGTGCGGTTAATCCTGCCAGGCTGTCGCTGAGTTGAGCGGTGACGACCGATTCTGTTTGGCCTGCCTCGCGGGCTGCCAGCGATTCCCCTACGCACAGGATCGGAGAGAGCCCGTGCCTCAGCGCCGCCAGGACTTTTTTCTGAATATGTTCATCTCGTTCACCGAAGAGCGTGCGACGTTCAGAGTGGCCGACGATCACATAACGGCAGCCAAGATCGCGCAACATCGGAGCGGACACTTCTCCGGTGAAGGCCCCGTGCGGCTCCCAATGCACGTCCTGCGCGCTGAGGCCGATCCAGGAGGAGGGACCTAAGGCGGTGCGGGCTGATTCGAGGGCCGTAAAGGGCGGTGCAAGGACCACCTCGGCGTGAGGCGAGGCAGGCACTCGTTCGCAGAAGCCGCGAATGAAGGCCGCAGCCTCAGAGGCGGTCTTGTTCATCTTCCAGTTGCCGACGATGAGGGGTCTGCGCACAGGTGTCTCGATGTTCGAAGGTTGTAGAGGGGATGTAGTCACGTGACGAGGCGACTACGCGACTCGATCCGGGAGGGCGGTCAAGCCCGGGAGTTGTTTGCCTTCCAGCAATTCCAGCGCAGCGCCGCCCCCGGTCGAGATGAACGACATATTGTCCGATTCGCCGGCGCGATGCACGGCCAACGCTGTTTCGCCGCCGCCGACAATTGTCAGGGCGTAGGCATCGGCGATCGCGTGAGCCATCGCGAGGGTGCCACGGGCGTAGGCATCGATTTCAAAGACACCCATCGGTCCGTTCCACAGAATCGTCTTGGCGTTCTGGACTGCTTCGTTGAAGAGTTTGACGGAGGCCGGGCCGATGTCGAGGGCGTACCACCCTTTCGGAATCTCCTGGACCGGAACGATCTTCGATTCCGCTCCAAGCTCGCGGCTGGCCGCGACGACACAATCGACCGGCAGGTAGAATTTCACGCCGCGGGAAAGGGCATGCTCCTCAATGCCTCTGGCGAAGTCCAGCATGTCGTTTTCCACCAGGGAGTTGCCGATCTCCATCCCCTTCGCCTTGAGGAAGGTAAAGGCCATGCCGCCGCCGATAATGACTTTGTCGACGCGCTTGCCCAAATTTTCAATGACGCCGATCTTTCCCGATACTTTCGCCCCGCCGAGCACGGCGACAAAGGGCCGAACAGGATTTTCGACGGCGCCTTCAAGGTATTCAATTTCTTTCTTGAGGAGGAAGCCGGCTGCCGAAGCCGGAATGTATTTGGTGATGCCGACCGTGGAGGCATGGGCCCGGTGTGCCGCGCCGAACGCGTCGTTGATATAGACGTCGCCCAAGGACGCCAGCGCCTTCGAAAAGGCATCGTCGTTCTTTTCTTCACCCTGATGGAATCGGAGGTTTTCAAGGAGCAGGACGTCGCCGGGCTTCATGGCGGCAACCATCCCTTCCACCACCGGGCCGATGCAGTCCGGTGCAAACAGAATCTCTTTGCCCATGAGCCGTCCCAGACGTTTTGCGACCGGGGCCAGACTGTATATGGGATCGAATTTTCCGTTCGGTCGACCGAGGTGCGAACAGAGGATCACCTTGGCGCCGTCGTCGACAGCGCGATTGATGGTCGGGAGGGTCGAGCGAATGCGGGTGTCGTCGGTGATTTGGTGTGAATCGTCCAACGGGACGTTGAAGTCGGCTCGGATGATGACACGCTTGTCTCGCAGCACCACGTCGTCGATCGTTTGTTTGCGCAGTCTCATTGCGGCTCCGTCGAATCGGTCGCTTCTGGAATGGGAGTCAGCGTGACAGAGAATCGATCTGCCCCGCGGTGCTCACCGTCTTGTCGCTCTTGCCGCGATGACCTTGATCAAGTCTCGGACCCGGCATGAATACCCCCACTCGTTGTCGTACCAGGCCGTCACCTTGACGAGCCTCTTGTCGATGGCCATCGTGAGCGGGGCGTCGAATGTGGCCGAATGAGAGTCGCCCTTTTGGTCGATCGAGACGATCGGGTCTTCAGAATAGAAGAGAATGTTTTTCATCGGGCCGTTCGCCGCTTTTCTGAAGGCGGCGTTGACGGAGGCGACGTCACAATCCTTTTCGGTTTCGACGGTCAGATCCACCAGCGAGACATTCGGCGTGGGGACACGGATCGCGAGGCCGTCGATCTTCCCCTTGAGCTGTGGCAGCACCAAGTGCAATGCCTTTGCCGCGCCGGTGCTGGTCGGGATCATCGACATGCCTGCGGCGCGCCCGCGCCGCAAGTCTTTGTGGGGGAGGTCGAGCAACTGCTGGTCGTTGGTGTAGGAGTGGATGGTGGTCATGAGTCCGTGCTTGATGCCGAAATTATCCAACAGCACTTTTGCCACGGGAGCCAGACAATTGGTTGTGCAGGAGGCGTTGGAGATGATGTGGTGTGTTTTCGGGTCGTAGGCTGCGTCGTTGACACCCAGGACGATGGTGACATCCGGGTCCTTCGCCGGCGCAGAAATAATGACGTGTTTGGCTCCGGCAGAGAGGTGCTTCCCCGCGCCTTCACGGTCGGTGAAACGCCCGGTCGATTCGATAACAATATCGACCTCCAGTTCCTTCCAGGGAAGGTCTTTCGGGTCCTTCACCGCGAGCACTTTAATGGGCTTGCCCTCGATGAGGATCTGGTCGTCTTTGGCCTCGACATTCCCCTGTAATGTCCCGTGCACCGAGTCGTATTTCAAGAGATAGGCAAGCGTCTTCGCATCTGTGAGATCGTTAATTGCGACAAAGTGGAGGTCGGGGTCACCGAGTGATGCCCGCAGGACGTTCCGTCCGATCCGTCCAAATCCGTTGATACCGATCCGAATAGCCATGATGAGTGGTCCTTCAAGAAAATATGAGCCGACGAATCCACCTACCTGAATGGAGCCGATAGTATCGACGCTCCTGGGCCTTGTCAAGCCATACTAAGGCGGTAATTACGCCTCTGACCCCAGACGTTTCACTGCCATGTGAGTTGGATGCTGACGGCGTTCTGTATGAGGTCTGCCGGGCGGTGCCTTGCATCTCTGTCGCTTGGTTCATTAGAGTTTGAGCCTGTCCGACAGTGACCGGTCTACTGGGGCGAATGATGGCCACGCATCTACATTATTCTCGGCATCGCATCTGCCTGGCCCTCCTTCGCCACACCACGAAGGCCATGTCGGACAGGCTCCCATCGCGCGACATTTTCCTTTGAGGTATCGGTGAACCTTTTCGAACAGACGACACAGGTGTTGGAGTGGCCCAGACTGCTTGAGGCACTGGCTGGGCATGCCCGATCCACCATGGGGGCGGCGCGCTGTCGTGCCCTCGAATTAGCGACCAGCCTCCACGATTCCCAGCTGCGTCAACAGGAAACGACGGAGATGGGACAGCTCCTAGCATCCGGCGAGGCCCTGCCTGCCTTGGCCTTTCCGGATCTGCGCGACCCGCTCGCCCGGGCGCAGAAGGGGGGAGCGCTGGAGATTCTCGAACTCCGCGATTGCGCGATGCTGCTGGGCTTACTGGAAGAGAGCGGCCGTGTTGTGGAGCGGCATCGGGGGGATGCCCCTGCGTTGGCATCCGTTGCGCACCCCCTGCTGGCAGTCGAGGAACTGCGACCCGTGAAAACCGCGCTGAATGTCGCGATCCATCCAGACGGCTCGATCAAGGAGTCGGCCACGCCGGAGTTGCGGCGCTTGACGCATCAGGCACAGGGGCTCAAGCAGCAGATGCGACATCAAGTGGATCAGATGCTGCGCTCGCGCCGCTTCGAGGACATTTTGCAGGAACAGTATGTTGCCCAGCGAGAAGGCCGCTATGTCATCCCGGTGAAGGCCGACATGCGTGGAAGAGTTCCGGGGATCGTCCATGATGTCTCGGCCAGCGGGGCGACGGTATTTATCGAGCCGCGTGAGCTGGTTGAGTTGAATAACTCGATCAAAGTGGCGGATCTCGAGATCGAACGAGAAGTGCGTCGTATCCTCCGTGAGTTGTCTGCCCTCGTCGCGGCACAAGCTGAGGTGATGCTGGCAGGGCTCGATGCGTTGGCCCTGCTTGACGGAATTGCGGCGCGGGCTTCGTTCGGTCGCCAACTGAAGGCGCAGCCAGTCCGGCTCAACGACGAAGGGCGCGTACGGCTGTTGCAGGCCAGACACCCTCTGCTTGCGTTGTCGAAAGCGCAGGTGGTCGCCAACGATATTGTCTTGGATGAATCGATCCAGGTGCTCGTCATCTCCGGCCCCAATACGGGCGGGAAGACCGTGACCCTCAAGATCGTGGGGCTCTTTGCTTTGATGGTTCGAGCCGGGTTACACCTGCCTTGCGACGCAGAATCGGAGATGGCGTTCTTTTCTGATGTCTATGCCGATATCGGCGACGCTCAAGACCTGGCTCGCGACCTGTCCAGTTTTTCTGCGCACATGCTCCAGATGATTCAGTTGCTCGACGAAACGGATCGTCAGCGCAGAGGCGACGAACAGGCTGTTTCGCGGCAATGGCTGGTCCTCCTCGATGAGCCGGTGACCTCGACCGACCCGACGGAGGGAGCGGCCCTGGCCGAAGCGTTGCTCTGTCGTCTGGCCACGCTGGGGATGAAAGTCGTCGCGACGACGCATTACGGCTCGTTGAAGGCCTTGGCCCACAGGATGCCGGGTTTCGCCAATGCCGCGGTTGAGTTCGATGTCGCGACACTGTCGCCGACCTATCGGCTCTTTATGGGGGTGCCGGGCGGGTCGTCCGCGCTTGAGATTGCCGGCCGGTTAGGGATGGACCGGGCCTTGATCGATGAGGCGAGGCAGAAGCTCCATACAGACGAGCGGGCCATGGAAACCATGCTGCATGACTTGCAAATCACGCAGCGGAAATTGACCGACGATCTGGCGCGGGCGGTCGAGGCCAGGCGTGAAGCGGAGCAGGCAGAACAACGAGCGAAGGCCCAGTTGGCTCATTTGGAAGAGACAGAACGGGAAGCGGAGAAGGGGCTCAAGCGAAAACTCAGCGAACAGTTCAGTCGCGCGCGGGCGGAGGTTCAAGCCACGGTAGACACCGTCAAGGGCGAACAGAAATTGATCAAGGCCAAGGCGGCGAAGCAACGGTTGTTTGAGCTCGAGGCGCAGACAAGAGCAGCATTAGCCCCAGCCGGCACGCCGATTCCACTTGAACAGTTGGGGATGGGAGATCAGGTCGAGATCGGCGGGCTCGGCATGACCGGCACGTTACTCGAAATGCCGCAGGGGAAAAAGCGAGTGAGGGTGAAAATTGGGCAGGGAGAATTGCTAGCCACCGTGGCGAATCTCGTCGGTCTCGCACGAGGGCAGGTGGCACCGCCGCCCGTATCGTCGAGTCCACGCCGAGTCTCGTCAGGTGGTGGACTGGGGCTCGGTGAACAGACGGTTGTGGACGTGCGTGGGAAGGCGGCGGACGAGGCGTTGGATGACGTGGTGGCGGCGCTGGATCGCGCCACCATGGCCGGTGCGCCGTTTCTGCGCATCATTCATGGCCATGGCACGGGAAAACTCAAAGCGTCGTTGCGAATCTATTTGAAAGACTCACCCTATGTGGCAGAGTTCCGTGCCGGAGATCGGGCAGAAGGTGGCGATGGCGTGACGATTGTGAAGTTGCGTTGACAGGATGCTGAAAAAGACCGCCAGCGTTGTTCTCGGCTCATCGAAATCCTCAACGGGGACCCAGCCGCCTCACCAACTCGGCGGCGCGCACAGACGTGGTGCTCCTTATTCGTCGCACCGTGCGCCCCAGAGGTATGCCTCCGGTTTTGACTCGCCTGCGGCCTTGCTGACGGCCTGTTTGAGCATCCTGAGGCTATTCTGGTTCCAGCACCACACGAAAGACTCCGACCGTGCTTTCCGCAACCTGCTAAAAAGAACTAAACGAGGGAGCAGGCAACCGTTCTTCTTGCTCGCAGAGCCCCCACGATGAAAAGGATTGGAATGGCACCCACGTGGGTCCTGTGCTCCCGGAACAGAGGAGGGGATGGAGCCTGATGATCTTCTGTGCCCGCGCAACGCGCGGCCTCAGAAGGCCCTCGTTGGACGCGCGCAATGGAAGATCAATCAGCCTCCATCCCTGAAGAAAAAACGAGCGAGCTTGGAGGGCGCATCTGTAGCCTCGCTTGACGGCCGCACTTGGCCCAACATGGGTGTCCTTGCAATAGGGGAAAGTAAGCGAGCTTGAAGGGAGCAGGTGATGGATAACGATCGCCCGATGCGCGCAGTGAGCGACAATCTGGCCGCTCCATTTTGAAGAGGATCAGGTGGTCTCAGGAGATGAGAGAGTGGGTTAGGCCAGCGATTCGACGGCGGCGCGTAACCGCTCGGTCAGCTTCGTCGCCGCAACCGGTTCTTCCGGAGCACGCGCGACTGTGATCGGCTCTCCGAAGATGACGCGCAACCGAGGGAACCCGATTTTGCCCCGCGAGAGGGCCCGTGCTGTGCCGACGAGGCGGACTGGCACAAGTGGCGCGCCTGTCACGAGCGCCAGGCGCGCAGCACCCCGGTGCCATACACGGTCGCCGTAGATGGCGCCTTGCGGGAAAATCGCGACGGCCTGTCCTGCCTCAAGCGCCTGCCGCATTCGCACGAGAGCGAAGTGGTCGCCGCAGCCACGCTTAATTCCGATTGCGCCAAGTCCGTCGAGCATCCACGCAAGCAATTGGGACCGCCAGAGCTCTGCCTTCGCGAGGAAACGCAGCTCCCGCGAGAGCGCTGCCCTCAGGATGATCCCGTCGAGCACCGAGTCGTGATTCGGAGCGATGACCACAGGCCCGATGATGGGGAGGCGATCGGCGCCGACCACCTCGATTCGATAGACAGCACGCACCAAGGCTCCGAAGAAACCGTGAATCTGCGCGTAGGTTGGAGCGGAGAACGGTATAGAACCCACACGTTTGTTCGCCTGACGACCGACAAGAATATCCATCAATGATTCCATCAGACCTCCTCCTTGTTAGTGACTCCTTGCTGCGCACGACCCAGGCCATTTGGCCGTTTTGCTTCAGCACGTGGTTAGACGTTACCGCTATCGTGTTTCTCGTTTTTCCAGGCCCCCCAGGCATAGAAGAATCCTATCGGCGCGCTGATGAGGCAAAGCCATGCCAGAGGAGACGATTCTGCGAACAGCCAACCGGCAAGAGCGGTATAGATTGCTCCTCCGATAAAGTAGACATACCAAGGAATCTTGCCAGTTCTGTTCAACACTGAATCGGTTTGCGATGTCATGAAGCGCAGGCCAGCAGGTTTCAGAAATTGTATAGACATTGTCAGCCTCCTCCCTCTCGAAAGTTAGACCATATGCTCGCGGGCTGGAGCGCCCGGCTTCCTACGAACGGACGTCTGCCCACCGATTCCGCAGCCACTTCGATCGTAGGAGCTTGTACCCGATCCAGGCTATTAGCAGTACGCCGAGCAGTGGTACCACTACGGAATTCACCAACTTCTGATAATCGAACATCTGGACCCGCAAGAGATACTGCGGGCGCTGCATCAGATTCTGCTTCTCAAACGCGATGGTGACCCTATACAGGCCCTCGTCCAATCTGACTTCGCCCCTGAGCACTCCGTCCGGGTGATGGCTCGGACGAATATCCGCCACAATTTGATCTTCTGCCTCATTGCTCCCGTTCCCCTTCACGATCCGCATCCCGACCGGCTCGTTGCGCAGTGCCGGGTCCACGAGGTCCACGACCAGGAAGGTCTCGCCTGTCTTGGGAATGTCTGTGCAGTATTGCGCGTTCAGCTCGTATTGCGGCTGGTAGGCGTTGAAATGCACAGCCCGCTCACCAACATGGCGCAGGCAAGGGTCTACTTCCATTGCCGCACCTTCATGCGCTGCGGCTACGCCGGGGTGCAGTGTGGTAACAAGAATGAGCACCGTAGCGCCTGCTCGTGTCATGTGCCGAATCATGGCCGAACCCTCCTGTTTAGGACCTCGTGGTGATCCGCTGCTCGATCCGTCTATGGGAAAGGGAGCTTCCTTGCACGGTTGTCACCGCCTGGAGGGATGCTGCAGCTGGCGACGCGATACGCTGATGTGCAGCAATCACGAGATCGACAATTCCCCCACAGTTGATGCAGCGCCATCCTGAAAACTCATCGCCATAGGATCCGAGTCCAAACACTTCAAACTTCTCAAGCACCATCAATCCCCCACAGCGTGCGCACCTCATCGCATGCCTCCTTCCTTGCTGGGATCCTTGCGTCTGATACTTCGCACCTGTTCGACAAGGGCTACGGCTGGAGGTAACCGGTTGCAAGTGCCAGGCACATAACAGTTACAGCACCAAGAATAATGAAAATGATGTCTCTCATGGTGTGACCTCCTTTTCGAATATGACAGAGTCCATCCTCTTACCCTTCCCTGCTTTGTTCACGGACCATCCACTCTTGAATGTACGGCCAGCAATTGAGGAGCTCGACACCGCTTTTCTCGCAGGCGTTCAGAAATCGAACGATCTCGACGTCTACGAGCGTCACTTCGCTGAGATCCAGCGCAATCCGTGACCGAGTTCCTTCTATTTGTGTCTTCAATTCATCCAGATGCTTTGATTGCAGCCGACCGCTCACCCGAATCATCGTCTTGAGGTGGCGGGTTTCTTTTTCAAACTTTATTGTCATCGGCGCCTTCTCCGACCTGGATGACATCAAAGGAATGCAATGAAGAGACCAGCTGTAAATGATTGGTACACGTGCGTGCAGCGTGGGAGCGGCTGCCGAAACTTCAGCATTTGCTGAATGATCGGCAAGACTGGCGGCAGTATCGGTGAGGCGTCAATTCCCTGATGAGATGGTGTGAAAAGGAGCGAGGGGGCGAAGTCAGAGGAACAGTCTAAACCAGAAGGAACGATTCGCAAGAGACTGGCTCTTGCGGCTGGCATGCAAACAACGTCCGGCCTTTCTATCGTGTATAGTCGGCTTGTCGAGTCTTGAAGCGATGCTTGTTTATCCCCAGTGCCGTGATTTTCGACTCAAGTGTTTGCCGTGGGAGTCCAAGCTTGGCAGCGGCGCCGGTAGGGCCGCTGACCTGGCCCCTGCAATCCGCCAACGCGGCCTCAATGATGTCCTTCTCATGCTCGGCAAGGGTGGCACCTAGGGGAACCACCGATCCAGACAGCCGCTGCCGTTCCCGTTTCAGCCAGGTCTCATCGACGGAAAATGTTTCGCTCTCGCACAGCACGATAGCCCGCTGGATGACATTTTGCAGTTCGCGAATGTTGCCGGGCCAGTCGTAGGCTTGAAACAGCTCCAGGGTCTCTTTCTGTATGTTCCTCATCTGTTTCCCGGCATTCTTTGCATAACACTCAATCAGGTAAGTGACGAGTAATGGAATGTCGTCCACCCGTTCGCGTAGCGAGGGAATCTGGATCGGAAAGACATTGAGCCGATAGAAGAGATCCTGTCGAAATGTGCCTGCTGCCATGGCCGCTTTCAGGTCGCGGTTCGTAGCGGCCAACACGCGCACGTTCACGGCAATCGGTTGGTTGCCGCCGATCCGTTCAATTTCTCTCTCTTGGAGCACTCTCAGTAGGCCGATTTGGGTCTCGGCAGGCAGGTCTCCGATCTCGTCAAGGAAGATCGTCCCACCATCGGCCAGCTCAAATCGTCCCAAACGCCTTTGGCGCGCACCGGTGAATGCGCCTTTCTCGTGCCCAAACAGCTCAGAGGCAATGAGCGAAGGAGGGATTGCCGCACAATTGACGGTAATAAACGCCCGGGACGACCGTTTCGAACGCTTGTGAATGGCCCGAGCGATGAGCTCCTTGCCCGTTCCGGTCTCACCCAGCACGAGCACCGTGGAATCTGACGGCGCCACTTTCGTGACTTGCGTCAGTACGTTTCTGATTTTTTCCGATGAACCGACGATCTCTTCAAACATCGAAGAGTGATCGATTTCCTCGCGCAACGCCAAGTTTTCTTTTTGAATCCTCTCTTCGTCCCGTTTGCGATCGTCGATGTCGGTTCCCGTCGAATACCAGCGAATGATCCGTCCCTCATCGTCTCGGAACGGGTTATAGCGGATAAGAAACCACCGGTGCTGCCCGTCTTTGCGGCGCGCGCGCAGCTCAAGTTCAAACGGGACTCCGCGTTCGAGCCCCTGCTGGCGCTCGGCCCGAGATCGCTCCAAATCATCGGGATGCACGAGTCGTGCGCGAAAGTCATCCGCCATCACGTCTTCAATGCTCAGTCCGCTATATTCAAGCATGACTCGATTCGCATAGAGCATTTTTCCGTCAGGCCCGTGGATAGCAATGCGTTGATCGATGGCGTCAGTGATACGCCGCAGCTCTCTCTCGTCTTGACGGAGCTTTTCCTCCGCTCGCTTACGGTCTTCGATCTCCGTTCTGGTCCCATACCACCGGACGATGTGTCCTTGTTCAGCCCGCGATGGGCTGACGCGGATGAGAAACCAGCGATACTGCCCGTCCTTACCGAGGAGTCGTGCTTCCAGCTCGTAGGGGGTACCGCGGGATATCAAACGTTGATGTTCACTCAGCACCATGTCTCGTTCGTCCGGATGGATGAACAGCGCTAGATGGTCTCCCTGAGGATTGGCCGTGGGAAGACCTTGATATTCGCGCGCGACCTGATTGGTATAGAGAACGCTCCCATCCGGGTCCAAGACGAAGATATGTTGGGGGACGGCATCGATGAGTTGCCGCAGCTCTTGTTCGCTTTGCCGGAGCTTGTCTTCCGCATACTTGTGTTCAATGGCTACTGTGGCCAGATGCGTGATCTGCCCGATGTGATGTTGATGTTGCGCGGTCGGGCGGCCGGGTTCTCGCGAGTACATCGCGAAGGCGCCCAATACTGTTTCGTCGGATGCCAATATGGGAGTGGACCAACAAGCGCGCAGTCCATGGGCCATGGCCAGCGCACGCCAGTCGTATCTGTCCCATCGTGTGTCCGAGGCGACATCGGCGGCAATCACTTGCTCTTTGAGACTAGCCGCCATGGCGCATGGACCCGAAAAGAGATTCACGGGTCTGCCGTGGATTGAGTCGTTGTAGCTGAGTGGAAGGCTGGGCGCTGCTCCGTGCTTCAGTCGATTGCTGATTGGATCGACGAGCACGATCCCACAGAGAGATCCGCTCGCAATATCTTCGATGAGTCGGCACAAAGCATCAAGGATTTCTGAGAGCGTACAGCCGGTGGCGAGCATCTCGAGCAGGCGATTTTCTCCGGCAAGCAATGTCTCGGCCCGCGTACGGTCTTCAATGTCGGGATGAGAAAGGTCATCGGGGGTAGCTGATAGCTGAATGGTTTCATTGTGACGGTTGGTTTTCATAGGTCCTCTCCTGAATAGGGCCGGCTTCCGTCAAAACCAGCAAAGAGGAATGCTCGTCCGGTCATCGTCCTATATCTACTCTCCGGGCGAGTGTTCAACAGAAGAAGGTAGGAGGATGCTGAAAAAGTCAGCCAGCGGCGTTCTCGCATCGTTCAGATCCTTAACGTACCCCAGAGGGTACGCCTCCGGTCTTCACTCGCTGCGGCCTTGCTGGACAGCCTTTTTGAGCATCCTGCGATTATTTTGACATCGGCGCCCATGGAAGATTCCATCGCGATTTGTGTATGAAATGAGTTTCTCCGCAGCCTGCTAGATCACATCAATCGAAATAAATCATACACCCGTTACTCGCCAAAAATCACTAGCCGCCTAAGCTCGATATCTCTCGCCATTCTTCGCCTGGTTTCTCACACAGCCCCTGTAAGTGGTCCGAGTGAAAGCTGATTTTTCGGCACCATGCTGATAATTCAGCAGCTCCTCTTCGGCACGTCATTGTGTTTGCCGTAGGGATTCTCGAACGAAATCGTTCATTCAAAAGAGTTTCCAGCATCAGCGATGGCTAAGTTACGTGGGAGTTCTGCTGGAATGTGAATTGCTCATGTACGTCACCATGGATTGACGGTTGCCTGTGTGGATCTCATAGAAAGGAGGAGGTGAAAATAGCGGGCAAGATCTTTGGCAGAGACGTCCAGAACCAACCCACAGAGGTGGTCCTCAAGCACATGAAGGGAGGGTAAGAACATGGCAAGTACAACAATGGGAAGGGAGCGATCCTGGATATGATATGTCGCTCTGGTACGACTCCAGGCCCCTCAAGATCGGCTGGTTCGCAATGTTGGCGGCGGTGGGTGCCGAGGTCGTGTTTCAGCGTGTCTTTGGCTACTCCCACGGATTGGACTCGATGACACCGGAGTTCGAAAACGTCTGGATGGGCCTCTGGCGCTTTAATGTGATTGCCAACATCATCTTCGCGGCTGCGACCCTGGGGTGGATTTGGCAAACGCGGGATCGAAACCTGGCCAACTTGGATCCCAAGAAAGAGCTCAAACGGTATTTTTACTGGATGATGTGGCTCGCGGTGTACGTCTTCGGCGTCTACTGGGCGGGGAGCTACACCCTCGAACAGGACGCCTCGTGGCACCAGGTGATCATTCGCGATACGAGCTTCACGGCCAGCCATATTATTGCCTTCTACTTCACGTTCCCGCTCTACATCACCTGTGGCCAGGCGGTGTGGCTGTATGCCAGGACCCGCCTGCCGCAATTCAGCAAAGGCATCTCGTTCCCCTTAGTGGGGGCGATCGTGGGACCGATGATGATTCTTCCGAATGTGGGACTCAACGAGTGGGGCCATGCGTTCTGGTTCGTCGATGAACTCTTCGCCGCACCGTTGCACTGGGGGTTTGTGACCTTGGGCTGGTGCGGGTTGTTCGGTGGCACGGGCGGCGTGGCAGCGCAGATCGTGGCGCGCATGTCAAACCTGTGTGATGTGGTCTGGAACAACGAGAGCAAGGACTGTTTACGCGTGATCCCGTACTAAGGCCTGCAGGCAGTTTCGGTGAGCTGAGGATAGAGAGGCCTTCGACGTCATCAGTGCCATACACGGGCGCCCTCCTGGTTACGGGAGGGTCGCCCGTGTTGTTTTGTTCGTGAACGAGCCGAATGTCTTCTGAGCCGATGATCTGGCCTGGTTGTCGCTGAGGGGGGACGCTAGGCTCGTTGGCATGATAACGTTGCGCGATGTCTTATTCCCGATTTCATGGGTGTTGGGCGTATTTCCCACCGGTTTTAAAAAACAAATGCTAATGGAGGTATGACGATGAAAATAATTTTCTCAGCCCTCTTGATCATGGTCTTTGTCCAAACGGCTGTCTCAGTGCGTGCGGAGCCACAAGATGTAACAGTGACCGCGGTGATGAAAGGGTCAACGACGATCAGCGGCCAGAAGATTGAATATCCCAAAACCGATAAGGCAGAAATGGCCTCGGTCCTGGTCGACATCCAACCGGGGAAGGAAAACGGTCGCCACATGCATGCAGTCCCCACCTACGTCCATGTTCTTGAGGGGACAATGACGGTGGAGTTTGAGGATGGCTCGCGACAGACATTCAAGGCTGGGACGGGGTTTTTAGAGGTGATGAACACCGTGCATAGCGCAAAGAATTTAGGCGACGTCCCGTTGAAATTACTGGTCGTCTTTGTCGGGGAAGAGGGAAAACCGAATCTTATCCGACCTGAACAACATCAGACATCGAACATGACAAAATGATTCCAACACAGTTGTTCCTGAACCGTGCTTCGAACGCTTCCAGGGTATAGTAAGTCGCGAGAGCCGGCTCGTGAATGAGCCGGAGGTTTTTAGTACATTCCCAATTCAGCATTAGCAGGCTGCGGGAAAACTCGGTTTACATAGACAACACCGTTGAGAAATGACAGAAGGAGCGACAACCCCAAAAACCTCAGGATGCTCAAAAAGGCCGTTCAGCAAGGCCGCAGCGAGCGAAGAGGCGAGGCGTACGCTTCGGTACGTTGAGCCTCTGAGCGAAGCGAGAACGATGCTGGCGGACTTTTTCAGCATCCTGTTAGGCCGTACCATAGTCGACGTGCTCTCGTTATCAAAGTCTGGTTGATTGCCAGGGGTAGGAAAATGCACGCAGAGCTAAGACAAGTCTACGAGAAGGAGATGCATGCTGCAGCCGAGCACTACTATGGCGGTAACCCGGACAAGGCGTTCTATCACCTCGAGCGCGCACATATTCTGGGGCAGTCGTTCGCATTCGCGCATGCGAGGGCGCATTGGTGGATGCTGAAGGTCGGCTGGAAACGCCGAGACTCAATTGAGGTCAGGGGGCAAGTTGTCAGAATGATTGGCGCGTTGATCTTCTCGCGAATCTGGGTGCCGTTGGGGAATACCGGTGGTGCGTATGTTCATCCGTTTAGATCCATGCCCATACCAGAAGAGTTTCGAGCCTTGTTGAAGAGACGTTGATACAGTTGCTGCCCTCCAAGCCTCTCGTATTGAAAGAAGCGAATAGAACTGATGAACGCATTGTTCCCAACGATCTTCAGCGGGATGATTGTCCTTTCAGTCGCTCTGTTAGCGGTTGGGCTCGTGAAGCCGGAATGGATACGCTTTGGGACAAAGCAGCCCGGCCGTCCAACGATCATTGCCGTTGCCGTGAGCCTATTGGTCATAGGTCTTTCCGGTTCAGGCGCGACTCAACTTGCTGGAAAGAACGCTGCCGAAGCGGTGAATCCTGGCACAGCGCTGAGTGAGGCAGTGTATGCAGTCGGCAATGATACGCGACAGTGCGAACCAGGAACGAAACCCGGTAGAGCCGGCGCCAGCAATGACGAGCAGACCACGGCTGGTATTCGCTATATGGTCAAAACGCCGACGAACTATAATCCACACATTGTCCATCCGTTACTCATGGTCTATGCGCCGGCGCGGACCAATCGATATAAGTCAGAAGACTTTGTGCATCTGACGCAAGAAGCGACGGCGGCAGGTTTTATTGTGGCCTATGCCGATCACCGGGCGATGAATCCTGAAACCATTGAAAAGCTGGCTGAGATACCGGGACTGATCGAACGGAAATGGTGCATCGACAAGAAACGGATTTTTCTCACCGGCCATTCCGATGGAGGGACGACGGCCATGGCCATCGCGTTTCTCAATGGCACCAAACATATTCCAGCTGCAATTGCTCCGAGTGCCATGGGCATCAGGGGTGAGGACTTGAAAGCCTATCACTGTCCGAATTCCCTTCCCGTGATGATCATGCACAGTAGCCAGGACAGCCTGTTCCCAGGGTATGGGAAAGAGGCGCTACAATGGTGGGCGGCCTGCAATGGCTGCGAGGCGACCCCCCCTGTTAAAGATGCAGAGGGTTGTGTAACGTATAGGGGGTGTCGGAACAACGTTGTCACACGCTACTGTGAAGGCACGGGGACACATACTGAATGGCCCGGGAACAACAAGGCGATCATCGAATTTTTCAAGGGTAGCTAAAACCTGCGTTGAACAGTTGTGGTCGGCCTCAGTCTGTCAATGATGATGACCATACCTCCACCATCGAACTGGGTTGTCTCGACGAGACGCCGAACGCTTTCGGTCTTTCCCATGATCGACGCCATGCGTTGAACTGCACAGGGAGGATGCGATGAACAATCTACTGCGTGCGACAGCTACGCTCCACGTTGGATGGAGTGTTCTGATCCTACTCTGTTCGCTCGCTGCTGTTGGCTGTGCTCAGCCTGTTGAGACGATTGACAGAACCTCTGTCGATTCATTGCAAGATCAGATAGCTATTGCCGGCAACTACCGAGCCGAGGCAATGGTCCTCAAAGAGAAGGCTGCTGCGATTGCCGAGAGCGCTGTCCGATATGAACAGCTCTTCGGCCCTCAGTCCGATTGGGTCAGTGGAGCCCGGCAGCTCTCTCAGTACTATGCCGTCGCGGCTCAGGATTTGGAACGTCGGGCTGACGCGTATGTGGAGGCCGCTCGAACTGGACAGCCGCGGCGTCGGTGACCGACAAGAGGCAGTGGCAATAATCGGGAGAGGAAGACCGATTACACAATTCACAGAGGAGGACCAATGAAGCCCTCAACTCGTTCTCGCGCGATCGTGCTGGTGATTCCGGTTCTGTTGTTGATGTACGGCTGTGGGACGACCGTAGACCAGGGGAAGCGAGGGCTGCGCTGGAACCCGCTCACGGCGGGGCTGACGAAGGAGCCGCTCAAGGAGGGGTTCTATTGGCATGCGCCGTGGAACAGTGTGTTCGAGTACGACATCCGGTATCAGAGCTTTACGGAAAAGGTCGATGCCCTGACTGCCGACGATCTCTCGGTGACGCTGCATGCGGCGATTACGATGCGCCCGGTTGGGGAGGAAATCTATTTTCTCGCTCAGGAGGTCGGGCATGGCTGGTATGCACAACTCGTGCGGCCACAGTTCCTCTCGGCTGTGCGTGGGGTTGTCGCCCAATACACGATGGTCACACTTCCTGAACGGAGCAGCGAAATCGGCAACAAGATTGAGGCGGTGATGGTCGAGTCGCTCAAAGGACGGCATCTGGATGTCTACAGCGTGGCATTATCCGAGATCGAATTTCCCCAGATGGTGTTGAAAGCCATCGAACAGAAGCAGGCGAAGGAGCAGGAGAAAGAACAAAAGGAATTTGAGGTACTGATTGCGCAACGCAACGCCGAGATCGCCAGGATTCAAGCGAAAGGCGAAGGGGATGCGTTGCAGATTCGTGCCGAGGGCGAGAGTGAGAGCCTGCGTATCCGCGCCAAGGGTCAGTCTCAGGCGCAGGAGATCATTACGAAAACGCTCACGCCTGATTATCTCAAATATAAACTGTACGAGAATCCCAGCACCAAGACGATCATCATGCCTGACAAGTCTAACGTGCCGATTATCGTGAGTCCGGGTCCGGATCATTCGCGCTGAAAGTTGGGAAGGGAGCGGCCAGATGTCCTTCTTGCTCGCGGAACGCGCACGATAAGAATGTGCTCGTTCGACGCGCGCAGTGAACGACAATCTGGCCACTCCCTTTGAGGGGAATAGGGGACTTCAGAGGATGAGAGGGCAGGCTAGATGGTCTCCTGTGCTCGCGCAACGCGAGGGAGGAGGAGGGTAGCCTGGTCGTCCTCCTGCTCCCGGAGCGCGCACGATAAAGGGGTGGAATAACACCCGTGCTGATTCCTTGCTCCCGGAGCGCGCACGATCAGAATGTGCTCGCTCGACGGCCGCAGTGGAACCAACACGAGCGCCATTCCACGAGAGAGAAGCAAGCAAGCTTGGAAGGGTCTGTTAGATGAGTGGCGGTCGTTCGACGCGCGCATTCGAGGATCGACCAGCCCACCCTTTGAAGAGGAAAACAAGCGAGCTTGGAGGGAGCGTTGATGGTTATGATCTTGAAATGAGCGGACCCAGAAGGAACCGGACTCCCCTCGTTGGTTGCGTGCAGTGGAAGATCAATCAGCCCCCATCCCTGAAGAGACAACGAGCGAGCTTGGAGGGAGCGTTGACAAGTGATTGGACACGCGCAAGAATCACGCGCCGGTTTTCGGTCTGTCTCAGCGTATTACGTGGTTAGCATGCGCACTGTTGTTCGGTTTGGTGGCTAAATGAATAGTCCAAATAGCATCCTTGAGTCCTATGCAAGCGCCTTCCGCGATCTTGTGAACGACCGTATTTGGGGCAAAGGTGAGTCCGCCGCCAAGGCTTTACGGCTCAATGACGATCGAGACTGGGATTTTATATGTGCGGCGATGGATGTTGTCGAAGATGCCTCACTAGGACTAGGGAGCTTTCTCAACTTTTCGCTTGATGGTCCGACTCGGTATGAGGATATCGGGGAGCGTTATCTTAGGTTGTATGGCCTACTAAGTGCCGCCTATGTTCAGCGGCAGGCCGTTCTAAAGCTGTATTCGCTGATGAATTGTCCGTATCCGAAAGCCATTCGTGATGAGTTCGATAAGCTGGAGATCAGAACTCTTCGACATCAACTTGCGTCCCACAGCCTGGACTTTTTGCGGCGAGGCGAAAGCAGAACACAGGCCTTTGTTCCTGTACGAGTTGGCTTGTCGGGTTTTTCATGTACGGTCACAGAGAACAGAGGTGTGGCTACCCGAACTATCAAGCTTGATGAGGCGGTAAAAGCCCACTGTGTTGCCGTCACTTCGGTTTTAGATCGTATTTATGAAAAGTCAGTGAAAACCATTTTTAAGGGTCAGGCAACCAAGATTGCTAAATTCAATAAGAAGCTTCAGGATTTGCGGTTCGTTCGAGACGGCAATTTGATAGTCCGTTTCGGCGAACAGGATCATGAAGGAGGAGTTCGAGAAATTCGAATGATGTTCACAGAGCCTGGAAAAACATCTTACTCGAGCAAGGCGAAGCAAAAGCGGCACGGTAGTTAAAAATTGTTCCAGGAACCATTGATTCCCCGTTACGGGTAGTTTCGCATCAAGGACGCGATGTTTGAACTCGGGCCAACCTGTGAGCATTGCAACAAGGCGCTGCCGCCCGATTCGCTTGAGGCGCGGATCTGCTCCTATGAGTGCACCTTCTGCATCTCCTACGTCGAACCCGTTCTGGGAAATGTCTGCCGAAATTGCGGTGGTGGGTTCGTTCCTCGACCGATCAGGCTTTCGACGAATTGGAACGACGACAACTTCCTTGGAACAGATCCGGCGAGCAGCAAGGTGAAACACCGACCGGGGGATTCGGCGGTGCATTCGCGGTTCTGGGACACGATCAATGCGACCCCACCTGGAAACGGTAGAGAGCTGAATAATGTTCCATGAACCATTGGATTACGAGGCGGCGATCCCATGGTTCCTGACAGCCTGTGATCAGGGCGGAATCAGGTCTGTTGGGGGGTATGTTTAAAATTTTGGAATGCGCAAGGTTTTGCTGACCATTAAGGTTCCGGATAGGACGAACAGCAGGACCAATGGGTGCAGATCCCAGGGTCCGATCGACCAGGCGCCCCAGTACAGGTGTTCGCCTAGCCGCCCTTGCCACGCCGCCAGGGCGAGTATGCCCGACAGGACCACGCTGGTGGGAATCGGTGTGCCTTCGAAGTAGGCGACTGCATCTCTGCCCTCTGAGAGGCTCTCGGCCGTCACATTAAACCGGGCCAACCGACTGACTCCACAACAGACAAAATACAGGAGCGCGATCCAGTCCCACCCTCCGCACAAGCCTGCAGCGAATCCGAGGGTCGCCGGCGCGACCCCAAATGAGATGATATCCGCGAGTGAATCCAATTCGCGTCCGAGCGCGGAATGTTTATGCCGCCATCGTGCGATGCGGCCGTCGAGAGTGTCGAAGACAAGGGCCGCCGCCACCAAGGCAGCGGCTGCGAAGAAATGGTCTACCGACCGGCTCCCCATATAGAACATGCTGAACAACACGGCTCCCATCCCACAGGCCGCATTCGCCAGCGTGAAAAAGTCGGCTAAGTGAAACTCGCGAATCATCGAGAAATGTTTACGTGTCGATTGATTATTCATCGTCGAGAGACGCGTCCCTGTTGGGAATAGTTGCCATGGCGGTGAGGTGTCACTTCCTTGAAAACGCCGATATCGAGCCGTTTGTCCAGCCTGAACCAGCCACCAGGAGAAATGCAATCCCTCGGCCAGGATGGCTGATGCATGCCTTCGCGAACCATGGAAGGGGGCGTATCTTCGTCGGTCGCCTCGTATGTCATCGTATCAACACTACCCCGTTTGGCTGCGGCCTGGACTGTCTACATTTGACCTTCACGCTTCTTGACAATCACTAGAGGCGTCCCTACCATGGCACCTCGGCTCTGGCTCTCGGTCCAGCCAGGGCTCTTTTTTTGAGGAGCATGTCAGGCGATGGCAAATCTCGTGGTGATCGGGGCGCAGTGGGGCGACGAAGGTAAGGGCAAGATCGTGGATATCTTGGCCCGCGACGTCGATGCAGTGGTTCGCTACCAAGGAGGGTCCAACGCGGGGCACACCGTGATCAATGAGCGCGGGACCTTTGTGTTTCACCTCATTCCCTCAGGCATTCTCTATCGTGGGACGCTCTGTGTGATCGGGAATGGGGTCGTCGTGGATCCAGCGTCGTTGATTGAGGAGCTGGACCATCTGCAGACTCAAGGGGTCAAAATCGGAAAGAATTTTGTCGTGAGTCAGCGCGCCCATCTCATTCTGCCCTATCACAAGGCCATCGACAAAGCCTCTGAACAGTCTAAAGGTTCTCGCCGAATCGGCACGACGGGCCGAGGGATCGGTCCGGCCTATGCCGATAAAATGTCGCGGGTCGGTATCCGCATGGGAGATCTGCTGAACCCGAAGGCGTTTCGAACGAAACTGGAAGAGAATGTGGTCGAGATCAATTGGTTTCTCGAACAACTGTATAAGCTGGAACGGTTCGATGTCGACAAGGTGTTCCACCAGTATATGGGTTATGCCGACCGGCTGAAGGGCCATATCGTTGATACCGTCATGCTCGTCAATACGATGATCGAGAAACGGAAGACCGTGTTGTTTGAAGGGGCGCAAGGGACACATTTGGATGTGGACTTTGGCACCTATCCCTACGTCACCTCCTCGAGTTCAACCGCCGGCGGCGCCTCAACGGGAACGGGCGTGGGACCCACGAAGATCGACGCGGTGCTTGGGGTCGTCAAGGCCTATACCACGCGTGTCGGCAGCGGGCCGTTCCCCACGGAATTAACCGATGCGGTGGGAGAGGGGCTCCAAACGCGAGGGAAAGAATTCGGATCGACGACGGGGCGTGCGCGCCGCTGCGGCTGGTTCGACGGCGTCATCGTGCGCTATGCCACCAAAGTGAATGGACTTTCGTCATTGGCCGTGACGAAACTGGATGTCCTCGACGGTTGCAAGGAACTCAAGGTCTGCACCGGCTATCGGTATGAGGGGAAGCTCTATCGGGACATGCCTGCGGATCTCCAAACGCTGACCGAATGCAAGCCGGTGTACAAGACGTTTAAGGGATGGTCCGGCTCTACCACCGGTGCAACCACGTATAAACAGCTTCCCGTGGAAGCCAAGCGCTATCTCCAGTATCTTGAGGATATCTCCGAGTGTCCCATCGATATGATCTCGACCGGCTCGAAGCGCAGTGAAACCATTATGCTTCGCAATCCGCTCAAAATTCGCTCGCGTCGTTCGTGAAACGTGAAGCGTGAAACGTCCGAATCCTGAAACGAACGATGCTTAGCGAGATACGCTTCACGGATGCCGAGAACTCCGCCGATGAACAGGTGATCTGGTTTGTTTTGTTGCGTGATCCGAACAACCAAATAAACAAGACAAACCAAACAAACCAAATAAACCAGTCAGACCGGTCTAGTCACAGGCCGAGAGTCGGTGGTAGAATCCACGCGCTTCGCAGTGCGAGCCGGTAGCTCAGTTGGTAGAGCATCGCCCTTTTAAGGCGAGGGTCCCGGGTTCGAGCCCCGGCCGGCTCACCAGTTTCAATAAGACGTGCGAAAGCTCGCACGTCGTCGTGCCATTTCCGCTCGCATCCCTGTCCCTCTCATGGTTCATCTTTCACGCCTCCTGTGTTTCTCTCTCGGATCTCTCTGAGTAGAGAACAGGTGAGCGAGTGCGCATCGCTCCGTCGCCTCTCGTGGCACCCCTTCTTCGACGGGGGGGCGGGATGAAGGCTGATGATCTTCTGTGCTCGCGCAACGCGCGGCCTCTGAAGGCCCTCGTTGGACGCGCGCAGTGGAAGATCAATCAGGCCCCATCCCTAGAGAGATAACGAGCAAGCTTGGACGTCGCCGAGCGGAAGCCTTCTGGAATTCCCTCAGTCGCGGTTGTACCAACCGTGATGCTTTGGTCAGTTCCAGCCTTCCTTCTCAGGACGCCGGGTGGGGGTCCCGCCATTACGGCGAATGTTGCGGAGCGCACTCGCTCACCTGTGTAGGATAAAAGAATCTGGGGATCCCTTCTGGAGGCATAGGTTCCAACCTTTCTGGCGGATACCTCGCTTCTCCGTTCATGTTCGAGAAACCCAAAGACTTCCCTATGGAGGGACGTGATTTCTCGGAGTGAAAGGGTTATTCTTCGGATACAAAATAGGGGGGAGCAAATGGGAGCATTCGGTACGGCAGCACTGACGGCGCACAAGCTAGCGAAGGGAAGACAGCCTCAAGATTCATCCGATGCGTGGGATCAAGCCACCACTTCGATATGGGGAGGCGGAACATCTTCTCAGGTGAAGTCCTGCCCCAAGAATGCGTTTCTAGGGTTGTGTGCAGCTGGGATGGTCAAGGGAGTCACGTCTGGAAAATTTACGCGTTCCCGAAAGAATATGAAATATGCAGTGAAGGCAGCAAACATTCTGAAGGCTAATCCATCACTTGTCAGCTTGGGAGAAGTGGGGCTGTGGAAGAAGGTCATGAAGTCTCTCGGTGAGCCCATTGACAAGGTTCATAACCAACAGATGGATGTGGTGCTCGCGCTATTTCAAAATAGGCTCATCCGATAGGCGATAGGGACGTATTGCGACAGAAGAAGGAGCAACACCATCAATGGCAACCAAGGGGAAAGCAGCTTCTAAACCTGAGACTGGAGCGAACCTCGGTTTCGAGGCCAAGCTGTGGCAGATGGCCGACGGCCTCCGCAACAATATGGATGCGGCGGAGTACAAGCACGTCGTCCTCGGCCTGATCTTCCTCAAGTACATCTCGGATGCCTTCGAGGCGAAGCACGCCGAGCTCGAAACGCAGCGCAAGAAGGGCGCTGACCCTGAAGATCCCGACGAATACAAAGCCGCCAGCATCTTCTGGGTGCCGAAGGAGGCGCGCTGGTCCTATCTCAAGGCAAACGCCCCGCAGCCGACCATTGGCACGCTGGTCGACGATGCGATGGCCGCGATCGAGCGCGACAACCCCTCCCTCAAGACCGTGCTGCCAAAAGACTTCGGGCGAGTAGGCCTCGACAAGATACGACTCGGACAGATCATCAACTTGGTCAGCGATATCGCCCTTGGCCATACCGCCGACCGCGCCAAGGACACCTTGGGCCGCGTCTATGAATATTTTCTCTCCCGCTTCGCCAGCGCCGAAGGCAAGAGCGGCGGCCAATTTTACACCCCCTCCAGTGTGGTGCGCGTGCTGGTCGAGATGCTCGCGCCCTACAAGGGCCGCGTGTACGACCCCTGTTGCGGTTCAGGCGGCATGTTCGTGAGCAGCGAGAAGTTCATCGAGGCCCACAGCGGCAAGCTCGGCGACATCTCCATCTACGGCCAGGAGTCCAACTACACCACCTGGCGGCTCGCCAAGATGAATCTGGCTATCCGTGGCATCGACGCGCAGATCGGCCACGGTGATACCTTCCACAATGACGCGCATCCTGATTTGAAAGCCGACTATGTACTGGCCAACCCACCCTTCAATGACAGCGACTGGCGAGGCGAGCTGCTCAAGGACGACAAGCGCTGGGTCTATGGAATGCCGCCCGCGGGTAACGCCAACTATGCCTGGGTGCAACACTTCATCCATCACCTCGCGCCCACTGGTCTCGCCGGCTTTGTCTTGGCCAACGGCTCGATGTCGTCCAACCAGTCGGGCGAGGGCGAGATCCGCAAGGCCATCATCGAGGCCGACCTCATAGATTGCATGGTGGCGCTGCCCGGTCAATTGTTCTACTCAACTCAGATCCCTGTGTGTCTCTGGTTTCTCGCTCGCAACAAAAAGAACGGCCCCCGTTCGACAGGCTCAGGGCATGGCTTCCGTGACCGGCGCGGCGAGACGCTCTTCATCGATGCACGCAAGATGGGAACCTTGGTGGACCGTGTGCATCGCGAGCTCACCGACGAAGACGTCGCGAAGATAGCCGGAGCCTATCACGCCTGGCGCGGTGATAAGGGAGTCGGCAAGTACGCCGACGCACTAGGCTTCTGCAAAGCCACCAAGCTGGATGACATCCGCAAGCACGGCCACGTACTCACGCCAGGACGGTATGTGGGCGCGGAGGCAGCCGAAGAAGATACCGAGCCTTTTGAAGAGAAGATGAAGCGGCTCGCCACCACCCTACGCGAGCAGCAAACCACAGCCAAGAAACTGGATGCTGCCATTGCCGCCAACCTGAAGGAGCTTGGGTATGGCTCGTAAGCTCCCGCGCGAAGCAACCATCGTCCGTTCCAACTTCGCGGCCCTGGTCACCGAGGTCAAAGGCCGCATCCAGGCAGCCCAGACCCGCGCGGTGCTCGCTGTCAACGCCGAGCTCGTCCGTCTCTACTGGGACATCGGGCGCATTATCGACGAACGCCAGCAGCGAGAAGGCTGGGGCGCCGCCGTGATTCCGCGGCTGGCTGTTTCTCTGCACAATGAGTTGCCCGATGTGAAAGGTTTTTCTGAGCGAAACGTCAAGCGAATGCTGGCCTTCTATCGGGAATACCGTGGGCTGGTTGCGAGTTCACCGCAGGCCGCGACACAAATCGCCCCAGCCTCAAAAGTGACACAGCCTGTGGCACAAATTCACACCGAGTCAAAAGTGCCACCACCGGTGGCACTTTTGCAGGAGAGCGTGTTCTGGACAGTCCCTTGGGCGCACCACGTTATCCTGATAGAAAAGATCAAAGATATTTCCACGCGCCGCTGGTACATGGAGCAGACACTCGCCAACGGTTGGAGCCGCAATATCCTCGCCCTGCAAATCGACGCGCAGGCCCACGTTCGCCACGGCAAGGCTGTTTCCAACTTCGCCGCGATGCTTCCTGCACCGCAGTCCGACCTCGTCCAGCAGACGCTCAAAGACCCCTACATTTTCGACTTTCTCACCCTCGCTGAGCCGTTCCATGAACGCGAACTCGAAACCGCACTTGTCCGCCACCTCGAGAAATTCCTGCTCGAGCTCGGGCAGGGCTTTGCCTTCGTTGGCCGGCAATATCGGCTTGACGTGGGCAACGAAGACTTCTATATCGACCTGCTCTTCTACCACCTGCGTCTGCGCGCCTTCATCGTCATCGACTTGAAGAAGGGCAAGTTCAAGCCCGAGTACGCCGGCAAGCTCAACTTCTATTGCAATGTCGTCAACGACCGGCTCAAGCACGCAACCGATGCCCCGACCATTGGCCTCATCCTGTGCCAGACGAAGGATCATCTGCTCGCCGAATACAGTTTTGCCGGCATCGACAAACCGATCGGTATCTCGACCTATGAACTGACACGGGCGCTGCCGACGGAGCTGCGCTCGGCGCTGCCGACGGTGGAAGAGATCGAGGCAGAGTTGGCAAAGCCAGCCGAGAGGCGCCGATGACGCACGTCATAGTGACGCTGCGGAAGCAGCAGGCCGAAGCCGGAAAGCTGGATGCCGCCAACCTGCCTGTCCGCCGAAGCGGGCGCGAAGGCGGGAAGGAGCTTGAGTATGGCGGGTGAATGGTGCGACACGACACTCGGTCAGGTCACTGACTTCCTCTCCGGAGGCACACCGTCGAAAGACGCGCCCCAGTACTGGGGTGGCTCGACTCCGTGGGTCTCGGCGAAGGACATGAAGCAGTTTCGTCTCGACGACACGCAAGATCATGTCACTGAGGATGGGGTCGCGAACGGCACGAAGCTGGTTCCGGCGGGCACAGTTCTACTGCTGGCTAGAGGCATGACCCTGCTCAATGACGTGCCGATCTGCGTCGCGAACTGCCCCATGACCTTCAACCAAGACGTTAAGGCCCTTCGCCCCAAGCCGGGTGTCCGTGACGATTTCCTGCCATATCTTTTACTCGGCAACAAGGAACGCTTGCTGAATCTAGTGGATTTGGCGGGACACGGTACCGGTCGCCTGAATAGCGACGAGTTGAAAGCGCTTGATGTGGTGCTCCCGCCGTTGCCCGAACAACGCGCCATCGCCCACATCCTCGGCACGCTGGACGATAAGATCGAGCTGAACCGGAAGATGAACGAGACGCTGGAGGCGATGGCGCGGGCGCTCTTCAAGTCGTGGTTCGTGGATTTCTGCCCAGTCCGAGCCAAAGCTGAAGGCCGTGACACCGGGTTGCCTAAAAATATCGCCGATCTGTTCCCAGATTCCTTCGAGGATTCAGAGATGGGGGAGATTCCGAAGAAGTGGAAAGTGGAGACCCTTGCGGACTTTTCGTCATTGAATCCCGAGACGTGGTCGAAGGACACACGCCCCGACATCATCAATTACGTCGATCTGTCGAACACAAAGTGGGGCCGTATCGAGGCGACTACGGCTTACTCGCAGCAAGACGCGCCGAGTCGTGCGCAGCGCGTACTGCGACCACAAGACACGATTGTTGGCACAGTGCGGCCAGGAAATGGTTCCTACGCCTTCATCTCAGAGAATGGTCTGACCGGCAGCACCGGCTTTGCCGCCCTGCGACCAATCAACCACATCTACGCAGAGTTCATTTACCTTGCGGCGACGGCTTCAGAGAATATCGAAGCACTCTCACACCTGGCAGATGGCGGCGCCTATCCGGCGGTCCGCCCGGAGGTTGTCGTCGCAACGCAGGTGATACGGCCTGATAGTGACATACTCGCCAGGTTCTCGCGCCTGACTGGTCCTCTCGTTGGAAGGATGGCTCAGAACGAACACGAATCCCGTACCCTCGCCGCCCTGCGCGACACGCTGCTGCCCAAGCTCGTTTCGGGCGACCTGAGTGTGAAGGATGGCGAATGCATTGGTGAGATTGCTTGATGGATATCTCTTTTCACTACCCGCCAGAGTTGCTGCAGCTATTGATTGATACTATTCCAAAGCTATGTAAGTCGAAGCGCGACTTGCTCCTGTTTTTTCAAGGGGCAGGGACACCCAAGACCCTTCTGGTTCCGTACGAGGAGATGTTGCGGAAGAACAAGGAGACCTTCAACAAGTATCTCGTGGCGCGAGAACTCCTTACTAAGCTCAATGAGAGAGGCGAGCGCACGCTGCGGGAGCGACGGGAGATCCTTAAGCGCGTGACGGAGTTCGACGACTTCAGTGTGTGCTGGGAGAGCGATCGAGCAGCGGCCAGAGGACTCGTCGCGCAGGTGCGAGACTTGGTCAACGTCAAGGACAGCTTTACTCGGATGCGCAACGAGAAAGATGAGGAAAAGCGGAAGCGGATTACAGAGCAGGAGGCAGCAGCGAAAACGCGGCAGGAACAGAATGCAAAGCGGAACAAAGTTAGGGAGGACTTATTCGCTCTATTCGCCCAGCAGGATGCGCATAAGCGCGGAAAGTTGCTTGAACAGGTCTTGAACGACTTGTTTGCCTGCCACGACATGCTCGTCCGCGAAGCCTTCACGGTCCGGGGGAATTGTGCTGAGGGTGTTATCGAACAAATCGACGGGCTAATCGAGCTTGATGGCCATCTGTATTTGGTCGAAATGAAGTGGTGGAATTCCCCAATCGGGGTAGGCGACATCGCGCCGCATCTTGTCCGTATATTCAATCGAGGCGGGCAGGCGAGAGGCGTGTTCATTTCCTACACGGATTTCACCGAGCCTGCTGTCTCGCAATGTCGAGACGCTTTGGTTCGCGGCGCTGTCGTTGTATTGGCGACTCTCCAGGAAATTGTCACCCTCCTCAATGCAGAGGGTGACCTAAAGGCCTGGTTCAGGGCCAAACTCAATGCTGCAATTGTTGACAAGCAACCCTACGTGCGACTAAGCAACTAACAGTTATGGCCTTCTTTACCGAATCCGTCTTTGAGGACGCCGCCCTCTCCTGGCTGGTTGGCTTGAGATATGCCGCACTACACGGCCACGAAATCGCGGCGAATGAACGAGCAGCGGAGACTGGTTTGTGAACGGTTTACTCGTCCGTGTCGGCGCAGATCTCAGTCTTGGTGGAGGGTCGTGGAACGGCCCGGTCGATAGTGCGTCAGGCGAATTCGCGTATGTCGCCATTCCCGAAAGCAGCCCAGTTCACCCTGGTATGGAGAAGCCGTACAGCGCCCTCGAGCCGATCTTGGCGAAGTTCGGTGTCAACCTGCCAGCACACCTCCGTATGCTACATATGCATCTGGATCCAGACTTTGAACACCTCACATACGGTGACCAAGGCGAGCGCGCAAAGCAGTTGCAGGCCAACCTGTGCCCTGGCGACCTAATCGTCTTTTATGCCGGGCTCGCGGATACGGTCGGCGGAACCCGACTAGTGTATGCCACCATCGGCCTGTTCGTGGTCGAGCAGTTTGTCCTTGCTGTGGACGTTCCTCGACGGGAGCAGGACATCAATGCGCATTCGAGACGGGTTCTTGGGCCGGGTGCCAAGGACCTGATCGTGTACGGCCAGCCAGCCGTTTCCGGCCGGTTATCGCGCTGTCTTTCGATCGGCGAATACCGCGATCGTGCCTACCGAGTCAGGAAGGATGTCCTGGAAGAGTGGGGTGGACTTTCGGTACGAGATGGATATCTTCAGCGTAGCGCGCGGTTGCCGCGCCTAGACCCTGCGCGGTTCTTGCGGTGGCTGGAAAAGCAGGGGCCATCGCTGATCCAGGCCAATAACTAAGGCCAAAACGTGGCGCGTATTTACTTCTACAAGCTGACTACGGACGATGGCGGGGCACCCTGCGTTCAGGACGGGTTGCTGTCACTCGCTATCTGCAAGCCCATGATTCGCAGTACGGCTGAGAAGGGAGATCTGGTCTTCGGTTTTGCGGCCAACTCCCTGCATGCAGACAATCAGCTGATCTATATCGCTCGCTTAACGGATAAGGTGCGGAACGGCGACTACTACGAGCGATTCGCGCGGCGCGGCGACTGCGTCTATGAGCGGTGCGGTGGTCGGTTCGCTTGGCGCCAAGGTGCATTGCACCATGGGCAGAACCATCTCGTCCATGACTTGGGTATGCATCCCGACTACGCGAGGGCGAACGTCCTACTGAGCAACGATTTCCGGTACTTTGGCGCGCACGGGAGCGCAAACTACAAAGCCCAGTACCCATTGATCAAGGACGCCGTCGAGAATCTAGGCCAAGGCCACCGCGTTCACCATGGCGAACCACTCCGGACGGAATTTCTAGCTCCTTGAGTTCTAACTCCAAGTGCAACACTACCGGCCCTGATGGGCTAAGGTGTTGCCATGCCAAAACGATGCTACACACACTTGAGTGCTGAAGAGC
>JAWXBV010000060.1:0-35894 GCA_034440335.1 Nitrospirota bacterium | reverse complement strand
CAGGCGCGTCACCGTCCGTTACGAGAAAACAGACGCGGCGTTCCTCGCGTTTATCGCGCTCGCCATTATCAAGGCGTACCTTTGATAACAGTGCCTAGCCAAAGTTCTCAGCAGTCTGGAAACAGATCCCTTTCAGCCCTATCTCCGATTGCATACGCTCAAAGGAGAACTGGAAGGGCTGCACGCCGTCAGCGTCACTCATATCGCATCACCCTCACGTTGAGAGTAACCAAGAAAGAGATCATCCTGCTCGACATCGGAACCCATGATGAGGTCTATCGATAACATCGGCTTGGAGGGTAAAACGGTGACCTCTCCACACCAGTTGCCCCGGCCCCAAAAGTCTGGGGCATGATCGAATGCCCGGGCTTCAAGATCGAAGTAAAATATCAAAAGGCTGCTGAAAAAGGCCTCCAGATTCGTTCTCAGTCGCTCAAACCCCTCAATGTACAGATTTAAAAATACTTGAGGCACAATGACTATCCGCTCGCATTTGATCGAAGCGAGCAGTTCAAGCAAAGCTTGGCATGTACCTCATGGGGTGGTCCTCGCATCCCTTAAGATACCCAAAGAATCAAAGCTCTCGTGCATTTTCCCAAGCAGTCGGCCGCGCCCTCCGGAGAGCCGCCAAGGTCGCCCGCAAGACCGCCCGGATGTATGGCACACCGATCTACGTCTGGGAAAACGGCAAGGTCGTGGCGAAAAAGCCGTGAGGCTGGATGCCTCTTCCTTTGTGGTTTGGCTAGCTCATCTGATTCATTCCGTTAGTAAACATTCCCGGTGCATTTTCAATATCCCCAAGTCTCGTGACGAACCGGCAAGCGGTTTAGCTCCTCGCGTTGGAACTGCCATTTAGGCATGAATTGATCCATTAAATCGACGAAGCGGCTATTGTGGGTGGGCTCCAGTAGATGGATCATCTCGTGCAAGACTATGTATTCAAGGCATTCGGCTGGCTTTTTTGCCAACTCTGTATTGAGCCGAATGCTCCCGGCGCCATGGCTGCAGCTCCCCCACTTCGTTTTCATTCTTTGCACAAAGAACCGCGTCACATTGACGTCCAACAAGGACTCCCATTTCCTGATCACAGGCGGAATCGCCGCTTTCAGTTGCTCCCGATACCATTCTTCCAACACGGCCTGTTTTTTGTCTTCACTCGACCCAGGACGGATTCGTAGAATCAAGATGTTGCGTTTCAGGTCCACCTCCGGTGCCGAACTGTTCTCAATCAGCTTGAGTAGATAGCGTTTCCCCCAAACATAGTGGCTTTCCCGGTCCAGATACTCGCGGGGTGTTTCACGTTCCTGCTCTCGAAGTTTCTTCTGTTGCTGTTTGATCCAATCGAGCTTCGAGATAGCAAAGACGCGGATCGTGTCGAGGCTCATCCGCGATGGAGCCGAAATCCGTACCCTCCCGGTTGGGGGATACACACTCAGGTGGACGTTTTTGATGTCCTTCTTCACCACCTCCACCGCGATGTCGCCCAGTTGAACCTGCGCCGTCATCAGTATTCGCCTTGTGCCTTCACGATGAGAAAGATGCGCTCCACCTCGACCGCATCCCGTAGCACGTCGTAGAGCGCGCGCTTGATCACGAGCTCCTTCGCCTGGACCCCGCGCCATCCGTCCGGCCGTACCCGTTTAACCGCGGCATCGATTGTCAGAGCCAGACTCAGTGTTGAATCGCCGGCGACTTTGTATTCTGCCCGCGCTTCCGCCGCACGATCCGCCTGCGGCAGGGGCGTTCCTTGCGATTTCTTCAGGTTGTTATACAGTGCCCGAAGGGCCGGACTGTTCCTGAGAGGCTCGGGAGTATCCTCCGCCTGTCCGGCCTCTACCCTCTTTGCCAACTCAGCGATGCGCTTCAAGTAGGCTTCATACTCGATGGCCTTCGCCTTACGATCCGCGATGATCTCATCCAGCAATGCGGACATCTTCTCGTAAAAAGCCGGGTCGTTCAGGTGCTCCTTGATGATCTTCTTACGAACATTGTTCTCGATGGTCTCGGCAATGGCGTTCTTATTGCCTCTCAAGCCGCCGAGCACCGTCACGATGGCATTCGCAATGCCGGTTTTCACGATCAGGTCCAGCAGCCCCATGTTATCGAAGGGCGAAATCTTTCTCGGTTCATCGGCCTCGATGTAGGTGTCGATCAGGTGCCGCATGTCGGCCTCATAGGCTTTGAGGTCGAGCGTTTCGCCGCTGGCCTTACGGACGATCTCGCGTACGTCCAGGTAATGGTTGAGTTGCTTTTTGATTCGGCCGATGTCGCTAGCGCTGTACCCGGCAGGCTCCAATTCGTCGGCAATGTTGGCGTAGGCGCGCACCAGGGCCACAGTTGCCTTGTAGAGCCCCGCCCGCTGCGGTCCCCGTTTTTGCAAGTCGTCCGGAATCTCCGTGTTGCCGCAGAAGTAGTGGATATGTTCCAGCTCGCCTTGGGGCGGCTCGACCGGCTCGCAAAGGAGGGCGAGCGCTTCGGTGGCGTTGTCGAGGCGTTCCTTGCCCTTCTTCAGACGATCCTGCATCAACACCGTGGGGTCGCCTCCGCCCGCGCTGTGATCCAGTTCAGACGAATACACCTGAAGGACGCCCGTTCCCTTCTCGTTCACCAAGTTCTTGAATAGATCTTTGTAGCCGACGATGTAGCCAAAGTCCTTGTCTTCGCCGTCTAGTCGGTTCGTGCGGCAGATCGCCTGGAACAGACCGTGGTCCTGCATGGATTTGTCAATGTAGAGATAGGTGCAGGGGGGCGCATCGAAGCCGGTGAGCAGTTTATCCACCACGACGAGCAGCTTCATGTTCGATGGCTCCTTGGTGAACAGCGCCTTGGCCCAGTCCTCGTAGGTTTCGGTCTTGGTCATGCCCGGCTTGGCGTCGATGTCTTTCAGCATGTCGGTATAGGTGTTGTAGAGAAACTGTTTATCGGTCTCGGTGTTGGCGCCCGTTTCCTCTCGCGTGACGTCCTGCGCGAGCGGGTTATACGAGGTTACCACCGCGCACTTGCCCCTGAACGGCGTCTTCTGGAACAGCGTAAAGTACTTGCAGGCTTCATAGATGCTGGAGGCCACCAGGATCGCGTTGCCGCGTTCACTGGACAGTCTTGGCTTCACGCTGAAGTCGAAAGCGATGTCGTTCACCACCCGGTCCATGCGTGACTTAGAACTGAGTACCTTCTGCATCGTGCCCCATTGTTTCTTCAGCTCGTCCTTCTGCCAGTCGTTCAGCCCCTTCGTCTTGGCTTCGAACCAGGCATCAATCTTATTTTCGGAGCCGAGCCATTGGTCGATGTCCCGCGCCTCATAGACCAAATCGAGCACCACCCCGTCCTCGACACCCTCGCTGAACTTGTAGGTGTGGATGTAGCCACCGAACACTTCGAAGCTGGTCTGCGCGTCCTTTTTCAGCAGCGGAGTTCCTGTAAATCCGATGAAGACTGCGTTCGGCATCATCGCCTTCATTACGCGGTGCAGCTTGCCGCTTTGTGTGCGGTGGCACTAGTCCACGAACACGAATACCTCACCCACGGTCCGGCTAGGCCGGGCCTCCAGATCCTTGATGAAGGCGTCGAAGTCGTCCACGTCCTTCCGCCCGAACTTGTGGACGAGTGAGCACAAGAGCCGTGGCTTGGCCTGGCTAAGCTGACTCATCAGCTCGCGGCCGCTGCCGGTGCGCTTGATAGGTTCGCCCGCCTCGGTGAATACGCGCTCAATTTGCTTGTCCAGTTCGTCGCGGTCGGTGATGATGGCGACGCGACCGTTGGGGTTGTGCTCCAGTATCCACTTCGCGAGCAACACCATGACAATGCTCTTGCCGCTTCCCTGCGTGTGCCAGACGATACCGCCCTTCTTCTCGCGCACATGCGCCTGCGCAGCCTTGACGCCGAAATACTGGTGTGCGCGCGGCAGCTTCTTCACCCCGCCGTCGAGAGCACGAAGTCGTGCATCAGCTCGATGAACCGGTCCTTCCGGCACATCTTCAACAAATACTTGTCCACCTTGAATCGGCTGTTGTCGGCCTAGTCCTCTTTCCACTTGAGGAAATACTTCTCCGGCGTACCGATGCTCCCGTATTGCAGCCCCTCGGAATCATTGCCGGCGAAGATGAACTGCACCGTGCTGAAAAACCAGGCGTTAAACTCCAGCTGTTGATTCGAAATGTTTTGGCGGATGCCCTCACCGATGCTCACACGGCTGTTCTTCAGCTCAATCATAGCGACGGCAATGCCATTCACATAGAGCACGAGATCAGGTCGACGCTCATGGTTCCCCTTGAGCGTCGCCTCCTCGGCAATGGCAAAGTCGTTCTTCTCTGGCTCGTGCCAGTCGATGAGGTGGACAGTCTCCGTCACCTTGCCCGCCTCGATCTTCACCGGCACACCATAGCGCAGCAAATTGTAGACGGCTTGGTTGTTGCCTTAGAGCGTCCGGCTGTGGTGGTCCGCTTCAGTGCGAAGCTTGTGGAGCGCGACGCTGATCTGCGCCGAGGTGTAGCTGCGTTTTGTCAGCCACGCGGTGAGCAGCCCTTCCTCGATATTGCTGTTAGCGTCACGGTCGGTCCAGTCGCCGAGGTAGCGGTAGCCCAGCTCGTCGCGGAACAGGGCGATGACCCGGTTCTGGGTGGCACGTTCGGGTTGGTCGACGGTGCTCATTCGTTCACCTGTTGATCTCGTCCTGCAGCGTCGTCAGGGTTGTCATCATGTCGTCGAACTCCGGTATGCTCCCAAAAATCATGTTCGCCATAGCCTGATAATCGTCCCGCACCGCTGCCAAAATATGTCCCTCCGGAACAAGTCGAAAAGTGCCCGGCCTCGCGAGATCATAGCGCGCCCACCCACGAGGGTAGAACCGCTCTTTGAACTCCACCACGTTGGCCAATAGGTCCAAATCTGCTAACGCAGCATTCTTGACCGGAGACTCGGCCATTTTGGCGACATCGTAATAGTGACGAGAGTAACGAGGAGGTTGTGAATTGCCCGCGGGACGATACGCCTCATGATGCAGGATCGTTGCCTTCTCCCAGAACGTCCGCTCAGCCGTGATGACTCTGACCGAGCATTCCGTCCTTTGAAACAGTTGCGGAAAGGCCTCGGCCGCATAGCAGCGAATCGTCCGTTCCTCGTGGGGCAGCCACGATGCCAGCGGGCCGATCTCCAACCGCACCTCCGGCCGCAAATACGCATCTGGAAACGCAGCCGGGTAGCGGACATTGATGACGTATAGAGCGTCGCGTTCTATCTCGCATCGACACACACCATCGAATGCGGCCGACACCTGCGCCAACAGGGCTCCGCCGATAAACGCCTGCGCTTGTTCGTTGATCGCTTCATTTAGTTTTTCCTGCTGCGCCTTCGAGCGCTGAGCCAGCGGGTCTTCGCCTCTCAACACCCGCCAATCGAGGATCAGGTCGATGTCTTCCGAAAACCGCTCGATCAACCGGTACACCTTGGAGAGACTGGTGCCACCCTTGAACATCAGCAGTCGTGCAAGCTCAGGGTTCCGGAACAAGCGATCCAGCACCCATGTCACCCAAAAATCCTTTTCGATCACCGCTGGGGTGACGCCCATACTGGCTGCAGTTTCGGAAAATACGGTGCGACGCTCCGCAGCAGGCAGCCTGGCCACTCGGTCCATTAGGTAGGCTCCTCACACACCTGCTTGATGATCTGGTAAATCCAACCGGTCACCGCACGGGTGTCCTGAAGAATGCGCGCACTGGTTTTTGCCCCCAGCTCTTGTCGAATGGTGTTCACGACGGATTGATCAACACGGTCCTTCCCCAAGGCCTTGAGCGCCTGCACCACCAGACCGCTTTCCCGATATTTGAAACCGGCATCTTTCAGCGCGGACGTCTTAAAGACGAGGGTATGCTTGCCGATGACGTACTGACGACTAGGCCCATCAGTGAGATAGACCCACCGTCCAGGAACTTGGGTAGATAGCCGTAGCAGATTCAGTGCCGCATCACCGGAAGGCTGAATGCGCCAATTGAACTTGCGCGCGAGCGCCTGAGCGACCTGGTCGATCGCCGGGCTCAAGGTCTTCCCCAGCAATGCGCTCTGGCCGGGATAGTCATACACCCCATGAGAGACACGGCGAATCTTGCCGGCCCGCGCCAAGCTGGACAGCGCTTGATGGATGTTGACCTCGCCGAATTCGGCAACAAAATCTACCTTGGTGAACGCCCACCCCCTACCTCGCCCATATATCCTTGAAAGTATTTTATTTTCAATTGGTTGCATGATTACATCGAGACATATTTTTCAGGAAAATAGCTATGTTTTACTGAAAATACCATAGCGTGGGATTTGGCGCCATGCAGAATCGCAGGGAGAGCGTCCGACAATCATACGAGGCGAATCCTCCCAGTCAGCAGTTCCTGCATCATGCCCTGCTTGAGCTGGCGGGCTTTGGCCAGCTTCGCCTCCAGCGCGGCGATCTCCGCGTCCATGTCGGAGAGGATGGCAACGATGGCGGTTTGTTCGGGGACCTTGGGCAGCCGTACCTCATAGTTCTTCACGACATTCCAGTCGGATCGAGGCATGTGCGTTCCATAGGCTGAACTAGCAGCTTCGATGAAGCGATCTACCTTTACGAGTTGGAATAGGAACTCCGGGATGAGTAGTTCACGCTTCGCCGTTAACACCCATATCTCCGTCGAACAGACCCCTTCGCGGTTTGCGAGCCAATACTTTCGAAGGTAGGCCCGGAGTTTTCCGAACAAGACGTCATCTTTCTGAAATACTGATTTGAGAGACGAACCTGCTGATGTCGCAGTGTAACCGGCAAGACATCCCGTCCCCTGTTCAATATGTTCGAGCTCGATACAGAACCCACGGAGTCCTGTCCGTCGCGGGTCGATTCGCTCCTTTCGCGGTTGGGCGATCTCGCCAAACAGCTTTTCCACCCACTCCCCGCTGAAGCCTGGCAGGCGCTTCTTGCCGGTGAGCAGTTCCTGCATGGCGCCTTGTTGAGGTGACGTTTCTTGGTGAGAAGTTGTTCCAGATATTCGATGAGGACATCCGCATCGCTCAACGCCTCGGCGATGGCCTCTTGTTCGGCTTTGGTCGGGGGGAGGGGAATTTTGATCCGCTTCATCACGTCGTTCATTAGCTTCGGATTGCCAAGGTGCCGCGAGACGTGACGCGGGGCGATCTTTCCGAGGACCTTTGCCACGAAAAGAGGGTTGTCTGATTTCAGTTTGATGGTGCCGCACACGTTCGTGCAATTGAACCTGCCATTGCGAGCGAACACTGTTCCGGCGTTTGCCCCGTCCGTTGTCCAAGTGATGTACTCGCCTTCAAACTCAAAAGTGTCGAGGTATCCCATCACACCATTGTCCGAGGTTTGAGAAGAGTAAACAGGATACCTGGGATTCAGTGATCGAGCTATTTCTCTATGGCTAATGACTCTGCCGCGACCAACGGTCGAAATCTGCTCAATGGGTTGGATTCGCCAATCCTCCGGAATGATTCCCACATCGGTCTGCTTGTAGCCGGCCGGCACTGAGCCATGTCGAAGTGGCCTCACTTCCATGAGAAACCCATCGTTTTGAGGTGGCGGTTCACCTTAGCCTCCAGTGCGGCCACGCGGCTGACCATCTGCGGCATCGGGGTTTCATAGCGTTCGGCCAGTTCCTTCACACGCCGGGTCAGTGCCTGGCTGATCCGATCCATCTCGCCGTGGATCGCGGCATCGAGCGCAGCGAGCCATTTGTCGTCCACCACCAATGTCTTGATCTCGGATTCGCTAAGCATCGGATACTTGGCGTAGGCCTGGGCGTCGAGCGATGCTTCAGCTTCCTTGAGGCGCCTTTTCAAGTCGGCCTCTTCGCCGTTAAGTTTTAGCCAGTCGTTCAACACGGCAGCTTCGTCTTTCGCGTCCTTGTCGCCTTCGATTTCTTTCAGCCGCGCGACGACATTGACCTTGTTTACCTTGTCGAGTTCAGAGAAGGCCCCTTCCTCGACGCCCTGCTCTTCCTCGAGTTCGTTGAGACGAGCGGTGACGCTTTCCAATTCGCCCGTAAGCTGGTCGATGGCCTCCTGCTCCTTGGCGAAGTAGCGGGCCACGATGAGGGCTTTGGGGATGAGGTCGCAGGTCCAGCCCTTGTCCTTCTCCTTGCCCTTCTTGTCCTTCTCGATGATCCGGTAGGTCTCGGCCTTCCACCCGTCGTGGGCGAGCAGGTAGCAATCGTCCTGCATGGTCTCGGCCCAATAGTCCATCAGGTGCTGATAGACGTCGTATGTGTCGATGAGCGACTGACCGATGTAGTGAGCGAGCAGGTTTTCAGAAAGAGCACCGATGACTTCCTTCGGATGACAGTCGGCCTTCAACTGCCGGAGTGTTTTGGCGCTCTTCTGTTGCCAGGTGTCGAAGTGGGCATTCATCTTGGAAATGAAGGCGGCGAACTCCGGATGCTCGTAAATCGTGGGCTTGATCGCTGACTTTCCCACGGCGAGGTCGAGGTAGCCAGGACGGTTGGCCTTGAAGAGCACCTGCCTGAGCTTGGGGCAGATATCCCAGTAACGCTGAAGGGCATTGACGTCAACTTTAGGAATGCCCCCTTTCAGGTGGCCTTCAATGCTTTGAAGGTCTTCAGCCTGCTGGCTGTCGATGTAGCGCGGAAGATTAAGGTTGAACTCGTTCTTCTCGATTTCCTCGAAGCTGACCATGCGTGCGTACTTCGAGACGTCGAGCCGCTTATTGAAAACGTCCACGATCTTATGAATGTCCTGGGCGCGCAGGCGGTTCTTGGGGCCGTCCTTTATGAAGCCACCGCTGGCGTCGATCATAAAAATGCCCTTGCGGGCCTGGGCGTCCTGCTTGTCGACGACGACAATGCAGGCAGGGATGCCGGTGCCGTAGAAGAGGTTGGCGGGCAGGCCGATGATGCCCTTGATGTAGCCCTTGCGAACGAGATTGCGGCGGATATCGGCCTCGACGTTGCCCCGGAACAATACGCCGTGAGGCAGAATGCAGGCGCCCCTGCCGGTGCTCTTGAGCGAGCGGACGATGTGCAGCAGATAGGCGTAGTCTCCTTGTTTATTGGGCGGCTCGCCGAAGGGCTTGAACCGTTCGTAGGGGTCGTTCTGCGGATCGAGGCCGGTGCTCCAGCGTTTGTCGGAAAAAGGCGGATTCGCGACGACGTAGTCGAAGGTCTTGAGCCGGTCGCCATCCTTAAATTTCGGATCGGACAGCGTGTTGCCCTGCACGACGAGCGCGGTCGGGTTGTTGTGCAGGATCATGTTCATCCGCGCGAGGCCGCTGGTCGCGCCGTCTTTTTCCTGCCCGTAGAGCGTGACGGCGGTGCCTGCCTCGTCACCAACTTTCAGGAGCAGCGAACCTGAGCCGCAAGCGGGGTCGTAGACCGTGGTGGCGGCGCTGGTCTTGGCGCCCCGAATGCCGATGATTTGCGCGATCACGCGGCTCACTTCGGCCGGCGTGTAGAACTGCCCCTTGCTCTTGCCACTCTCGGTGGCGAAGTGCCGCATCAGATATTCATAGGCGTCGCCCAGGATGTCGTCGCCCTCGGCGTGGTTCTTAGAGAAGTCGAGGGCTGGGTTCTCGAAGATGGCGATGAGATTGGTGAGCCGCTCCACCATTTCTTTGCCGCTACCGAGCTTGCCGGCGTCGTTGAAGTCCGGCATGTCGGACAGTTTGTTGGCATTGGCCAGCGGCGCGATGATCTTCTTGTTGATCTGGTCGCCGATGTCGGGCTTACCCTTAAGGGCGACCATGTCCTTGAAGCTCGCGCCCTTGGGGACAGTGATCGGCGCGTAGGGCTGACCAGCGTATTTGTCGCTGACATATTTAATGAACAGCAACACGAGGACGTAGTCCTTGTACTGGCTGGCGTCCATGCCGCCACGCAGTTCATCGCAACCGGACCAGAGAGAACTGTAGAGCTCGGATTTCTTAATCGCCATACGTCAGTCGTAACCTCGCTTGTTCACAGGAACTAATCCGCCGCAGAATACCTCTTTGCCCGAGAGAAATCACCCAGCCGTGCAGAAGCGTAAAACGTGAGACGTGAAAGGTGGACAGTTATGTGTAAAGGGTGAGCGCACGGACGGTTGGTCTGGTCTGGTCTGGTCTGTGAGGCTGCGGGCAAGAAGAGCGTGACTGGCGCGACGCGGGGCTGGTCGGCCTGGTCTATCTGGTTGATCTGGTCTGTCGGGTCTATCTTGTTTAGCCAGGTTGTTTCGTTCGTCGGGTTTGCCTAGCCCAAGGGAACCAGATAGACCAAAGAAACCAAATGAACCAGATGAACAAACACGACGGGTGGGATGGGGGAACGTGAGTCGTGAGCCTTAGCGGCTGCCGGCCTTGATCTCGTATGTCGGGATCGGCGTTCCAGTCACACGAGCATAGAGGACAGCGGGATCGAGGTCGGCCCCGTTCGGCCAATAGATGGTGCCCAGGTCCGGATGCACGCGAAGTTCTCGGAAGCGATTGAGGTCTTTGAGGGGGGCAAAGACGCCCTCAAACCGCATGGTGGCTGAGAGATCAAGTTCGCCCACCACTCCATCTTCAAATCGGAGGCGGACTTGGTAACCTTCCAGCGCGGTGGCTTCAACAATATCTTTCAGCATTCGCTTTACTCCAGCGGCTTGATCTTCTTGAGCGGTGCCAGGACGGCCAATTCCGCCTCGATCTCCTCCACTGTGGGCAGGCTTCCCTTCAGAGCCTTCGGCAACTTTTCAACGAGCTGGGTTTCCCACTGCGCCACACCGACCGGGCGTTTCAGATGCCGCAATGCGTACTCGACCACGATCTTGTTTTTGCCGCGGCACAAGAGCAGTCCGATGGTGGGCTGGTCGTCCGCATGCCGCAGCAGGTCATCGGCAGCGGAAAGGTAGAGGTTCAACTGGCCGACGAAAGCGGGGTCGAAGGGGACCGCCTTGAGCTCGACGACGACGTAGCAGCGCAGCTTCAGGTGGTAGAAGAGCAGGTCGATGACGAAATCCTGGTCACCTACTTCGAGCGGCACTTGCCGGCCCACGAATGCGAATCCAGCGCCGAGTTCCAGCAGAAAGCGCTGGATGTGATCAACCAGCGCCTGCTCGACTTCGCGCTCGCGGCGGGGATCGGCCGTGCCGAGGAAGTCGAACAGATACGGGTCCTTGAAGACCTCGGTTGCAAGATCGGACTCAGTGGGAGGCAACGTTGGCGGCGAAATTGGTGAGCGCCTTGCCCTGACGCGCATGGGCGCGGGCATGAATCTGGAGCTCGAGTATGTTGTGGGACCATCCTTGCTCAATGACTTGGTACACGTACCACAGACGCTCGACCGGGTTGTCGAGTTTCTCCAGCAGCGCGATGTGGTGGTACCAGGGTATTTGTGCAAGAGGCTCTTGCACGATTGCGCGCTCCGGCCAGGCCGCGGCGAACGCACGCATGTATTTCAGGTTGCGGGGCGAAAAACCCTTCATATCGGGGAACGACTCGTGAAGGTCGGCTGCCAGGCGATCGATCACCTTCGCGCCCCAGCCCGCGCGTTCCTGTCGGTCGAGGATCGTCCTTCCAATGTCCCAGTAGAGAAGGATCATTGCCGCATTGGCGGACAGGACGACGCGCAATCGTTCCTGCTGGATACGTATCTTGATCGCGGCGAGTCCAGCGGCATACTCCTGCGGAAGTGCTGCCTTGGCCGGCGCAATCGGGAAACTGGCTTCTGGCCTGGCGCGGCCGCGAGCCAGCCGGGTCTCCTCTTGCTCACGCGGAGGCTTACGTGCCATAGCCAAGCTCCTTCCCGCCTTCGCTAGCGCTTCGGCGGACCAGCAGGTTGGCAGAGACCTGCTGGTCGAGGCCAGGGCGGGCATAGTCTTTTGGCAGCACTCCCTTGAGCGACGGATTGTCTCGCTCGATGGCGCGCATCGCATCATCGACAATCGTGCCTATGGTCGGCTGCGGGGCTTTGGCCTTGAGATAGGACCAGCGCGCCTCTTTCGGCACCCAGAAAATGCCGGCGGCTTTGTATTCGTCGGGATCTTCAGGGTCCGCGCCCTTCTTGCGCTGCGTTTCGAGCTCCGCATGCTTCGACTCGAAGGCATCCGAGATGTACTTCAGGAAGATCAGGCCAAGGACGACGTGCTTATACTCCGCCGCATCCATGTTGTTGCGGAGGCCATCGGCCATCTGCCACAGTTGGCCTCGAAACCAAGATTGGCACCAGTATCTGTCTTCGATGCTGTCTTTCCTTTAGGCGCCATTGATCGTGCTAGCCCCTCAATACAAGCTGAAATCCACCCCCACTATTGCGCCGAAGAATACCCCTTTCTCCACGAGCAATCACGCCTCTCTGCAGGGATGCCTTTGTGTTTTGCGGACATGACCGGAGGAGCGAGGTATCCGCCCTGGCTGATCTCCTTTTCCCCCTTCAGGTGAGCGAGTGCGCTCCGCGACATTCGCCGTAGTGGCGGGGCCTCACCCGGCGTTCTGAGAAGGAAAGCTGGAACTGACTGAAAAATCACGGTTGGCACAACCGTGACTGAGAGGCTGCGGACAAACTTGGTCTATACGTAAAACACCGTTGGACTATTTCAGATAGAGCTACGACCTCAATAGCTCAGGATGCTCAAAAAGGCCAGCCTTCTCACCCACCCGCCCTGAGTCTGCCAAGACAGCCTCTTCGCCCAGGGACGCGCCTTGTCCCAGGCAAGGCCGCAGCTCCGAAGCTGACCTTCGTTTTACGCCTCACATTTCACGGTCCTTGGGAGCGAAGCGAGAACGATGCTGGCGGACTTTTTCAGCAGCCTGCAGGGTTTTCTCCTGTTGTTGCAGACGTGGAATCAGTGACGTAGGCGCGTACATTCAGAGGGATTCCACCGCCTGCTAATCATTCAAGCCACAGAGACCCTGCCCCTAGGGAGCCCCTTCGCAGGCAAGTCCAACTTTACGGAGAGGGGAAAATATGCCAGCTAATTGACAAGTAAACAGAGGGTACTGCCCCGCAGTTCGATGGCCCTGCGACAAGGCTGAGGCATTAAGAGCGCCAAGCCAGCCAACCGCCCTCACCGCAAGACCAGCTATAATCGCTCCTCGTCGAGTTCGATGATATCGGCCCAGGCGGAGACAGAAGGGAGAGACGAGACCGGGACGCCGCGTTTCGTGGCCACGTCTTGCAACCGCCCCTGAAACCGTTGCCGCGCTGCATCGTCTTTTGGTCCTGAAGACAGAAGACCCTGGCTCCATTGCGCGATTTCTTGATCCGACGGTTTTCGACTATTGGCCTTCACCCAGGCAAGCAAGTCCTCATCCGTCCCGCCGGCCAGCACTAACTGCTCAAAGGCCTTCGGATCGACCTGGAGAAAATCGACCAGGTACTTGTCGAACCCGACCGTGATGTAGTTGTAGTCCTGAATCTTGCCTGCATGCCGCAGACGAATCTTATCGATAAACCGCCCCAAATGGGCGATGCCGCCGAGGAGGGCTTTGGGACTGCGGGGATATTGCTGATTAGCCATAAATGCTGTTTCCTCTCAGGGGTGGACAACTTTCAAGCCGAGCACATCTTCAAACGGATCATAGTCACGGTCATTGTGAAGTAATGCGTACCCTTCCAAAAGACAATACGTCTCGATCAGACAGTCGATCGTCTTGCGAACGGTTCGCCCAGCAGCTCTCAGGCGCCGATAGTTCAGAGCGGCTTCGATAGCTGATTCGACCGTCCCTGTCTCAAAGACCGCGAACTTCAACGACTCCTCTTGAGCCGCATCAAATTGGCGGTCAGCGTTGATTCCCTACAACACTTCACACAGGATCAGATCGGTGAGACCAAGTCGCTCTCTGGTTAGTTGGGCTTCAAGCCAGTCGGCATGGGGAGCACGTGTCCCTCGGAGGTAATCCACCCATACCGTCGTATCGACAATAATCATGAAGCAGCCTTGATACGACCTTCCCGCATCGCGCGAAGATCGCCTTCCCACTCAACTTTGCCGCGCAAACGGCGAATGCCTTCTTGCCCCTTTACCTTATTCAGTAATCGAAGGCCCTCCTCCACCACTGCTTTCTTGGTCGAAAGACCGGTGGCCTTCATCGCCTGCCGCATCAAGCCATTATCGATCACGATATTAGTACGCATGGCCCCTCCACCTTGAGGTGTGTATGTGTTCAACAAGACTACGCACGCGCGCTTAAAGATGCAAGCAAGGAGAGAGGTCAGCCCAACTAGAACTGGAGGAGGATCGTTATGCAGTTGAGGGAAAAGAAAGACTTAATGTCTACGCCTTTGCATAACGCAAACGTTCTCGATAAACCGCCCCCAATAGGCAATCCCACCGAGGAGGGCTTTGGGGCTCCGTGGATACTTCATCCTCTCAGCTTTCTCCGGACGAATATCTTGCTTGACCTTCAGGCCTGCCGCCGCTGCTCCCCACATCCCAGAACGACCTTCGTGGGCTCGGACGAGTGGAAACATTCTGGAATTCCTTTAGCTGCGACCCTTCGATCCCAGCACTTCAGTCAGTTCCAGCGTTCCTTCTCAGCCAAGCCTTGGTGCGTCCCCGATCTTCCGATGAGGTCGCGCGACAGCATGTCAGCGGTCGGAACAATCAACGGTTCGTGAATTCTTTTCTTTGCGTGAACCTATTCTTGCCGAGCGCCATTCTTTCGTACACATTTGCGGGTGTAACGCGAGGCGCTCAGCCGCGAGCCGTCCGTCGTCGAGCGCGGCTCGTCGGCTGCAGCGCCTTGTTAGACCGCATGTTGCTGATGGTCTCGCGGGTCACACGTTCAGCCAGATACACCTTGAGCAAGGACTGATACGGAACGTCGCGCTTGTTCGCCAAGACCTTCAGGTCTGACAGCAGCGCCGTTGGCAGTCGGAGCGAGATCGTTTCGGTCGATGCCTTGAGATTCGGAAACACAACTTGGCGGGCATTGGACCAGTCCACGACCTCACCCGAATCGTGGGTTTCCCAGTATTCCCGCTCCGCACGCTCTGAGCCGAACGTCGGAACCGCTCTAACGGTCGCTCGCTTCGCCATAACCCCTCCGCTCTCGCCGACTCATGGGCCTCACCGAAATCACACGCAATAACAAGCCTCGGACGGTGAAGACCACCGTGAGCAACCGCCCCGCGTCTGTTCGCCCGAACGCGAACTGCCGGGACTCATTCTTGAACGGCGCTCCAGCCACGACGAGTGGTCGTCCAAGTAAGGGGTCATGTCTTGCAATCATACATTTACCTGCTCCGCCTGCTTCAAACGGCGACTCACCGTGGCGGCATGCACATGCAAATGGTCTGCAATCTCCGCGAGCCGATACCCATAGGTCCGATACGCCATATGGATGAGCCGCGCCGGGGTCTCTTTCCGTTGAAACAGCATGCGCAATGTGGGCCGCTGCGCCTGCGTCTGTCGCCGTGGAATGTCCCGGATCACCCGATTGGGTTGGTGCTGGGCCACAAACTCCTCGGAGCCCAGATAGATCTGCCCGATCAGTGCCTCCCACGGGCGCGGCCCCCCACGCCCCTCGGCGACGAAGGTCCGATAGCGTTCCCGAGCGGGTCCCGCTCGCACCCCAAACTGCCCGAGAATCCAGTCCGTCGTCAACCAATCGGAGGCCTTCGTGTCCCCCACCGTCGCCCGATAGCTGCTCCAGGCCCATTGCCGGGGCTGTGCGACCATGTTGGCGCGCACCGGATTCAGCACCACATACCGGCAGAGTTCGAGTAAATGCGCCTCCTTCTCCACCAGAACCGCCGTGAACCGCCCTTGAAAGAGATGCCCCACCCGTTCATAGCGCCGGTTGTACGCCTGGGTATAGCGACCGTTGAGTTGCCGCATGCCCAGCGAGAGATTGGGCTGCGGCGTTTCAATGAGGAGATGATAGTGATTGTCCATCACGCAGTAGGCATGGCAGAGCCAGCCATACCGGTCGATGACATGGGCCAGCACGGTGAGCCACTGCGACCGATCGCGGTCGTCCGTCACGATCTCCTGTCGAGCATTGCCCCGACTGGTGACATGGTAGACGGCACCAGCATATTCAATGCGGAGTGGGCGAGCCATGGAGCCGGAGTGTAGTGGATCAATTGTGTGATTGCAAGACCTGACCCCCTTATCTCTTTCGACCCCGTTATCTCTTTCCACAAGAATACACTGCCATTCGCGCGGCCTATCTCCCTATTGGCCCGCAGACTATTTCTGCCGGGCGGGGACGCACAGTTTGCCCAACCCTAACCAGTCTGCGAAAGATTCAAATGGTGTCTGGAACTGTTTCAGGCTTCAATAGGTGTGTCGTGGCGAAGAGCGAACTTTGCTGAAGGAGCGTGGTCCTGCCAATCTTTAGAGGAGTGGCCGAGGCTGCCCTTTACTGCGCGCATCGAACGAGCACATTCTTATCGTGCGCGTTCTGCGAGCAAGAAGGGCACCTGGCCGCTCCTCTCCGTATCCTTCCGAGACCGCGCCTTCCGCAAACTCAGGAGCAGATCAGGCGAGCCTAAAGCCTTTGAATTGGAAACGAGAACGACGCTGGAAGGTTTTTTCAACGGCCTGTTTTGGCAGACTTGCCGGCTTGCAGATACTGATCAATCCCCGCCGCCATCTTTCTTCCTTCGGCAATGGCCCAGACGATGAGCGACATCCTGCTTACGATTTCGCTGCTGGAGGTCCCGCGCCGACTAGCGCCGCACCTTCTCGCTCTAACGCTGTGAGGGCCTTCTGAATCAGTTCCACTTCCTTGGCTTCAAAGTATGGCTCGCCACATTGTGTGCAGACCCAGGCTGGAATGGCATCCCAGGATACATGGTACCCTTTCCGATCCGAGCTGAACGGAGCCGTCTTCCGTTCCATCCGCCCCTTGCAATGGAGACATTCCATTTCTTACACCCTCCTCAAGAAATCCGGTGACCACTGAGTTGGATCAGGCACATAGGCTGTGATGAAGGTTACTTTCCGCCAGAAGCGCTGTCAACTTTGGCCCGTCACACACATGGTCGCATGCCAGGGCTCAAAGCGAACTTTACCGGAGGAGCGCGGGCCTGCCGAGACTCAGCCGAGAAGCAAAGCTGTAGCTGCCCAAGCCTTTAATCGGCTGCGATAGTTAAATAGTTCCTGGAGGATTTTTCTCTTGCATGCTGTCTTCAGCCTTTCGAACTTCCGAAAGTGCAACCTCTAACATGCCTCGCAATGCTACAGCGACCAGGACGAACTTCTCCTTGGGAGTCAGGTCCTTGAAACTTGGAGGATTAGCGCCCAACTGGGAATTGGTTCTCGCATGCGTGTTGTATTACTTCCTTGTCCGCGGTTGACAAAGACATATACAAGTTATTGATTCGGTTGTCGGACAATCTAGAATTTAAATCATGTGCGAACTCATTGCGAAGCTTGCCAAAAGCGCGAAGCCCCTTGGCATGTTCTGGACCTAGCCCTAGTGCAATCGCCAGATCAACGCTTTGAGAGAATTCGAGATTCAGTTTTCTTAACGCCCCTTCGTCTTTGACTAGCAATCGGAGCAACTCAAGCAGAAGAGCCTCAATATGAATGTGCGCTCGAATAACAGCGCCAAGCTCGTCCTCACTATTTAGCACCTTGATGAAGTCTTCGATCGTAGATCCCGCTGGTTGGTCTGTCGACATGGAGGTATAGTCTTCCCCTTACCTTATTCCTAGCCCTTTTCTACAACTACGGAGTACGGTACGTCGGGTAGAAACCAGTGTCAACGGGACACAATTCCCTGGGCCGCTCAAAACGGTCTTCCAACAAGGCCGCAGCGAGGGAAAGCCCGAGGCGTACTGCTCTAAGTACGTTGAGGGTTGGAGCGAAGTGAGAACGCAGTTGGAGGCCGTTTTCAGCGGCCTGATTTGGCCGACTTGCCGGCGTGCAGGTACTGATCAATCCCCGCCGCCATCTTGCGCCCTTCGGCGATGGCCCAGACGATGAGCGAGGCGCCGCGTTTGGTGTCGCCGCCGGCAAAGACGCCGTCGAGGTTGGTCATGAAATTGTCGTCGGCCCCCACTGCGCCACGGGCGTCGCATTTCACACCGAGGCTGTCGAGCAGGCCGTTCTTGACCGGGCCGGTGAATCCCATCGCAAGCAACACGAGATCCGCATCCATCTCGAAGTCGCTGTGTGGGATTGCCGTGAATTTGCCGTTCTCGAACTTCACCCGATTGGCGTGGAGCTTCGTCACCTGGCTGTTGTGGCCGGTAAACTTGGTGGTCGAGATACTCCACTGACGGTCACAGCCTTCTTCGTGCGCATGCGAGGTGCGGAGTTGCATGGGCCAGAGCGGCCAGGGTGTCGAACTTGCGCGGGTGGGCGGCGGCTCCGGAAGTAGCTCAAACTGATGCGCCTCGACACAGCCCTGCCGATGTACCGTCCCAAGACAATCGGACCCCGTATCGCCGCCGCCGATGATGACGACGCGCTTGCCCTTCGCCGTAATCGGTTCATCCGTCATCTGGTCGCCGGCGTTCCGTTTGTTCTGTTGCGCGAGAAACTCCATCGCGAGATGCACGCCCTTCAGTTCACGGCCAGGAATCGGCAACTCGCGGGCCTGCTCCGCACCCATGGTCAGGCCGACGGCGTCGAACTGCTGCCGCAACTGTTCACCCGTGATGTCCGTGCCGATCGTCACACCGGTCTTAAACTCGACGCCTTCGGCCTTCATCTGTTCCAAGCGACGGTCGATGACCCACTTTTCCATTTTGAAATCGGGGATACCGTAGCGCAACAGGCCGCCGATGCGATCGGACTTCTCGAAGAGGGTGACACGATGACCAGCACGTGCCAATTGTTGCGCCGCCGCCATGCCGGCCGGACCTGAACCGACAATAGCCACCGTCTTGCCCGTCCTCACCACCGGCATGACCGGTTCGACGTACCCTTCGTTGAAACCACGGTCGATGATGTTCCACTCAATGATGCGGATGGAAACCGGGTCTTCGTTGATGCCGAGCACGCAGGCCCCTTCGCAGGGCGCCGGGCAGAGCCGTCCGGTAAACTCAGGGAAATTGTTCGTGGTATGGAGCGCCTTGAGCGCGTCTTTCCACCTGCCACGATACACCAGATCGTTCCAATCTGGGATCAAGTTGACAACTGGACAGCCGGTATTGCCCTGGCAGAACGGCACGCCGCAGTCCATGCAGCGAGCGCCCTGTGTCTTGAGCTTGTCATCGGAGATCGGCTCGTACATCTCCTTCCAATCGAGCACGCGCAGCTCGACCGGCTTCCGCTTGGGGCCCTCACGGGCATATTTCATGAAACCTTTGATATCACCCATTTCTTCGAGACCAAAGTTCTGAGTTCTGGGTTCTGAGTTCTGAGTTCATACTGATCGATCCTGTTCCTTGCTCTACCCCTTACAACTCACCACTAATCCCTCACGCCTTACTTGCGCGAGACGGCTTTCTTCTTCCGTTCTTCCAAGACGCGCTTATAGTCCACCGGCATCACCTTCTCGAACTTCGGCAGCATCGATTCCCAACTATCGAGGATGCGCTTCGCGTTCCGGCTACCTGTGTACAGAAAATGTGAGGTGATCATCTGATGCAGCGTCTTCTTGTCGTCTGCCGTCTTCACCTTCTCCAGCTCCACCATGCCGAAGTTACAGCGCGACTGGAACTTGTCGAGTTCGTTCAGCACAAACGCCACGCCGCCCGACATCCCGGCAGCAAAGTTTCTTCCCGTCTGGCCCAAGACGACGACCACCCCGCCGGTCATGTACTCGCAGCCGTGATCGCCGGTCCCTTCGACGACCGCCCTGACGCCGCTGTTCCGCACGGCAAACCGTTCGCCCGCCATCCCATAGCAATAGGCTTCACCCTGCGTCCCGCCATAGAGCGAGGTATTACCGATGAGGATCGTCTCTTCCGGCACATAGAGCGCCTGCTTCGGGGGGAACACAATGATCTTCCCGCCGGACAGTCCCTTTCCCAGATAGTCGTTGGACTCGCCTTCGAGGATGAGCGTGATGCCACGGGACAGGAATGCGCCGAACGACTGTCCCGCGGAGCCGGAGAACTTGATCGTGATGGTGTCTTCCGGCAAACCCTCGAGCCCATACTGTTTCGCGACGCGGCTCGACAGCATCGTCCCGGTCGTGCGGTTCACATTTCTGATCGGCAGATCGAGCGTGACCTTGTCTTTGTTCTCCAATGCCGGCTTGCACAGCTCGATCAGCTGGTTATCGAGCACGTCCGCAAGACCGTGGTCCTGCTTCTGCACGCAATAGCGGGCGATCCCAGGCCCTACATCCGGAGCATGTAAGAGAGGGGTCAGATCTAGCCCCTTGGCCTTCCAGTGGTCGACGGCCTTATGGACTTTCAATTTATCCACTCGCCCGACCATCTCGTTGATGGTCCGGAATCCCAGTTTGGCCATAATCTGGCGCAATTCTTCCGCGACGAAGAAAAAGAAATTCACGATATGTTCCGGCTCCCCGGCAAACTTCTTTCGCAAGTCCGGGTCCTGTGTGGCAATGCCGACTGGGCAGGTATTGAGATGGCACTTCCGCATCATGATGCAGCCTTCGACGATCAAGGGCGCGGTGGCAAACCCGAACTCCTCGGCGCCCAACAGGGTGGCGATCGCCACGTCACGCCCGGTTTTCATCTGCCCGTCCGTCTCCACCCGGATACGGCCACGTAAATCATTGAGCACGAGGGTCTGATGCGTTTCGGCCAGGCCCAACTCCCACGGGACTCCCGCATACTTGATGGAGGAGAGCGGAGAGGCGCCGGTGCCGCCTGAGTCGCCGCTGATCAGCACCTTGTCCGCATGCGCTTTGGCCACCCCGGCTGCAATGGTGCCGACGCCCACTTCCGACACGAGCTTGACCGACACCGCGGCGTCCGGATTAGAATTTTTCAGATCGAAAATGAGCTGCGCCAGATCCTCGATGGAATAGATATCGTGGTGAGGAGGTGGAGAAATGAGCTGCACACCGGGCGTGGCGTAGCGAAACCGCGCAATGTTTTCATCGACCTTGTGCCCCGGCAATTGACCGCCTTCGCCAGGCTTCGCCCCTTGCGCCATTTTGATCTGCAGTTCTCTTGCATTCACCAAGTAGTGGCTCGTGACCCCGAACCGTGCCGAGGCGACCTGCTTGATGTAGCTGTTCTTCGAATCGCCGTTCGGCAGCGGAACGAATCGAGCAGGGTCTTCTCCGCCCTCGCCGGTGTTGCTCTTGGCGCCCAGGCGGTTCATCGCGATCGCCATGGTCTCATGCGCTTCCTTGCTGATCGAGCCGAAGGACATGGCGCCCGTCGTAAACCGCTTGACGATCTCCTTTGCCGATTCGACCTCCTCGACAGGAATCGGTTCCGGCAGGAACTTGAACTCGAGCAGTCCGCGCAGATTCGAGCGCCGCTTACTCTCGTCGTTTACGAGCTGGGAGAATTCGGTGAAGGTCTTGGGGTCGTTGGCCTTCGTCGCATGCTGCAGCTTGGAAATCGTGTCGGGATTCCAGTTGTGGTGCTCGTTCTGGATGCGGTAGTGGATCTCCCCGCCGAAATCAAGTTGCCGTATCGGCGCCGGTTCATAGGCCAAACGATGGCGACGAAGCGTCTCTTCGCCGACCTCGAGAATTCCGATGCCCTCGACGCGTGAAGGTGTACCGGTGAAGTAGCGGCCGATGAGTTCGCGATTCAATCCGATGGCCTCGAAGATCTGCGCGCCGCAATAGGATTGCACCGTCGAGATCCCCATCTTCGAGAAGATCTTGAGCAGCCCCTTATTGATCGCCTTGATGAACTTGCCTTCCGCGGTCTGCGCATCAAGCCCCTCAGGGAAATAGCTCTCCCGGTCCAGGTCCACAATCGACTCGAACGCCAGGTACGGATTGACCGACCCGGCTCCATAACCGATCAAGCAGGCAAAATGATGCACGTCGCGCGGCTCGCCGGTCTCCACGATCAGACCGACTTCGGTCCTCGTGCAGTCACGCACCAGATGATGGTGGACAGACGCGATCCCGAGGAGGCTGGGGATCGGCGCCCATTCTTCGCTCACCCCGCGATCGCTCAAAATTAGAAACTTGAAGCCGTCTTTAATGGCCTGGGAGGCCTGCCGGCAGAGATCGTCCACCGCTTCCCCAAGCCCCTCAGGCCCCTCGGCCACTCGGAAGAGCATCTTGAGCGTCTTGCTCTTAAAATGCGGATCGGCGATCTCACGGATCTTCTGGAGGTCGGCATTCGTCAGAATCGGCTGTTTGACCCGGATGCGGCGGCAGGACTCGGGATGTTCATCCATCAGATTCGGCTTGGGCCCGATGCTGGTCGTGAGCGACATCACCAGCTCTTCGCGGATCGGATCGATCGGCGGATTGGTCACCTGGGCGAACATCTGCTTGAAATACTTGAAGAGGAGTTGCGGCCGATCGGACAGCACCGCCAACGGCGTATCCGTGCCCATCGAAGACGTCGCTTCCTGCCCCTCCACCACCATGGGCGTAATGACCATCTTCAACTCTTCGATGGTGTAGCCGAAGGCTTGCTGACGCTGGCGCAACGTCAGGTGGTCCGGCTGCGGCACATTGCTCGGATCGGGTAACTCGTCGAGTGAAATCCGATATTCAGTGACCCAGGACCGGTAGGGCTTGCGGCTCGCGATCTCGGCCTTTACTTCCTCGTCGTCGATGATGCGCCCTTGCACGGTATCGACGATGAACATCCGGCCCGGCATGAGTCGCCCCTTCTGCCTGATCTTCCGGACGTCCATCGGCAGCACACCCGCTTCCGACGCTAAAATCACGAGGCCGTCCGTCGTCACTTGATAGCGACAGGGACGCAGCCCGTTGCGATCGAGCGTCGCGCCGATCAGCTTGCCGTCGGTGAAACAGACCGCTGCAGGACCGTCCCATGGCTCCTGCATCGCCGCGTGATACTCGTAGAACCCCCGCCGATCGAGATCCATTTGCGGATTCGCCACCCAGGGTTCAGGGATCAGCATCATCATCGCGTGTGGGAGAGAGCGGCCTCCCATCGTCAGAAACTCCACGGCATTGTCCAGACAGGCCGAGTCGCTCTGCTGCTCGGAGACGATGGGATAGAGTTTGGCCAGATCCTGACCGAACAAGTCTGAGTTGAGTCGCCCTTGCCGGGCGCGCATCCAATTCACGTTGCCCTTGAGCGTATTGATCTCACCGTTATGACAAATGTAGCGATAGGGATGCGCCAGCGGCCAGGTGGGGAACGTATTCGTACTGAAGCGGGAATGCACCAGAGCGAGCGCGCTCGTCAGGCGTTCATCCTTCAAATCTTGGTAGTAGGCCGACATCTGCTCCGGAAGCAACAGCCCCTTGTACACAATCGTGTGTGCCGACAGGCTGGAGATGTAGAAGTAGTCACGCCCCTGAATCGCCGATTCGCGGATCGCCGTTTCCATCCGCTTGCGAATGACATAGAGTTTGCGTTCAAACTGTCCTTCATTGAGGACATCGCGGGCGATGAACACCTGCCGCATAAAGGGCTCGGTGCTGCGCGCGACGACACCGATCGCATCGCTCTTGACCGGCACATCGCGCCAGCCAAGGAGTCGAGCGCCCTCTTCGATGATTATTCTGGAAAAGAGGTCTTCACACTGTTGTCGCGTTTCGACCTGGGGCGGGAGAAACACCATCCCCACGCCATACTCCCCGGCATTGGGTAGAACAACCCCCGCATCGCCTGCCGCACGCGTGAGAAACTCGTGCGGGACTTGAAGAAGAATCCCGGCGCCGTCTCCTGTGCAAGGATCACAACCCTGCGCCCCTCGGTGGCTGAGGTTCTCAAGGATCTGAAGACCCTGTTGAATAATAGTATGGGATTTCTGGCCCTTGATATTGACGATAAAACCGATCCCGCAGGAGTCTTTCTCCTGTTCAGGGTCGTAGAGGCCTTGCTTCGGTGGAAGCCCAGGGATGTTCATCGCTCGTATCTCGTGAGAAATGGAGGTGTGTCTGCTATGAGACAGAGGCTACACCAGGGAGGCAACCGGGATGGCTAACCCCGTCACTCGCAAGGCAAATTTCGCTCGTTTCCACTCTGCTCACCTTAATAGAAGCATGATTCTTCTGTCAAGATTCTCTCTCGCACAACCGGCCCATACCAGCAGGCCCCCTAAAGGGGTCATCAGCTTGACTTTGTTTCCTTTCCTGCCCTACCATCGGCCCATGCCCCACAGCCCAATTATTACCTCCACGATCAATACCATGGCGGACGTCTGGGAGGCGTATCGCGATGAATTGGAAGGGATGGAACGACAGGCTCGGGCGAACCTCGATTCCAGCGTGGCACTCGTCAATACCGTCGCCGCCCACATTCTGAACAGCGGCGGAAAACGAATTCGACCATTCTTCCTCGTACTTTCTGCCCGGCTCTGCGGCTATACCGGTCGTGACCATCATCAACTCGCCAGCCTCGTGGAGTTCATTCATACCGCATCCCTGCTCCACGACGATGTGGTCGACGAAGCCGATATCCGCCGAGGCCGACAAACCGCCAGGAAAGTGTGGGGCAACCAAATCAGTATCCTCGTCGGTGACTATCTCTACTCCCAAGCCTTCTGCCGGGTCGTCGAGTTTCGGAACCATGCGATCAACGAAGTGCTTGGCGAGGCGTGCAAGAAGATGGCGGAGGGCGAAGTCCTTCAGCTCTATTACAACGGCAACCCCTCCATGTCGGAGGCGGAGTATCTGAAGATTGTCGAACACAAAACGGCCGGCCTGATCGCCGCCTCTTGTCGCATGGGCGCCATTCTCGCGGAGGCCACAGAGGCTCAGCAGGACGCGCTCTTCCGGTTCGGTCGACATCTAGGGATCGCCTTTCAAGTGGCCGACGATACGCTCGACTACACAGCCAATGGCGAACACTTGGGCAAGGCGCTGGGACAGGACCTCCGCCAAGGCAAGGCCACGCTGCCGATGTTGCACCTGCTGCACCATTGTTCAGAACAGGATAGGCGGATGATCGTCGATCGCATGGAAACCAGGACTCTGACAGAAGAAGACCTCGGTCGGTTTATTCACATGATGGAAGAACTGGGCTCGATTACCTATGCCATGGACCGCGCACGATCCTACGTCGCTGCAGCCCAACGAGATCTCGACCAGTTCGAAGACAGTACGGCCAAGCGAGCCCTCTCGGTCGCCGCCGACTATATGGTCACCCGCGATCGCTAACCTCCCGCCCCGCGAGTTCTATGCCCAGAACATCGGAAGGCACGCCGGCAGGAAAGGTTCTATCCTCCAGGTCATAGCGCCGCGACAACCTCAACCTACATAAAGAAGTAGAGGGTTTCGTTATGTCGACGATTATTCCATTTCATGGCCTGCGGTACGATACCACGGTGGTTGGAGATATCAGCCAGGTCGTGGCGCCGCCCTACGACATTATCGATGCAGCCGGGCAGAGGGCCTTGTACGACCGCCATCCGCAGAACATCATCCGACTCGAATTGGGGCTCGATCAATCGGGCGACGCTCCTACTCACAATCGATATACCCGCGCCGCATCGACTCTTCAGGATTGGCTGAAAAGCGGCGCCTTGAAACAGGATGCGCAGCCGACCCTCTACTACCATACGATCGAATATACCGCGCCTTACGCTGCGCCAGGCCCACCGACGAAAACTCTCAAGGGTTTTCTCGCCACCGTCAAACTGGAAGCGCTCGATTCAGGACATATTTACCCACACGAGAATACACGCTCGGCCGCCAAAACAGATCGGCTGAGTCTGCTCGAAGCCTGTAAGACGAACTTCAGCCCCATTTGGTCTCTCTACTCCGACCCTCAAGGAGCGGTGATGGGCCTATTAGAAGGGGCCGTGAAGGGGACACCGGCCCAGATCGACTTTCGCGACGATGAAGGATTCCGTCAGCAACTCTGGGCTGTGACAGATCCCGTCGTGTTGACGCACGCCGTGGATTCCTTACGCCGCACACCGCTGTATATTGCAGACGGCCACCATCGCTACGAGACTGCGTTGAACTATCAGCAACTCCGTCGGCAGCAGACCGGATCGCCGGACGGCCGGCACCCGTACGACGCAGTGCTGATGTTGTTGACCGCCCTCGACGACCCAGGCCTCACCGTACTCCCGACGCATCGGGTCACGACCACCGTGCTGCCTCCGTATGACCATGTGCAATCATTGCTAGGCGCCACGTTCGACCTGCAGGAATTTTCGTTCACCGCAGCCACGCAAGCAGCCACACGCGCAACATTTATCGACGCAATGCGTTCGACTGGACGAACCATGCCGGTCTTTGGACTCGCGTTGAAGGGAGGCAATCGCTACGTCACGCTCAGCCTGAAACCGGCTCATCGTCCACCCGCACAGGCCTCTCCTCGTGCCAAGCTCGATGTGTCGCTGCTCCAACAACTCGTCGTGGCAATACTCTGTCCGACGCCACAAGAACAGGAGGCCATCCTCTATACGAAGGATGACCATGAAGCCTTGGATTGGGTGGCGAAGGGAACCGGAACGGGGGCGCTCCTACTCAACGCGACAAAAGTCAGCGACGTACACGCCGTCGCAACAGCCGGTGAGCGCATGCCCCACAAGTCGACGTATTTCTTCCCGAAACCGCTGACCGGGTTGGTCATGAACCTAATGGAGAACCCGTGAGGGTATGCAGACGATCATGTCGTTCTTACTTCATGTGAACCTGCGTTTCACGCCTCACGTTTCACGTTTCACGGGGTCCAGATGAAGGCCAAACTTCTCATTGTCGATGACGATCCTGATATTGCCACGATGCTGGAGGACCGACTACAGGCCTCCGACTACGGGACAGTGATCGCACGGGATGGGATCGAGGCGCTCGAGCTGGTTGAGCAAGAAGCTCCGCACCTCATGTTGCTCGATCTGGACATGCCACGCATGACTGGCCTTGAAGTCCTCAAACGGCTCCCGAAAGTGAGACCGGCCGAAGACCTCCCCGTGATTGTCATGACCGCCCATGGCTCGATCGATGCCGCCGTCGAGGCCATGAAGACCGGCGCCTACGATTTTCTGACCAAGCCGCTGGACAATGACCACCTTCTCCTCGTGATCGGCAAAGCCTTGGAACGAAACAGCCTCAAACGGCAGGTGGCCTGTCTCAAGTCCGAAGTCGATAGCCGCTACGCCACGATTGTCGGGGTAAGCGCAAAGATCCGTGCAGTGATGGAGCCGGCGCAACGTGCCGCGAAGTCCGATGCCAGTGTGTTACTGCTTGGTGAAAGCGGCACGGGCAAGGAACTCTTCGCCCGCTCCATCCACCAGTGGAGTCCGCGTCAAGCCATGCCGCTCGTGGTCATCAACTGCGTCGCCCTTACGGAAACGCTGCTCGAGAACGAACTCTTCGGACATGAGCGCGGGGCCTACACCGGCGCGGACCGCCTGCAAAAGGGCAAACTGGAGATGGCGGATGGAGGCACGATCTTCCTGGATGAGATCGGAGACATGTCGCTCCCGCTGCAAGCCAAGCTCTTGCGTGTGCTCCAGGATAGGGAGTTCCATCGAGTCGGCGGCACGCGCCTCGTGTCGGTCAATATTCGAATCATTGCCGCGACAAACAAGGACCTCCGACAGGCTGTGAAGACCGGTGAGTTTCGCGAAGACCTCTTTTTTCGTTTAAACGTCATCAGCCTGACCCTGCCTCCACTCCGCGAACGGCCCGACGACCTCCCTGCGCTGGCCAAGTTTTTCTTGAACCGGCATGCCAGGGACGCGAAGCGTCCCGGTATGATGTTCAGCCCTGCGGCCATGGCGGCCATGAGCCGGTACCATTGGCCAGGAAATATTCGTGAATTGGAAAACGTTGTCGCACGAGCCGTCGTCTTGAACCAGTCGGACACCATCGAGCCTGACATGTTGCCGCTGGAGGCCATTCTTCGCACTCCGACGGGTGAATGCCTCCCCTATTTCTCCCTCCCCTACCATGAGTCGATAGAAGCACATGGCCGCTACATCATCGAGCGAGCGATCGAAGAAGCGGATGGCAACCAGGGCAAAGCAGCAGACCGGCTCAAGCTCCAACGTACGTACCTGGCCCGCCTGATTAAGCAACAGAAGGTGAAGGATGAGCCGGAGTAGTTGTAGCGCGCGAGACAGGCGGGGCGAGCGGGACTGGCGAGACGGGCCGCAGGAGTAGTGAACTTATTCTGTCCACGTCGCGCATTTCTCGCACGTCCTGCGCTTCACGCGCCACGGCCTGTGACAGCCGGCGGGCTTTTCAGCATGCGGCTATGCCGGTCACTGTCTTGTCGCCAGGGTGATGCGACCGGCCGCCGCATCCTGTTCGGCCTGCGCATAGCGTTCCGGCGTCCCGATATCCGACCAGTACCCCTCGCAGTCGTATCCGAGCACCGTCTCTCCCCGCTCAATCGCCGCCACATAGGGATCGATGATGGTCGAAGCCACTGCCTTGGGCACATCTCGCAGAAGCCGGGTATGACACACATGAATCCCGGCGAACATGCGGGGCTGAGTCGGCGCCTGATCTGTGCGCCCCCGTCCGGTGATCCGCACGATCCGGTTGTCAGAATCCATTTCCACAAGACCCCACCGTGCCGCTTCAGGATCGTTGCGCAAGACCAACGTCGCCACAGCCTTGTGCTGCTGGTGAAACGCGCACAACGCACCGAGATCCAGCTCCACCAGCGTATCGGCGTTGAGCACCAAGACCGACTCACCGAAAAAATGCGACTCCGCCTGCTTGAGGCCGCCTCCAGTACCCAAAATCACCGGCTCGTGTGAATAGATAATCCGCAACCCGTACCGCGAGCCGTTGCCGAGCGCCTGCTCGATCAGCGGTCCAAGATAATGGAGGTTGATGACCACATCCTGAAACCCATGCCGTTTCAGCAGCAACAGATTCCACACAATGAGCGGTGTGCCTGCAATGGGGAGGAGCGGCTTCGGAATCGTGTTGGTGAGCGGCCGCAAGCGAGTTCCCAACCCCGCGGCAAGGATCATGGCCTTCATTTGATGCCGTGAAACGTGAAGCGTGAAGCGTGAAGCGTGGGAGAGAAAAAACGGATGGGTTCCGGTCGTTTCACGTTTGACGTCTCACTTTTCACGCCTCACTGTAATTCCGGCACGTAGGGAGTGAGATGTTTTCGAAGCGTGGCCAATTCGGGATACTTCTGGAGATTGCCTTTGACATAGTTCAAGACACGCGGAATGTCGGCGAGGAACTTCGGATTGCCTTTGACCCGATCGATATAGACGAATCGCCCCGCCGCTTTGAGATTACGCTGGATACTGGTGAAGTCGAACAAGCGGCGGAAGGCCTCTCGGTTGGTCCGAACCTGCCGATGCGTGGCCAACCGATCCAGAAAACGATCGATCAAGCGGTCAATCAGCGCCTCATCGAGTGCGATATAGGCGTCGCGCAGCAGCGAGGCGAGGTCGTACGTCGCCGGCCCCATCAAGGCGTCTTGAAAATCGATCACCCCCAGCCGTTCGCTGTCCACCATCAAATTGCGCGAGTGATAGTCCCGGTGGACAAACACTCGGGGTTGGCCGGCAAGCAACTCGGCGATGTGCTCGAATTCTCCACGGATAGGGAGGTAATCGTCGGCGCACATCGGCTTCCCTTGCCTTGCGACGATCCCATACTCCAGAAAATGGTCGAACTCCCACATGAGCAGCGGCTCATCGAAGCTTCGATGGAACGCGAGACAATTCGGATCGTCCTGTGATGTGGCCTTCACTTGCATCTCTGCGAGAACATCGACGGCCTGCGTATAGCGCGCTTCTACACCTGCCTCGATCGCATCGCGACAGGCCTCCGCCAGGGTGAGGTCGCCGAAATCTTCAAGATAGAGCAGCCCTGCCGATTGATCGTAGTGATAGAGGCGCGGAACGGAGACACCGGCTTTGGACAAATGAGCGTGGATGTTCAGAAAGGGTAACTCGGCGATGTGATGAGCCGCTCCACTGACGGCTTCTTCCGACTGCTTGAAGGCCTCCGGCTCGGCCAACTGCATGAGAATCACCGAGCGAGCAGCGCCCCCGGTCAACTCGATACGAAAATACCGGCGGTTGGAGGCATCGCCTGCTACCCGTGTGAGTGCCTTGAATTGTCCCTTAAAAGGAAGCCGCGCCTCGACCGTGGCAGCCACGAGGGTACGATCCGGCAAAGCGAGTGGCTGTTTCGGCGAGGCAGGATTCACAGTGGTCATTGACTGCGCATTATACTGGTGCAGGGAAACCTTGTCACTCAAAGGAAGAAGATGGGCAGCCTGGTCGTCCTCCTGCTCGCGCAACGCGCGGCCTCAGAAGGCCCTCGTTGGACGCGCGCAATCGAGGACCGACCAGGCCGCCCATGAAAAGGAAGTAAGGGATTGGAAAAACAAGAAAGCAGCCGCCAGACCATCCTTCTTGCTCCCGGAACGCGTACCCTGTGAAGGACCTCCCCTCGTCCATCGTCGTGAAAAACTTTCACGCCCTTGCCGACTAGGGAAATCCACAGGCGTACATGTTTTGTATTCAGGATACCCTCCACGATGAGGCTCGGTACTGTTGTTCGCTGGCAGTGAAATGCGAGATGGAGTCTCCGGTACAGAGTTGGCCCGCTTCGTTATTGGTGACTGCAATCATGACTTTGAACTTCTAAGGAGGTGCCCATGAGATTTTTCATCAGACCTACCGCGCTCACGCTGTTGATGCCGATCCTGATTCTGGCAGGCTGCAGCCATACCATTCCCGCGACCGATCGGACGCCGCAGCCGCCGCCTCAATTAGGCAAGACCCCACCGACGATCGCACCGCTCAGTACCAGCGGAAAACACGCGCAGGCCACAGAATCGATGCTGCCGATGACCCTCACGACCGATCTCACCCCGGTGCAACGGACCATTCAAGCGGCGGTGCCGGAGCGGTTTACCGATGAGGATCACCCGCTCGCGAACGACTATCGCTGGCGGTTTGTCCGAGAAGGAGAACCTCAAGTACAGATCCAGGATGGATTGGTGAAGTATCAGGCGGTCTACCGGGGGGAGATCGAATCCACCGCGACACGCGCCTGCCGGCTCGACCCTCTCTTTACCGTGCTTGAGGGAACAGGACGACTCATGCTGCGCGAGCAGGATCAGAGACTTCTCGTCACGATGATCGATTCAAGGACTACCATGAGTTTGAAACCGGAAAGCGACAGTAAGTGCAACATGTTCAATATTCCGGTGAAAGATCAGTTGGCCGAGCTGTTCGAACAGGAAGCGATCAATCAGCACATCGGCGAATCCGTCGAGAGGGCCGGCCATTCCATTCCGATTCAGCTCATCTGGGATCGGTTACAGGAGCCCATGGTCGTCGGAAAGGCGAACAACCAGCTCTGTCTGTACGGTAAAGCGCAGGACTTCACTATCGGCTCGCTGAAGGGACCGGTACAACAAACGACAATCACGGGAGTCGCCCGGCAAATGCCGGTCGCCCTCTACCAGACACCGTGCCAAAAGCCGGCGACCACACCACCGCTGAAGGTGCATATGGACAACACGGCGGTTGCGGCGCAGGATGGACAGCCCTATAAGATTCTTCTCAGTGTGCCGGTGCCCTATGCCGTGCTCAATCAACAATTGCAAGACAGACTGTTCCACAAGGAATTGAAGCTGCCCACGACGTTCGGCAACAAGTTGATGATCGAACGCGCGGTCGCTTCCGACGTAGACGGCCGGTCGCTTCTCTCCGTGGCGATCAGCGAAGGCCTGAACGGCACCCTCCACTATTGGGGCACGCCGCGGCTGGAGCAGGAGGGCAATGTCATCACGATCCCGGATCTCCAGATGGCTAATGAAACAAAGATGGCGCTGGATAAGGTGAAATCCGGGTACTGGCAAATGGTGAATGCCGAATTACAGCCGCGCTTGCGGCAAGCCGCCACGATCGATTTGACGCAGCGGATCGGTAACATGAAAAGCGTGTTGAGCGGCCATCATAAGTCCGGAGAGTTGGCCATGGATCTATTGGTAGGACGTCAAGAAGCCGGCCAGGTCTCTTCGACCACAGACGCCCTCGTGGCCGATGTCTTGCTGCAAGGAACTGCCAGTGCGACTACCCGATTGCCCATTGAGCAACAGGCTCTGAGCGAATCGACAGGAAGGACGCTGCTTAAGAACGCACCGACCGACAACGCGCAGTCGAAGGCTGCGCGCATACCGGAAGGCAGGACGTCGGAAGATTTTTTACAACGCCGCTAAAAATGCCCCGGGGGTCGGCAGACTCACTGTCGACCCCCATTATTTCTCCGTTTACTATCTCGCTCAGGGCTCTTCTTCTTCCGATATCATCGACCGCCTGCGTGATCGAAAACCAGAACCTCGTACCACCTTGTACTCCCTATTCGAGGCTCTTCGCTTCGAAATGAGTCAAGGAATCGTCTTCGACGGTATAGCTAATCTCAAGAGGGTTACAGCACACCTCGCAGTCTTCGACATAGGTGTGACGGCGAACCGAGAGGTCCAGGACCATCGAGATCTCTTCGCCACAGAAGGGACAGTTGAAAGAGTGTTCCACAACGCAAGTACGGTACCGCAAATCTCTATCGCATGACAAATGGAGAGAACCGCAGACAAGTCTGGTCGTCCTCCTGCTCGCGGAAAGCGGAGGGGATGGAGCCCTGATGATCTTCTGTGCTCGCGCAACGCGCGGTCGCAGACTCCCCTCGTTGGACGCGCGCAGTGGAAGATCAATCAGCCCCCATCTCTGAAGAGATAACAAGCGAGCTTGGGAGGAGCATATATATCGTTCGACGCGCGCAATCGAGGATCGGCCAGGCTGCCCTTCAACATAAAATGGGGAAAGTGGGACGGGCATCGTAACCTCGCTCGACGGACGCAGCCGTGAGACCAGCACGGGTGCCATTTCTAGAGAGAGACGTCTGCGAACTTGAAAGGAGCATTGATAGCCGCGCTCATGCCACGTGGAATCTTGCCTTTTGAATGATAGGGCTCTACCCTGGGACCCTCCTGAGGTGAGACACCACCCGTATATAGCTGAGTCGGGAATCGGATGAGCATCGATGAGATAAAGCAACGGATTCGCGAAGGCCGATATGAGGTCAGCATCCACGCACAGCAGGAGCGGCTAGCGGATGACCTGGATATCGAAGAGATTGAATCGGCTGTGCTCCAAGGGGATCTCATCGAGGATTATCCGACCGATCCCCGCGGTCCAAGCTGTCTCGTCGGTGGCCTTGCAGGAGCCAACCCCATCCATGTTGTGTTAGGATGGGCCAGAGCAAAAAACCAATCAGAGCCTATCCTCAGAGTGATCACTGTGTATATCCCGCGGCCTCCGAAATGGACGGACATTCGAACAAGAGGAGCGAAGCCATGAGGACATATGCAGATTGCACATTCTGTGGCGGTGATGTCGAGGAACGGCGCATTAGTTACGACTACCGCCGGCGCGATCACTTGCTGGTACTGCGGAATGTGCCGGCTGGAGTGTGCGTACAGTGCGGGGAGAAATACTTCACCCCTGATGTTCTGAAGAGGATGGATCTCAGCTTTCACAACATCTTTGAACGGGACCAGCAACCTGATCAGGTCTTAGATGTGCCGGCCGTCAATTTTTGACGTGCCGTGCCCGTTGTTTCCCCGAAGTTGCTTCACAGCGTCAAAGACAATCCCTGCTTAAGTAACCAGAACTTTCCTCCCCGACGGCGCCAACATATAGCACAGGGTGTTCCCGCCAGTGCCGGGGCCGATCATGAGATGGGAACGACAACCGCATTGATCCTGTGCTCCCGGAACGCGCGCCCTGGGAAGGGCCTCGTTCGACGGCCGCACCTAGACCAACATGCGTCCCCTTCCTGATGAGAAAAAAGCGAGCTTGGAGGGGACACTTCAGACCTGAAGAAAAGGCTCCCGGTACATTGTCCCTATTTCAAGGGAGACGATAGAAGAGCAGCGGCATTCTTGCGGGGATGCCTGCGGGACATCAGCCTTTCTCCTCGTCGGCGTGGCGCGCTTCGATCAGCCGTCGCTCGCGCTCGATTTCTCGCTTCAACTCCTCCTCGGTCGGCAGATACTTCACATATCTGGCGGCAAAGATTTTCTTGCTCTCGCTCAGGATCGAGTACCGGGCAATAGCCTCGTTCTTCTGGGCGCAGAGGATCAGCCCGATCGTCGGATTGTCGCCCTCGATGGTGAACTGGTCATCGAACAGCCGAACATAGCTGTCCATCTGCCCGATGTCCTGGTGGCTCATCTTGCCGATCTTGAGGTCAATGAGCAGATAGCACTTCAGGATAGTGTTGTAGAAAACGAGGTCCACGTAAAAATGTTCGTCCTCGTAAGCCAGTCGCTTCTGTCGCGCAACAAATGCGAAACCCTTGCCGAGTTCGAGTAGGAATTCCTGGAGCTGACGAATGATGGCGGCCTCCACGTCGGACTCGTGCAGCTTGTTGGTGTCGGGCAAGTCCAGGAAATCGAGGACGTAGGGGTCCTTGAGTACGTCGACAGGTTTTTCGATGATCTGCCCGCGAGTGGCCATGGCCAATACCCCCGCCTTGTCCCGGCTCTTGAGCAATCGGGCAAACAACAGAGAAGTGAATCTGCCGCTCCAGGTGGGGAACACTCCAACCTTCTTTTTCTGCCTCGATCTCATAGAACAACCGTTCGGAACGGTGCTCGACCTGCGTCAGCGTCCGGTAGTGAGACCAACTCAATCCTGACGAAAAGCCACGGATCCGGTCGGCCTGCTCCACCGCCAACGACAGTTCAGCCAATACATCACCTGCCTTATGATGTGTTGTCTCGCGTGGCGCCGCCGGCAATTCATCACAAGGCTTGTGACGAATCTCCGGTGTCCGGTCGGCATAGGACTGATAGAAAAGCCGGAAGTAGCGGAAGTTGGTAACGGAGAAACCTCTGCCGTATCGTCGCCCTAGCCGCTGCGACAGGGATTTCCATGATTTTTAGATCGAGGGCGCTTTGCTCGCTGAAGAAGATGTTGCCGTTGGGGTGGGCGGCGTCGTTGCGGTCGTCCACCAACTTGGCGTAGGTACCGATCTTGCCGTTGTCGCAGGCGATGAGCTTGAGGAAACGCAGGATGCTGCGCTCGTTCACGGTGCTGAACACGAACGGCGAGGTCGCTTCGAGGAGGCTCTTCTCGATGTCCTTGCCGAAGCCGATCAGGCCCATCGCGAAGTCCTTGGGCGTCGTCTGCTTGATCTGCCAGATGTTGAAGTAGACGAAGCTCATCGTGAGCATGTGGTAGGCGAGGAACGAGAACTGGTACTTGCCGTGGGTGTAGTTGGTCTCGAAGGCGTCCCACAGGAACTCGATGTACTCCTGCTCCTTCGGGCTCTTGAACGAGAGTGGCAGGTAGTTGCCTAGTTCGGCGGCTTCTTCCATGGCTCACGCCTCCGCCGGGGCGGGCGCGTCCTCGCCCCAGATGCGGGCGAGGATGGCCTGGATCTTCTTCTCGAAGCGGGTGATCAACTCTCGGTTCGCGGCGACGAGGGCTTGCTCGGCTTCGATCTCCGCCACGATCGCTTGCTGCGTGGCGAGGGGTGGGAGAGGGATTGCACGCTCGTAAACGGTTGTTTGCGAGATGGAGGGCTGGCCACCAACCTTCGCGAATTGATTGAGATCGAGCTGCACAAGACCTTGCGCCAAGTACTTCCTGTCGATCTCCCGCTTGTATTCCGTCACGTAAAGGGCGTTATCCGTGACCCACGCTTTCGGCTCGGTGAGGTGCACAGCGCCACAGTAGGCTCCAACGCGTCCAATCACGATATTTTGAGCTTCGACAAAATACTCTGAATGCATCCCATTCTGCCCATTCCCGCCATACACCGGATACGGGCCTTCCTTCAGTTGGGCTTGGGTTAGCCCTTGGCCACTCGACAGTTTGATCAACTCGCCTAGCGGAACCAGCGGCCAGTCGGGGTGGATGGGGATGTGGGGGCGGTAGTGGTCGAGGACGGCGCGGGCGCCGTTGATGACTTTCTGGTAGCCCTCGATCTCCGCCACGAT
>JAWXBV010000059.1:0-5349 GCA_034440335.1 Nitrospirota bacterium | reverse complement strand
GCTCTTCAGCACTCAAGTGTGTGTAGCATCGTTTTGGCATGGCAACACCTTAGCCCATCAGGGCCGGTAGTGTTGCACTTGGAGTTAGAACTCAAGGAGTATAACAATCTGACGAGGGCTCATAATGCGGCGAATAGCATGGGGCCGAGTCAGGCCTTGTCCCATATCTACGCGAACATGCAACACAAATTCGGCACAGATGTCATTGAACCGTTTATTGCGGCGGTGACCGTGTTTCCGCCGGGATCGTTTGTCGAATTGAGCGACGGCAGCATTGGACTGGTCATGCAGAGCAATATGAAAGAACGCATGCGCCCGGTCATCATGCAGTATGAACGGAATGCCTCACACAGCCAGGCTGCCATGATCGATCTTGCCAGGGAACGGTCTCTCACGGTTCAGAAAAGTTTGGACCCCAAGTTGGTGCCGGGGCGAGTGAAGGAGGCCTTAAGCCCCAGCGAGTTGACTGGATATGCGGTGTCATCGGCCTCGGCGTGAGTATCCAGCGCAATACAGGATATGCGCGTCGGTCTTATTCCGCAGATTCAGTTACCGATAAAGCGTGAAGTGAGACAAGCAAGACAGGCGCGGCAGACGCGATACGGAGTTCTGAGTTTGAAGTTCTGAGTTCTGAGTTACGGGAATGTCGGACCTCGGACTTTTTCTCGTCTCGGCTTTCTTATCCGCTTCTCACTCAGAACCCAGAACCCAGAACCCAGAACTCAAAACTCAGAACTCAGAACTCAGAACTCAACACTTCTTCATCCGCGTCACGAGGAACGTCCTCCTAGCGAGTTCGGGACGAACTGCCATGAATCATGCGGGTTAGGACACACGACATGTGGGTCCTGATGGCCGGAATCGCCTGAGCCTGGCCACCAAGACGTCTGGTTTGAACGGTTTCAGGATATACTCCGTCGCTCCAGCCATGATGGCTTTGCAGATATCCGTTTGGTCTGCGTCGGCGGTGAGCATGACGACAGGCACCTCTATCCACGTCGGCCTCTTCCGGATCTGGGTCAACAGTTCCAGGCCATTGACACGGGGGAGTCCCATGTCCAGCAAGATGAGCGTCGGCGGCGACAGCGCCGCGATCTGGTTCTGGGCTTGCTGGCCATCGGCTGCATGAATGACCTGGTACCCCTCTTTTCCCATGATCATCTTGATGAGGTTCGCCGTGTCTTCTTCGTCCTCAACCATGAAGAGGATCGGTGTGTGCGCGCTGTCGTGACCCATCATCGTCTCACCATCTTTCTGTTATGCCGCTTGGTCGATGGGCCGCTGTGTATGTTCTTGGATCGCCTTCAGTAAAATCTGCTTTTTGATGGGCTTCGTGAGATAGGCCGTACAACCGGAGGCAAGACTCTCGTTGAGTTCCTCGGTAAAGACATTCGCGGTGAGGGCGACAATCGGGGTCGGTGTCCGCTGCTGTTCCTGTTCCCATCGGCGAATGGCAGCCGTGGCCTGATAGCCGTCCAGCACCGGCATTTGCATATCCATTAACACAAGGTCGTACCGCCCAGCCTGAAATTTTGCGACGGCGATTGCGCCGTTCTCGGCGATGTCCAGACTCCAAGGGGTTTTCTTCAGAAAGAGGGCCACCACATCGCGATTGTCTTCCAGGTCTTCAGCCAACAGAATTCGTAAGGGCCGCGTGAGATCGGTCATTGGTGGCAGAGGAACATCCGACAGCCGGCTTGCCCCAGCATCCGTTGCGGGGCTTGCGATGGCTGCGGCAGCGGCGGTCAGCAGCGCCGCCCGACCGATCGGTTTGCTCACCGTTCCCTTAATTTTGAATCGTCGCGCATGCTCGGAGTCGGCCTTGTGCATGCCGGATGTGAGCATGAGGACAGGGATCCCTGCGAGTTCCGTCGCCTGTCGCATGGCCTCGATAACCTGAACCCCATCCATCGACGGCATCCGGTGGTCGACGATCGCGAGTTGAATGGGCTCGCCTATGGCAGAGGCCTGCTGCATCAGCGCGAGCGCTTCCGGGCCGTCCTCGCAGGCTGTGACGAAGGCGCCGCCCTTCGACAGCATGGCCCCGATCACCGAACGATTCGTCTCGTGGTCGTCGACAACAAGGAGCCGCAGACCCTGGAGAGTAGGACATGCGGCGTAGGGACCGGTTGTTGCCGCGGTCGCGGCAGGAAGCAGAATGGTGAAGCCGAAAGTGCTACCCAGGCCGAGGAGGCTGCTGACTTCGATCTCACCCCCCATGAGTTCCGCCAGGCGCTTGGAAATACTGAGTCCCAATCCGGTGCCGCCAAATTTTCGCGTGGTCGAGGAGTCGACTTGCGTAAAGTTTTCAAAGATGGAGCGCACCTTGTTCTCGGGAATGCCGATGCCGGTGTCTGAGACCTCAAACCGCACCAGGCTTGGCCCGGCCGATTCGACACGGATGACCACCTCTCCACGTTCCGTAAATTTGATGGCGTTCCCTATGAGATTGACAAGGATCTGCCGCAGGCGGGTCGGATCGCCGGTGACGGTTTCAGGGACATTCATGCGGATGTCGGCGATGAGTTCGAGGCCCTTGGCGTGGGCGCGAATCGCCATCAGTTCCGCCGCGCTCTCGACGAGCTCCGGAAGATTGAAGTCCGTTGCTTCCAATTCGAGTTGATCTGCTTCAATCTTCGAGAAATCCAGGATGTCGTTAATGAGCTCCAGAAGATGGTTGGCCGCCCGGCTGAACCGGTCGATATAGTCTTTTTGTTCCTTGGTCAGTGTGGTTTCGGCGAGCAGATCGGCCATGCCGACGATCGCATTCATGGGAGTTCGAATTTCATGGCTCATTGAAGCCAGGAACCGGCTTTTGGCCTCGGTGGCTGTCTGGGCAAGATCGTTCGCCACTTCCAGCTCCAGATTTTTACATTCCATCTCCATCGCGGCTTGTTCCAGTCTCGATTCAGTCTGCTTGCGCGAGGTGGTGTCGCGCGCGACTTTTGAGAACCCTCGGATGGACCCTGTGTGATCGCGCATGGCGGTGATGGTGACATCGGCCCAGAACCGGGAACCATCCTTTCGCACCCGCCAGCCTTCGTTCCCCGCGCGGCCCTGGGCGGATGCCTGTTGGAGGAGCCGAGCAGGAAGGCCTAGCGCGAGATCCTCCGGCGTATAGAAACAGGAAAAGTGCCGACCGAGGATCTCAGCCTCTTCGTACTGTTTGAGCCGGCGCGCGCCGCTGTTCCAGCTGGCGACCGTGCCCTCCCGGTCCAGCGTAAGAATCGCATAGTCGGATATATCCTCGATCATGAGCCGATAGCGCTCTTCACTCTCGCGCAATGCCTGTTCTGTCTGCCGTCGCGCGGTGATGTCGCGCGCAAAGGCACAGTGGTATTCCTTTCCTTCGTAGGCCAGATAATTGACGCTCACCTCGATGGGAATGAGTCGTCCATCCTTGGCCCGATGAGACGTCTCGAACACCATGGTTCCGCGCCGCTGACTCTCCGCCCAAAACTCCGGCCACATGTTTGCCTGAAAGTCTGGATTCAGATCGTGGACCGTCATGGCGCACAACTCGTCTTTTGAGTAGCCCAACATGAGGGAAGCCGCGTTGTTGACATCCAGGATGTTGGCCTGGGGATCGATCCAGTAGATGGCTTCAGCGGCCTGGTCCATCGAGAACTTTGCAAGCCGGAAGGCCGCCTCTTGCTGCTCGCGCTCGGTGATGTCGATGATGGACGCGAGTAGGTGCAGTCCGTTCGGTGTGTCAATCGCATTCAGCCCGAGTTCGACCGGAAACTCTGTGCCGTCTTTGCGCTGGAAAGACAAGGTGCGATTATTGTCCGTGACGTGGCTGGAAAGGGCATGAACGAACGCGCGCCGCAAGTCCGGCTTGAACCGTTCAGGGATCAGCATCTCCATGGGTTGGCCGAGCAACTCCTGACGCGGGTACCCACCGACACGTTCGATCTGGGCATTAACCATCACCATGACACCGTCTTGATTTACTATCAGCAGGCCATCAGGCGCCGACTCGACCACCAGTTGGAGTTGTCTCTCGCTCTTACGGAGCTGCGCGGTTGCCGTTTCATTGAATTTCCAATAGAGCAGCAGGCCGAGACTTTCAGCCAGGATGCCGCCGCCGTGGACAGCCGCCCACATCCAGGGATGGGCCATGGCGTGGGGATGGTTATAGACCGCCGCCGGCATAAGCGTCCCCATGACCCCGTGATGCAGCACAATCAAGCCGAGCGCGAGCAGAAACGAACACCACTCTTGATAGATCGCGATGAATGCAATGATGATGAAGAAGTGAAAATGCGCCTCGATGCGACCATCCGAGACATGCACGAGTATCGCCCCGGCGGCGATCAAGCCTGTGGTGACCAGCGCGGCGCGGATCGCCCGACTCATCCGGCCCCAGGCGGCCATCCCGGCGAGGCTTGCCAGTATGAGGCCAGCCGCCGCGCTCCAGCCTACTGTTTGGCCGGCAAGCAGGCCCATGATAGGCAGGCCGATCGCATGTAAGAGCAGTAGCCCAATAAGCCAGCGATGCCGTTGGCGCCAAGTGGGGTCCGGCAAGACCTCTCCCTTGGGAAATAGACCCCCTGCCCAGCGCCATAGTTCTGAGAACGCGAAGCCCTGCCCGGTCGGTCGAGTCTTTGGCGTGAAGATCGTACTGTTCATCGTGCTCGCTGGTGAAAGGCGTCAGAATACCGGTCGCATTATTCCGGCTCAGCCGCCAATGTGAGGTGGCGTATCACGAACGAGTGTGCTCTCTTTAATTTCCTTTGCCGAATACCCCATGGCCTTCGACTGCTGCAGCCGAGCGGCTGCTTTGGCAGCCACCGACGCGTGGGTGGAGGTTGGAGCGAAGGAGCGGCAGGGGGTCGGCATGCCGTCCAAAGCCTTCGGCTGACTGGTCGGAACATTGCGCACGAGACCACGCAGTTTCCGGCCTTTGGAGCCGAAGCGGCTACTGTGGCTGAGTAGGCTGCTGCGGGAACCGTCACCCATAGCTGCCACAGAGAGCGACCGCGAGAAATGGGTTCGTTCAACTGTCGAATCTCGGTCCCGCGCGGATGGTGTCGTCAGAATTTTCCCGAGAATCCTGTTCTGGCTCATGCGAGTAGGCAGTCCTGTGGTACTGGCCATCGTGACCCTTATCGGTCGTTCTCGACGCGTGCTTAACAGGATGCTGAAAAAGTCCGCCAGCGGCGTTCTCGCGTCACTCAGAGGCTCAACGAGAATTTTCAGGAAATCGGAAGCACTGGAGGGGCTTTTCCGTTCGCCAAGATCGATCGCACGGGCGAACGGCCCCACGAAGTGCGGTCCGTACCTCCTCGCCTCTTCGCTCGCTGCGGCCTTGCCCGCGGAACGGCGCGTCTTGGCGCGCCGGGGTTG
>JAWXBV010000058.1:0-21901 GCA_034440335.1 Nitrospirota bacterium | reverse complement strand
AGTGCGTAGTCTGTGCTCAATAATCGCTTGGTTTCCCGCAGAAATGGCACTTTCGAGAAAGTTATACGCGCACACTTTGACGGTCTCATCAGTAAGTGGAGTTTCTGCTGTTTCTCATTCTGCCAGTTTACCCATCGGCAGCATCACGGCATGGGCCTCATCTGGTGCTTGCTGGTCCAGGCTCGAATGCGGTCTGGATCGGTTGTACCAGCCCAAGTATTGCAAAATCGACTGCCTGGCTTCTGTGACAGAATCGTAGGCCTGTAGATATGATCTACCACTTGTGATTGTACTAGCTGTCATGTGAATCAGGCGCAACGCGGCGCAATGGTCTCTGCTGCAGGCTTCAGTGATCTCCCGACCCCTCCTGTGGCGAGGCCTCAGGGATTCGGCATCACAGCGACTTCTTTGATTTTTCCAGCAGAGCTGCTTTTCTTGAGGCTCTCCATGACCTGCTCCAGTTGCTGAATCTGTTCCTGGTAGAGCTTCACTTCAATTTGAAGCTGGTGCATCAGGCCTTGCTCCACCGAGCTAACGCTCATGCGAAGCCGGTCGGTTTCCTTAGCGACTCCTTCCTGTACGACTCTGAATTCCTTGAAGCCGACCCGTAGATTGCCGAGAATAGTCCGCTGAAAGTCGCTTTCAGCTTGCATCCCTTGCAATGTCGCCTGCGCCAGGTCGAGACGGCCTTTAAGGCTGTCTACTGCGACCCCGAGGGACTTGAGCAACATGACGTCCGTTTTTAAGGCATCGACGGCTTGACGGGATTGCGCGGTATCGCTCCGTACCGCCGCCATATCATCGTTCAGTTGAGTCCGGGGCGTGTCGAGGTCTTTCGTGGAGGCACAGCCGGAGACCAGAAGAACGACCACTCCCACGAAGCCCCAACGTATGACGCCAGGAACAGGACTGCTTTCGGAGGGATATATCTGAGTCATGGCTTGCTCCTTTTGTTCTCTGAAGAATTCTTTTATCGTGTTCACCCTCCTCCTTTTCATGAGAGGAGTGCCGATTGATTGAATCGCGTGGCATAGTCGGTGACCATCGCCTCGCGCGATCTTCAGGCCGAAGCCCGCTCCTCCTTTCATCACATAAGTCATGTGATCGAAAGATTAATTAATTAGAAGAGCTGGGACTGAGAGAAGGGGCGAGAAGGCCGAGAAGACTATGGTGGGCATGACCGCTCTTCCAGACAGTGGGCCTTTCACCAACTCCATCCAGTCCAGTCAGCCCATATAACACATTAAACCAGATTTCCGTAAAGTCAAGTGGAAGCCCTACGGAAATCAATGGCCAGTCTCTACTGGAAAGACGGGCCGTTTTCGCTACTTCCACGATGCGGAGCGCGATCATCAGCTGTTAGGCTGCCACGCTAGTTCGATCACACCAAAGACCACTGATGGGCGTGACCGCGCGGCATTCTGGAACGGGTGGCCGATACCCCAGCGGAGGGTGCCTGAAAAGTTCGAACACGCGGCCCGTTCGGCGACCACGGCGACCGGAGCCATCATGCGTTTTTCAGGCCTCGAGCGCTTGCCGGAGCGGCGTCATCTGCCAGGGATCAGACTGAAGCAACCGAGGGGGTGTGAGGAGCACCATTCATTCAATGAACCAACAGGTGTGCTAATTCTAGTGTCTCAATGGGAAATACAGGAGTCGCCCATCACGAAGGCTCCGGTCAAGAGAGCACAGTACATCGTGCCCCCCTTACTCTGCGAACGGGGCGAGGTATCAGACAACGACATCTCCCCTCACCGTGCCGGTCGCGTGACTCAGTCGCATCCCGGTTGTCATCGTCAGTGGTGTCGGCTCCACCCTGAGCCGCACCAGTTACCCATCAGGATTAAGGCGTGGGGGATCCCCCATGAGGATCCACTCCAGCCCCTGGCACTTCGTGCCCCAGACAACCGCCGGGACCCGGACGTGTCCACCGCATCCAGGCACAGGATGTCTGGCTGCCATAGGGCGCCAACCCCATCATGGCTCACAGCCGAGGCGTCTCAGTCCCCACGCCAGTGGCGAGGGAGATAACGGGGAATGGCCGCACCTATCGCCGTAAGAAGGCAATCCACCGCCACAGGTTCAGCAGACTCGCGAGGGAAGCTGACACGTAGGTGAGCGCGGCTGCGGTGAGGATACGGCGGGCTCCCTGTTCGTCTTCAGGCGACAGATAATTTTTTTGCTGGAGTATCGGCAGTGCGCGCCTGAAGCTGGCGTCCCACTCGACCGGAAGCGTGACAAGGTGCACCAGCGTGGCGATCCCCATCGTCGCGATCCCCACGACCATGACAACGATACCAGCCACAGGGGTCTGAGCTACTGCTGCCGCGATGGGAATGCCCATCATCACGATCCCTCCGAGCTTTTGCGCTCCCTGCGCGACCCGCACCAGTCGCGTGCGCTCTGTGAACGGCTGATAGCCCGCCCGGTCTTGGATGGCATGCCCGACCTCGTGGGCAGCCACGGTGATCGCCGTGAGGGATTTCCCATTGAATTTATCGGGCGTGAGGCGGACAACCTTGGCCTCAGGATCGTAATGGTCCCCCAGCTCGGTGGCTTCCACCTTGATGTGCGTCAGATCTAACTGATCGAGCAGGTGGCGCGCTAACTCCGCTCCCGTTCCCGGATAGTCAGGACGGGGCTTACTGTGCTGGGCAAAGACCCGCTTAGTCCACAGCTGCGGACCGAATACGACGATCACGACAATGATCAACAGCAGGACTAATCGCACCTTTTCCTCCCTACCTTCTGTCGGGTGAGGTATTCGCCAAGACCCACGACACATTCATGTGTGGGCTCAATTCCCTTTTCACTCACGATAGCACAATGGAAGGATGGAGAGGACGGGTCGTACAGGCCGAATGGTGAGCATCCACTCATTTGCGAACGCGAACGGTTACATCGCACGCTGTCTGGCCAACAGCTGGACCAGACGCTATGAGGTTCCACCTTCCTGCGCCTGCGGCTAGCTCGGAGGATGATTATGGCCGAGTGAGGGAGTAGCCATGGAATCCGTAGCACGTCAACGCGCCCATGACTTGCACCGAGAAACAGGGAAACCTTCGCAATATCGAGCGTTTCAAATCATGGGCCTGCTGCCGCGTCGATGCCATCACAGCGGATTTGCAATGCCACGCAAAGAGTGCAACACCTGACGCTCCTGTTTTCAGTGTAGGCACTGACTCCCGTTGGAGGGTTAGCCTTCTGACGATCTTGCTATTCGAACAGCGACGGAGATAGGTTGGGTTAGGAACGTTGGCCATCAGTCCTCTGGGACAGTTCTATGACTTGGCTGGCAATCATGTTCCTCTCATTGATCTTCGGTGGGACATCGGTTCTCGCTGCCGACTTCACCGGTCAAGTTGTCTCCGTCCTCGACGGCGACATGATCGAGATCCTGCACAGTCACCATCCTGAACGTATCCGCCTCAGTGGGATTGACTGCCCGGAGAAGGGCCAGGCTTACGGCCATCAAGCGAAGCAGGCGACCTCAGCGTTGGTGCTTGGGAAAGTCGTCATACTCCACACGCATGGCATCGACAAGGACAAGCGCACCCTTGCCGATGTGTTTTTATCCGATGGCACCCACCTCAATCACACCCTGGTCAAAGACGGTTGGTGTTGGTGGTATCGGAAATACGCTCCAGGGAATAGAGAGTTAGAGAGGCTCGAAAAGCGCGCACGAGAGGCGAAGAAAGGCTTGTGGGTAGATTCGGCTCATGTGCCGCCGTGGCAGTGGCGAAAGAGAACCCGTTGAGACATCTAGCCCACATGATGCATGCCGGGTTCGTCGCGTATCGCTGAGCCGCGTCGCCAGAGCGGCGCGTGGAGCCCTGAGGCGTACTCGTGCAGTACGGTGAGGGGCTGAGGGGCGAACCATCGCCTCTATAATTTGGTTGTACAATATTCTCAGCTACGGCGATCGAGGGGGACATAGTCCCTCGCCGCCGGCCCCCTGTAGAGTGCCCGTGGCCTGATCAGCCTATTATGGTCCTGCTGTTCGATCACATGCGCGCACCAGCCGCTAATGCGTGAACAGACAAAGACCGGTGTGTAGAGCTCTCGCGGAATGCCCATCAGGAGATACGCCACCGCCGTGTAGAAATCCAGGTTGGGGTAGAGACCTTTCTCCTGCTGCACCACCCGATCGATGGTCGCCGCAATCTCGTACCAGCGATGGTCGTAGCAGATCCGGCCCAGAGACTCGGCATGCTGTTGAATGACGGCGGAGCGAGAATCCCCTTTCTTGAGCACCCGATGGCCGAATCCCATGATCCGTCGTTTGCCGGCCAACAATTCCCGCACCCATTGCTCCGCTCGTTCGGCAGCCTCAATCTCGCAAAACATCTCGGCGACAGCCTCATTTGCGCCTCCATGGAGCGGCCCCTTCAGCGTGCCGATGGCCGAGGTAATGGCCGAGTGCAGATCTGTCATCGTCGAGGCGGTCACGCGGGCCGAGACGGTGGAGGCATTGAATTCGTGCTCCGCATAGAGCGTGAGCGACACGTCCAGCACGTGAGCCATGGCGGTGGTGGTCGGATCGTCTCTCCGGTCGGTCAATAGAAAAAGCAGATTTTCGGCAAAGCTCAAATCGGCTTGCGGCTCGACAAGGGGTTTCCCGTTCGCAAGCCGATAGGCGGTCGAAATGATGAGCGGAATTTGCGCCATCAATCGGATCGCTTTACGCACGTTGGCATCGTGCGAATTGTCGGAGGCGTCCGGATCGGCCATGCCCAGCAGCGACACGCTGGTTCTGAGGATGTCCATCGGATGCGCAGCAGGAGGCAGCACGCCAAGGAACGCTTCGACAGTGCCGGGAAGCATGCAGCCCTCCGCAAACTGTCTTGAAAAATCCTGTAGCTCGCTCTGCGTCGGCAGCTTGCCGAACAGCAACAGATAGGCCACCTCCTCGAAGCGGGCCTTGCCCGCCAAGTCGCTGACTGCATACCCACGGTATCTCAATCCCCCCTTCGCCTTCATCGACGTGGCACAGGACCGTCTCGCCTGCCAGGACCCCATCGAGCCCTGGGCTGTATCCAGAACTATTTGTATTGCTATCCGTTGGCATGGTCATCACCCATCGAGTGGAATTGCCGATCCCGCTGTTCATATTCTTCATACCGCAGCAGGTCGTAGAGTTGCTGCCGCGTCTGCATCTGCTCCAGCAGTCCTCGCTGCGAGCCATGATTTTTCAGTTCGACCAGCATCCGTTCGATCGCGTTCGTCGCCATCCGAAGGGCCGTCACGGGGAAGAGCACGACACGATAGCCGAGATCTTCGAACTCACGGACGGTCAGGTAGGGCGTCTTCCCGAATTCGGTCATGTTCGCGACCAGCGGCACGTTGCCGCCTTCCTTAGCGAGTTGCCGGGCAAACGCGCGGAATTCATCGGCAGACTCGAGGGCTTCTGGGAAGATGGCGTCGGCCCCGGCATCGATATAGGCCCGTGCCCGCCGCACGGCTGCGTCCAACCCCTCTACCGCGCGAGCATCCGTACGGGCAACGATGAAAAAATCTCGATCCCGCCGTGCGTCGCTCGCCGCGCAGATCTTGGCCACCATGTCACTCGTCTGGACCAGGTGCTTTCCCGGAAGATGCCCGCACTTCTTGGGCAGCTCTTGATCCTCGATCTGTATCCCCGCCAACCCAGCCTGTTCGAATTCCTGTACGGTGCGCACCACCGAGAGAGAGGGGGGCCGAAGCCCGTATCCGCATCCACAATCGCCGGAATCGTCACAGCCTTGGCAATAGAGGCGGCATCGGACAGCACCTCCGTGAGGGACAACAGCCCAATGTCCGGCAACCCTCGCGCAGCCGAGAGCGCGGCGCCTGAAACGTAGAGGGCCTGGAACCCGGCACGCTCGATCTGCATGGCCGTCAACGCATTGAACGCCCCAGGCAGAACGATGGTCTGCGTATCGAGCAGTTCTCGGAGACGCCGAGCTTTGGATTGAGTGGGTTGATCCATCATGGCATTCAACCTCGACGGTTCACCTTTAATAAGGGCATCAACGCGCCGACATCTTTGAGCCGGTCGAGTTGCCAAACCATGTCGATGACTTTTTGCATGCGCGCTCGATCTAATTTTCCTGTCGCCAACCGCCGAAACTTGTCCTCGACTTGCTGATCGGACATTCGGTGCTGGGGATGGCCGAGGGGATAGTCCACCTGTTTGACATAGTGTTTCCCCTCTTTTGTCCGCACGGTGATGCGTGTCGCCATCGTCTCCGGATACCGATCGACGAACTCTGGCTGTGGCACGACGCGCACCTTCTGCATCAACTCATGCAGCGCCGAATCGGTCAGGCGTTTCTCATCGAACGAGCGCAGCGTGACCTTGCCGTCCAGCAGCGCAATGGCCACGCAGTAGGGGAAGCTGTGATCGGCCGTCTCTCTCGATCGAGGGCGCCACTTTTCAGGATCTCGTCCGATGATTTCAATGGCGACATCGTAGCTGCCGACTTCAATGTCAGCGATGCCGGCGAGTGCATCGACTCCTTCTCTTTTGAGGAGATCCTCTCTGAGCGCAAGAGCTGCTTCCACTGCCGTCTGCGCGTGGTATTCCACCGGGTAATGCTTAATATAGGTATCGAGGATCTTGAACGTGACCGATCCTGACGGCCCTTTCTCGCCGCCCAAGAGCGGAAGATCGAACGGCCCCGACACGAGTTTCATGAAGCCCTTCTCCCCTTCAAAAATCGGAGAGGGACCCGTCATGCCTCGTTGTGCCAACATGGCCGCGAACACGCCATTCCGCGCGGCATTAGAAAAGGCGCAGGCTTTCCACATGGACATGTCCCCGACGCGTGTCTGCCTCAAGGCAATATTCGACACCCCGGCGAGATTGACTGCCTGCAATGTCCTCGCCTCTGAGAGCTTCATCACCTTGGCGACAGCAAGGGCCGAGGAAAAGGGGCCATAGGTCACATGGTCCCAGCCGCGCGGTCTGAGCGCGGCTGCGTCGCAGAGACGACACTGAACTTCATAGGCAAGCGTAATGGCCTGAATCACTCGCGCGCCTGAAGCACGCGAAGCTTCTCCGACCGCAAGGATCGCGGCAATGTTGTCCGACGGATGCGCCGGTTCCTTCGCAAGGTAGGTATCGTTGAAATCGAGATAGCGGACGAGCGCGCCGTTGGCAAACGTGGCGAGGTCTGGAAGGGTTCTGTGGCTGGTTCCCCACACCGTTGCGCCATCCGGCACCTTGACGGACTGAGCGAGCTGACGTGCGATCCGGCAAGGCGGCGCGGTGAAGGCCCCAAACGCGCAACCCAGGCTATCCAGCACCCGCCGCTTGACCTCGTGCGCCACGGCGCTGGGCACGTCATCGTCACGAAGGGATTGTACGTACCGACTCAAGCGATCCGCAAGCATTGGCTATTCTCTCCTGGTCTCTGTCCTCTCTGTACCACTCACGTTTTATGCCACACGCATGACGACTTACCGCTCCACAACAACCGCCAACGCCTCTCCTCCTCCGATACAGAGACTGGCCAATCCTCGTCTGGCGCCACGGGCCTCCATGGCATAGAGCAGCGTCGTGAGAATCCGCGAGCCGGTGGCGCCAATCGGATGACCCAGCGCGACCGCCCCACCGTTGACGTTCACTTTCTTATCGTCGAGCCCTAGTTCACGGTTGATGGCGAGAGAGACGGCGGAGAACGCTTCATTGATCTCAAATAGATCGATGTCGCTGAGCGAGAGGCCGGTCTTCTTCAGCACCAGTTTGATCGCCTCGATCGGCGCAAGCGTAAACCACTCCGGCGCCAATGCCGCCCCGGCATAGCCGATAATACGCGCCATCGGCGTGAGCCCACGATGCACGGCTTCCTCTTCCGCCATCACAACCAACGCGGCGGCTCCGTCGTTACAGGAAGGAGAATTGCCCACGGTCAGCACACCACCCTCCCGAAATACTGGCTTCAGTTCACGCAGCTTGTTCAGAGCCACTCGATTCGGTTCCTCATCGTCTGTAACAGCCAGCGAAGAACCCTTCCGCTGCGGCACGTCAACCGGAACGATCTCCCGCTTAAACCTCCCGCTCGCAATGGCATCCTGAGCTCGGCGGTAGCTTTCCAACGCGAAGTCGTCAACCTCTCTTCGAGTGAGCTGGTACTTTGCCGCACAGAGTTCGCCACCATCGCCCATGTGGAAATTGTTATAGACGTCCCAGAGGCCGTCTTTGAGCAGGCTGTCCACCAACTCCGCATGCCCCAGCCGATATCCTTGCCGCGCCTTGTCCAATAGATAGGGCGCGCGGGTCATGTTTTCCATGCCGCCAGCCACAATGATTCTGGCTTCTCCAAGGGCAATGGCCTGAACGGCCATAATCAGAGTCTTGAGGCTGGACCCACAAACCTTGTTGACGGTTGTGGCGCCGACCGAATGGGGAATGCCGGCTCCAATCGAGGCTTGTCGTGCAGGCGCCTGACCAAGCCCGGCGCTGAGGACACAGCCCATATACACGTCATCTACACGATCCGTCGGGAGCTGAATGCGTTTCAATGCTTCCGCAATGACGAGGCTGCCCAACTTGGTGGCTGGCACGGGGCTGAACACCCCACTAAAGCTTCCCATCGGTGTTCGCACTGCACTGACGATGACCGCTTGCGGTGTCTTACTCACCGAAGATCACCTCGATGGTTCCGTTGAAGATAGCCCTTGGCTTTCAGGGCTTCGCCCTGCACCACGTTCACAACATCGCTCCTGGATCCAGGTGATTCGGTTGTCAGAGACGGCAAGAGGCATGAGGAACATCGCTCCGAGGGCTTAAGGAAATTCATGCTACGCGCCGATTCATCATTTCTCAAGTATCGGAACAATCCCTTCTTCAAGCCAGGCATACTCGCCGCTCATGATTGCCTGAGATAGGCGATACACGGTGGAGTCTTTCTTGTGCCCTCGTATTCTTTTCTCCGGAGATGAGGGAGGATGCACACGATCCTTCATTTCCTGACAGAAGTAGGTCGTGAGTGCGCAGATGCCGGGCTTGCCCCGCATCTCAGGCTGAGACGCATACCAGATGATCGCGGCCATCGGAAAGATCGCGAGGCTGTCATCGATTAAATCCTGAAGCAGGATTTGCTTATTGTGCAGGCCCTGCCTGTGGCGAAGCGTCGCACTCACGGTTGACCGTGTCAGGCTCCGAGTGGATGATTCGATGAAACGAACCCACCCGGCATAGTCCTCTCCAAACATGCCAGCGCTGCTCGACGAAGTCGAATATGGCAGGCGAGAACGAATCGCCATGCCTGCGTAGTACGACAGGGCCGCGAACTTGTCTGACGATGATCCTTGGAGAAAGGCCAGCCCCTTTTCTATATAGGGGGCGAGGGCCTCGCGCGCCATCCAGATACGCAGAATCTCGCCGGTCCCTTCCCACACCAGATTTATGCGGGCATCTCGCATCATGCGCATAACCGGGATGCCGAGTTCGCCGTTCTTCCGTTGAGAATCAAACGTCATGAATCCCCGTCCTCCGCGCATCTGGAACAGGTCGTTGACCACATCCCAGTACCACTCGCTTCCGAGGATCTTGGCTGCAGCCGACTCCATACGGAGGTCGCCCTTCTTGTTGGCCCAAGCACCGCAGAAGGCCATCACGGCGTCGAGCGCCAACGTATAAGCCGCAGCACGGCATATTTTTTCTCCGATGAGGGTGTGTTCGCCGATCGGCTTATTCCACTGGACTCGCGTGCGTCCCCACCAGCGCATCACAGACAGGCATTGTTTGAGGCCTCCCGCACTGGCTGCGGGGAGCGTCAGGCGCCCGACTGTGAGCGTGGCGAGTGCGATCCTCAGGCCGTCTTCTTCATTACCCAGGCGATTTTCAATCGGGACGCGCACATCGTTGAACGTCGGTATCCCGTTGTAGATTCCCCTCACCCCCTCGAAATACAGACGAGTGACGGAGCAACCTGGCCATTGGGTTTCAACGATGAAGGCCCCATATTGTTTCTGCGCCTGGGGATCTTGGAGTTCCTCCGGACGATCGACGATTCGCACAATGACGACCAGCATGGAACAGAGGAACTGGCCGTTCTGTTTGGCAGAATTCGTAATGAAGAACTTTTCTCCCGTAATGCGGTAGGCCACGGTTGTTCCGTTTTCGACGACGCGGACCGCATAGGTTTCTACCTTTGAAATGTCGCAACCCACATTTCGTTCCGTGAGCGCGAACCCTGAAATTTCCCCCCGCGCAAGCCGAGGAAGATATTTGGCCTTTTGCTCTTCTGTCCCGAAGAGTCGCAATGGTTCAGGAACGCCGATCGATTGAGCAGCCGATAGCAATACGGTGAGCGAGGCATCAAAACTTGCGCACAGGGTGGCAACTTGCTGATACTCTGATTGTGTCAACTCCAGCCCGCCGAACCGTTTGGGAATCTTGATGCCAAACGCTCCGATCTCAGCCAATGATTTCAACATTGGCTCAGGTAGCTCCCCCTCACTGTCAACTCGTTCAGGATCCAGGGGTATCAGGGCGAGTTTGAATCGTTCGAGAAAATCCAGAGCAGCCGGACTCATCTGTGGAATGCCGATTGACGTAAAGAGATCCCATCGAACGTCGTTCTCAAATAATCCCGCAAGAAACCCGGAATAGGCAGCCTTATCGCGAGCGGTCTCCGCCACCACCTCAGACCCTTGAAACACATCAGGCTTTTTCATGTTCGACATGTCCTTACACGCGTCCTAACAGGACTCCCGTTTCGTTCATCATTATAACCTTACCACTATTACATTTTAGCTTTCTTTGGCCTGATATGGGGAACGGCTCACGCCATTCATAACCCTGTCGAGAAGCAGATGAAAAACAGATGAATCGGCACCGTTGTGGTAGGCTGTAGTGTCTATGGCTAATAATGTAGGACAGCCAGTTTGTTGGCATCAGCGAGTGACCGCTCTTCAATCAGGATACAGAGGGGACATGCACCATGCGTAATGTCGTCGTCGTTGACGGATTTCGTACCCCCCTGTGCAAAGAAGGAACAGACTTTCGTGAGACGGATGCGGACGTGCTTGGCGCCTGGGTCGTCCGGGAAATGATCACACGGTGCCACCGGTGGAATCTCCCTCTAGAAACAATCGATTGCGTCATCGGAAGCAATGTGGCAACGCCCACACATGCCGTGAATCCAACCCGGGTGGCAGCCGTCACCGGTGGCCTCCCCATGACGATCCCCGCCGATACGGTGGCAGGGAAAAATTGCGGCTCCGGCGTGACGGCCCTCTACTATGCGAGCTTGCGCATCAGGAGCGGCGATGTCGATACGGCGCTCGTCATCGGCATGGAGGCAATGAGTCGGATCCCCATCGCCTACCATTACACCGTGGCTGACCACCTCATGCAATACGGAAAAGCCAGAACCTTTGGGAGTCGTGTCGCCGCCGCGCGGGCTCTCATTCCAGCGCTTCTCAACCTCAAGAAATATCCCCCGCGCATCGGCTTGGTGCTGGGCCTCACGGATCCGATGTGTGACCTCATTATGGGGCTCACCGCAGAAAATATCGCAAAAGACTCGACGCTTGGCATCTCTCGCGAAGAGCAGGACGCGTTTTCCGTACGGTCGCACAGAAACGCAGCTCAGGCATGGAACGATGGGATCTTCGCGGATGAAGTTGTCCCCATGTATGTCCCAGAGAGAAGCGCCTATGTTGCGCGAGACAATGGGATTCGTGAGGATGCCGGTCAAGGGACGTTTGGCGCTATGAAGCCCGTGTTCGACAGGCACCATGGTTCCGTCACGCCAGCCAACTCCTCGCAGATCACAGACGCCGCCGCCGCCATCCTCCTCATGGAGGAGAGCAAAGCCCAGGCCCTCGGCTTGCCGATCCTCGGGTACGTAAAAGACTATGCGGACTTTGGGTACGAACCCTCATGTATGGGCCTGGCCCCGGTCGGAGCCATCGCGAAAGTGTTGGCCAAGACTCGCCTGACCATCAAGGACTTTGCGTTGTGGGAAATTAACGAAGCCTTTGCGGCCGTCGTGTTGGGGATCAGCCGCATTCTTAACTCGTCTTCTCTCATGGAATCCAAATTCGGCCGGTACGGATTCAGTGGACGCCTCGGCGAAATCCCGCCAGACGATCTCAACCCACACGGCGGCGCGATCGCGTTGGGTCATCCAGTCGGCGTCTCCGGTCTTCGCCTGGCCATGACCTCCTTGTTCGAGCTCAAACGACGGGATGCCGAGCGGGCGATGATCAGCGCCTGTGTCGGAGGTGGACAGGGTGTGGCCATGATGTTGGAGAGAAAATAGCCATGTCGCACGGCCAGACGAACTCCCTCGTCGAGTACACACACTTCAAGACCTCTGTTCTTGAGGGAGGCATTCTTCTGGCCGGTTTCGATTACTTCGGCAAGTCGGTGAATGTGCTCAACGTCGAGAGCATGGCGGAGTGGCAAAAGATCGCTCGGTATGCCGAACAATCCCCCGCCATCAAAGCCGTCGTCCTGGTGAGCATGAAGGAAGGAAACTTCTGCGCAGGAGCCGACCTGGAACAGATGCACGACGCGCAACAGCAGCGCTCATTCCAAGCGATGGAGCAACTTGTGATCACCGCGCATACGCTCTTCGACGCGATGGAACGATCCCCGAAACCATTTATCGCGGCAGTGGAAGGCGCCTGTCTGGGCGGCGGGCTCGAGCTTGCGCTGGCCTGCCATGCGCGTATTGCCAGCACCCACCCCAAGACCTGTTTTGCCCTTCCGGAAGTCAAGCTGGGCATTCTACCTGGATTTGGGGGCACGCAACGTCTTCCGCGGTTGATCGGCGTACCGGCGGCGCTGGACATGATCACGACGGGAAAAACCATTTTCCCGAGGCAAGCGCTACGCATGAGCCTGGTGGACGGAATGGTGACCTCTCTTCCTTCCACGGTCAGAACTTTGGAGCACATACAAAAAGAAACGTTCGTTCACGCAGCCATTGCGCAAGCCCGGGCGCGTTGTTCGGCTCCTGTGAGACGCCCGCCCCTCCCAGCAAGCGTACGGTTCTTGAGCGCCCCGGTCATTCGAACACTCGTCTGCCAATATGCGCGACATCAGGTCGTTAAACGCGTCAGACATTTCTACCCTGCCCCGCTCTGTGCCATTGATGCAGTGGGAAAAGGGAGGGGACTCAGTGTGCTGGAGGGGTCGCTCACGATTGAAAAGCCGTTCCTCCTGGAGCTGATGGCCGGCCCGATTTCCTCACACCTCGTGGGTTTATTCCTGGCGGGCGAGAAGGTGAAACGGAACGTGACTGCTGTTCCAGGGGCGGCGACACGCATCGGCGTACTGGGAGCAGGATTGATGGGCTCGCAAATCGCCGGGCAGCTTGCCGAAAAAGGGTATGAGGTCGTCTTGCGAGATGTGTCGACGGACATTCTCGCGAAAGCGATCGGTCGCATCCATAAGGCTCAAACGACCCTGGTGCGTAAGAAAGTCATCCTTCCGTCCGACCTGCGTTATCGCATGATGCGGGTGACGCCAACTATCCACATCAAGGATGTCAATCTCGCCTCTCTTGTCATCGAAGCTGTGTCGGAGAAACTTGACGTGAAACGAGCGGTCCTGGCGGAATTCGAATCGGACGCGCGCCCCGATGCGATTTTTGCCACGAATACGTCGTCCTACACACTGGCCGACATTGCTGTGGAGGCGGTCCATCCTGACCGGTGCGTGGGACTCCATTTCTTCAATCCTGTGGCCAAAATGCAATTGGTCGAGGTGGTGCGCGCCCCCTTCACATCCGACAGAGCCCTTGCCCAGGCCTGTGGCCTTGCCAAGCGATTGGGCAAGTTTCCTCTCGTGGTCAACGACGGACCGGGGTTTCTCGTGAACAGGATTCTCTCGCGCTATCTGGTGGAGGCCGTGATCATGGTGAGCGAGGGCATCTCCTTTCAGCGCATCGACACCGTCGCGAAGAACTTTGGAATGGCAGTGGATAGTGGGCACCCCATGGGGCCGCTGGAACTCCTCGATTTGATCGGACTTCCTGTCGCCCTGCACGTCCTGACCTCGCTCGCCGTGCTGGGATCTCGGATCGAGTCGCGCGATGCGCTGTTGCGGAAGCTCCTTCCAGAAAAGAGTCCGCCGATCACATTTTGGAAGGCGGAAAAAGAGAATCGGCAAGCTCTCGACGCAGTCGCGGACTATCGTCAAGCCAATCCCTCGGAAGCCGGACCCATCTCCGACGAGATTCTTCACCAACGCCTGTTTTTCCCCATGGTCGATGAAGCCGTGCGCTGTCTGCGCGACAAGATCGTGGAGCATCCTTGGCAGGTTGATTTTGCACTGACATATGGAACCGGGTTCCCTGCGTTTCGTGGCGGCCTTCTCACCTGGGCTCGGCACACCATGGCACAAGGGCAAATCGCTCAGGAACTGGAATCGCTGGCAAGCAAGTATGGCAAACGCTTCGAGCCCTGTACGGGCCTTTCATCGGGAGGGTGGTAGCGTGAGAAGTGTCTTGAGCCAACCTACTGGAGCCTCTGATGCCTGATCAACCGTGGTTCGTGCATTATCCCGAGGGATCTCCCCACACGCTTTCGATTCCTCCCGAGACACTCGTCGCGATGCTGTCCCGAAGCGCTCAGCGGTTTTCACGCCGGCCGGCTCTCTATTTTTTCGGCAAGACCATTTCCTATCGGGAATGTCACGCCCTTGTTGAGCGATTCGCCTGTAATCTCGTAGCCTTGGGCATCCGCAAAGGCGATCGTGTGGCCCTCTGTCTCCCGAATTCCCCACAAGCCGTCATCGCCTACTTCGGCATTGTGAGAGCCGGGGGCATCGTCGTGTCCTGCAACCCGACCTACACGGAATACGAGTTGTCCCACCAACTACGAGACGCGGGAGCCCGCGCGATCGTGGTGCTCGACATGATGTATCAGAAAATCCAGCCTCTCAATCTGGAGTTGGTCATCGTGACACGGATCACCGATTTCATGACGACGATCGTGAAGTATATCTATCAACGCCGAAACGCCAAACCGCCGATTGAGATTCCAACCAGCAACACCACGATGATGTTCCATGACTTCATGACCGGAACAACCCCGGTGGCCCCGGAACAGCTTCCGACCGTGACCCCTGACGATATCGCAGTCCTCCAGTACACGGGAGGCACCACGGGGGTATCGAAAGGCGCAGAGCTGCGCCATCGCAATCTGATGGCCAATATCCGGCAACTCGTCAGCTGGTTTGCTCCGACCGAGCGGACAGAGAGTTTTCTGGCCGCGCTTCCGCTCTTTCATGTCTTCGGCATGACGGTCACTCAAAATATCTGCCTGGCGGTCGGTGGATGTATGATACTTGTGCCCGATCCCCGCAATATTCAAATGCTCCTCTCGGTCATTCGCAAGAAACAACCGACGGTCGTGTCAGTGGTCCCGATGCTGGTGAAGAAGCTGTTGGAACAATGTACCGAGAAAGACCTCGAAGCTGCGAAGTTCTGCCTGTGCGGTGGGGCCGCACTGTCGTATGAGCTCCTCAAAAAATTCAAGGAACGAACCGGCCAACTTATCGTAGAGGGATACGGTCTTTCGGAGGCGTCTCCGGTGACGCACTGCAACATCGCCCGTGGCCTTTCGGTCAAACATTCCATTGGGCTGCCGATCGCAAACACCGAGGCGAAAATCGTCGATGAGACGGGTCAAGAGGTTCCGCTGGAAGGAGTCGGTGAACTGTGGGTACGGGGACCGCAAGTGATGCAGGGATACTGGAACAACCCTGAGGAGACGGCGAAAGTGATGCGGCCCGATGGGTGGCTCGCAACGGGTGATATGGCCCGCATGGACGAGGACGGGTTTTTCTACATTGTGGATCGGAAGAAGGACATGATCCTCTCCAATTCAGGCTTTAATGTCTATCCCTCAGAAATCGAGAACGTGTTGCTGCTCCACTCGGAAGTGCGGGAAGCTGCAGTCATTGGTGTGACGTCGAAGGAGGGCAGCGAGTCGATCAAGGCGGTCGTCGTTCCGTCCGCGAATGAAGTGTCCGAGCAGGATCTCATTACGCACTGCCGGCGATACTTGGCTCCCTACAAAGTTCCACGGCATATTGAATTTCGCGTTGATCTCCCCCGAACGATTCTTGGCAAGACGCTCTATCGGGTCTTGCGCAAGGAGGAAGCGGAGCGGCCTCGTCCCTCAACAGCTTCGGCTGCCGTGAGCGGGGAATAATCTCTGGAGGGACTGAATCGCTTCTGAATAGAGGGCAATTCGGCCACATGTCCGGCGAGCGCCAATGCTGCGGATAGCCCGGGGGATTCAATTCCTACCAGATTGATCAGAGGCGGGTTCTCGCTGTCTACGGCGACGATGAAGTCGCTCTTGCGCCCGTCGCCGGTCATGACACAGGGCCGGATTCCAGAATAGGCCCACTCCAGATCTCGTTCTTCGAGGGCCGGAACAAATTTCTTCAGGGCCTCGACGAACATGCCGGGGGGCGTCTTGCGCGAGGCGTAGTCCGCCTTGTCTTGGATGACCACCTCATTCGGCCCCACGAACAACTGCCCATTCGGACGTGGACTGAAATGGATCCCTTTGCCGGTTGCGTGAGGAGGCACCGCAGGATACACCAGGCGTCCGATGAGCCCTTTCCTCTCCGGGGTAACCAGTTCGTAATACTCACCCCGCACCGGACGGATGGTATACTTTTTATGGCGTACGGCGAGGGCGGCGATCTCGTCAGCATAGAGTCCCGCGGCATTAATCAGACACGCTGCACGGATTCGCTGACGGTCGGTGGTGACGAGATAGTCTGTGGCGTCTGCCTCTATGCCTATGACTCGGTTATCGAATGCAAACTCGGCTCCGGCCACTTCCGAGTCGACTCTAAGAGATTGCACAAATGCCAGAGGGTCTATGACTGAGACGCTTGGAATGATGATCCCGCAGCAGGCGTGGAGACTCGGCTCCAACGCACGCAACCCGAACGGCGTGACGAACGAGACCCGAATGTTCGTCTTCCAGGCATTGATCAACAACCGCCGCAGCGTCGACACCTCACGCCAGAGACCTCGACGAATATCCTCACACGATATGGCAATGACCATTCCCGTTCTGAGCAACGGGATGCCATGCTCTAATGCATACGAGACCGCCAGCGCGCTCCCCTCTCGAGCCAGCCGCCCCTTCAGCGAACCGGCCTGTTCGTGGATTCCACTATGGAGCACTCCGCTGTTGCGCCCGCTTGTCTCTTGTGCCACGCCATCGTGTTGTTCGAGAACCAAGACGCGGAGGGGCCTATCCCAGCGCCTGCGCATCAACTCCCTGGCAAGGGCGCACCCGACGGCGCCTGCTCCCACGATACAGACATCATACGTATTCATCGGACGAGATCCCTCGCATGCGGGTACGGATCGACTGCGACGTCCTCCCGGTTCAATAGTGTATCAATGGATTCGGCTCCAGCGCAGAGCCCTGTCCGCACGACGCAGACGCAGACACTCTGAGTGCGCAATGCAGGAGAATCCGCATGTCTGATCATCCGACGAATAAGTACGGGAACATCCTATTTGTCTTTTGCGGGGGGGGCTGTAAGGCCGTCACCCAGGCGGTTGCGGGCGCAGAAGTGGTGAATGCCGGCTTGACTCCGACCCACATCATCAGTTCCTCAGCCGGAACGTGCAACGCCCTCGCCTTTGTCGAGAATCCCGGTGTCGTCGGAGCGGCGAAAGCGATTCGCATCTGGGAAGAACATATCACATCCCCGGAAGCAATCTATGATGTCCACCCATTCGTTCGGGAAAAATTAACGCGTCTCTTAGGGGTTATTCCGCAAGCCACTCAAGGCTGGGGGCCGAGCGGATCGATTCTCCATGATCTCAGAAGGGCCACCAAATTCCTGCCCTTGGTCATGTCCTTTGGTCTTCGGATGCCGTTTCGCGTGGCAGGCCACACCGTGAGCTTCATCTTTCGCCTCATGAATACCTTTGCGTCCCACCACAAGTCCGTCCGTCGGCTCATGCAGGCGCCTGAAATCCAGAAAGCGTTCGATGAAATGGATAAGCATTTTGAATTTAGGAGGATGAAGGCATTCCTCGATCCGTTCCCGCTCTTGTCAAAGCTGGGCGAGCAAATCGATCTGCACAAGGTGCTCACAAGCCCCATCATTTGGCACATTCTCGCTGAACGATACGAAGACGGAGCGACTGCCGTCTTTTCCAACAAAGATGCAGATCTTGCGATGGACGGAAGTGAGGACGCACGAAATCGGAAAGCCAAGCACAGCCTCTTCTTTTCGCGCATCCGCGCATCCATGGCCCTGTACCCCTTATTTGAGATGGTTGAACTGGACGGCTATCGGTACCTCGATGCCGATCTGGCGAATCCCCTTCCGGTCGAGGAAGCCTTCAGCATGGGGTGTGATACCATATTTTTGTTCCTCACCATTCCGAGGAGGAGCGTCCGTGTCGAGCCGCACCCCCTGCGAGACCTTGTGGAGTTAAACTTCCGCCTGCGGTTAAACGAGCAGTACGTCCACCACCGCATCAAGGAAGCACAGATGAAAGCGAAGGAGCGGGGCGTGAACCTATTTGTTATCCGCCCAGATGAAATCCCTCCCGGACTAGGGTTGCTGGAGATCGACAACAAAGTGATCGAGTTTGTGAAGCACCACACAGGAGAACGTATGAAGGAATACCTCTCTAATCTGGATGCTCATAACCTCCGATATACACCGCCGATTCTTTAGCCCCCATACTCGCAGGACCCTTCGAGTATGGGTCAAGGAGACGTCATGCCTCGAGTGTTGAGCATCGGTCATCGCGGGGCCGCGGGCCATGCCCCGGAAAATACAGTGGCCGCAATCCAGAAAGGGATCGCCCTCGGAGTCGATTTCGTCGAGCTTGACGTGCGTCGTACGGCGGACGGCGTGCTCGTGATCCTCCATGATGCGACGGTGAATCGGACCACCAATGGGAGGGGACGAGTCGATCGCTTGTGCCTACGGGACATTGAGACGCTCAATGCCGGGGACGGCGAACACATTCCAACGCTTGAGGAAGTGCTCACAGTCGCCGCAGGAAAAGTTGGGTTGATGTTGGAACTCAAGACCAACGGGGTGGCACAACAGACTGTCGAGGCCGTGCGCAAGGCTGGGTTCACATCCCCTGTGATCTATGCGTCGTTCACGCACGAAGAATTGACGCATGTTCGGACAGCCGATCCAGAGGCCTCCCTCTTGGTGCTTTTCAGCGGCCTGTCCCGTGCCTCCGTCGCCCACGTCGTGAAGCACGGAGCGTCCCACGTCGGGCTTCGCCACGACAGAGCCACGCGCTCGCTTGTCGACTCATTCCACCGTGCACATGTATTCGTGTTTGTGTACACCGCGAATACCCCCAACGATATCCAGCACGCACGCTCCCTTCACGTGGATGGAGTGATATCGAACTTTCCTGAGCGCATCGTGAGTCCAACTCTCGATACACGATAAGCCATGAGCAAAGGCGACAAAACGCAACAGCACCCTGCGTTCCCTCAGAGGGTTCGGGGCCTGAACTTTTTCGATATAGACACCAACCTGCACCTGTTCCTTGAACGGGTGGCCCCTGGGGTTTTGCAACGTAGAGGCACTGTGCTGGGCCGGATCGGGGCCTTCGCCGGTGACAGGTTGGACCGCCAGGCTGAACGGAGCGACCAAGATTTCCCACCTACGCTAAAGGATGTACCCGATCACCGGACCGCTCCCACCGGGCGGCGCAACGAAATCCACTTGAACCTGGAATATGAGGAATGCCAACAGGAGCTCTATAAAAGCGGCATCGTGGCTGTGTGTTTTGACAGGTCGGCTCCCGAGTCTCATCTCCTGCCTTTCGTCGCCATGTACATGGTTGCGCAATCCGACATTGCCACAGGCTGTCCGTTCGCCATGACGCATCCAACCGCCTATGTGCTCGACCGACTGGCGCCGCAGGCCGTGAAGGACACATACCTGCCGGAAATTCTGCGCACGGACGGCAAGACTGCCATTTGCGGCACCTGGGCCACGGAACGACACAGCGGCAGCGATATCGGCGGCACGGTGACAACAGCCTCCCTGCAGGGCGACGGATGTTATCGCCTGCAGGGTCACAACTGGTTTACCAGCGCGTTCGGCTTTAAAAAATTCATGGGCATCAAGACGGCTCGCGTCGCAGGCGCACCGGCAGGCGGCAAGGGGTTGGGGCTGTACCTTGTCCCCAGCCATATCGACGACGACTGGACGGTCGATAATAATCTGGTTATCACACACCTGAAGCGCAAGCTGGGAACCAGGGGTCTGCCTACGGTTGAAATCGATCTGCGGGGCGCGCTGGCCTATGAAATCGTTCCAGCCGGGCAGGGTCTGAAAGCCATGATGACGGCATTGGGTTGCTCACGGGCTCATAACGCCATGGGGGCTGCGGGCGTGATGCGCCGTGCCTATCTGGAAGCCCTGTGTTGGGCGGGTAACCGGGAAACGTTTGGCAAAAAGCTGATTGAGCGCCCGATGGTGCAAAAACGAATACTGGATATCGCTGTGCAGTGGATGGCGGGATCGGCGCTGGCATTCGAAGCGGCGCGCAGCTTTGACGAGGCTGCGAAGGATTCCAGGAAAGAACCCTGGATGCGAATCGTGACTGCGCTGGCAAAATTCCACACAGCAGAACAGGCCGTGTGGTGCGCGCAGAAGGCGCTGGAACTTGTCGGCGGCAACGGCTATACGGAAGATTACGCCACCGCCCGCCAGTTTCGCGACGCGATGGTCCTGCCGGTCTGGGAAGGGCCAGAACAGATCCAGGCGCTTGAGCTGATGCGCATGATTGCCGGCGCCGAACCAGGCGACAGGCTGTTCCTTGAAAAACTTGCCTCGGTCTGCGATGCAATACCCGCCGCGATGGACAGGGAAAAAATCAAGTTGTCGGCCCTGGTCGATACGATGGAGACATCATTTCATGCACTGCGGGCAGAACCACAGAAAGCCGAGCTTGTCGCGGACGAATTCCTGCACAACATGTCAGATATCCTGACCTATGCTCTGCTCTGTGAAGAAGCGGCGTGGGCATTGGCACACACACACGATGGCACGAAACTGCTGGTATGCCGTGCCTACCACGCCCGCGCCTGGCCCGGCGAATTTTCGGCACCGTCTTTTTCTCCAAGCGCGCTGCTGCGTCACTTCAACCATTTTGTGCGGGCGGAGCCCATTTCCCCCACACCTGGCAGCAATGGGGAGACGAACCCATAAAGACACTCGGTGGCAGAGACGCGGCTGCCGTTGCGCTTGAACCTACATGGAAAATCTTGAGACTGTCAGAAACATCGTCATTCGAATGACGCGTCCGGCTTGTAAGGGATAGACCGATCCGTCCGCTCAAGTATCTCATCCTATGCGCCTCCTTGAGGCGCACATCCAGCCCCCACACCGACCAAACGCTCGCTCCTCAATGTCCCAGGACCGCTGGCGGCACCCACCGCACCTTCGCTGATTGAAAATTGGTGCGCCCTTACTGCGATCATTTGGGATGGAGAGGGTCAAAATCACAGGCTCAATCAACTCAATAGAATCTGTCGAGCATTCAGAATCGACTGAATAGACGAAAGAACGGGGAAACCATTGACCGATCAAGCCCGAGTAAAAACAGTCCTGAAAGGCCTCTTCATCAGCGTGCCATAGGTTCGACCCCTACACGGCCCACCAAACCTCGCTTGCGCGTGCCGTCGCCTACATAATCATGGCGAATGGATACACCCCCCAGCAGTTTGTCTCTCGTGTACACAGCTCAGTCTAAACGAGTTCGTGCAAAGCCCCTCCGGCTTTGAAAGATTTGGCTATATTTCTTTCAACGGCAACAATGGCTTGGCGGTTTCAAGTTCCAAGTGCAACGGGTGGTTGATGACGCAGTTGCGTATAGACTTCCAGGGGCGTCGCAAAGTCGAGACATTTTCTCGGGCGCGT
>JAWXBV010000057.1:0-27572 GCA_034440335.1 Nitrospirota bacterium | reverse complement strand
CCTTCTGTTTATGACTGGCGCGAAGGTTGATCGTTTGTCCTTGCCCTCCGGCTTGAGTGTCCGAATGTTTCATGTGACGTCTCCTTGTGCGTGTGATCATTATATCAAATTGTGCGCACACTGTACATACATCCAATTAACGCCCCATGAGTCTTGCCGGAGGAGTCAGTGCGAGCCGGCAAGCCATTGCACGGCATGGGGTGTGAGGAGGGGCAAATAAAAGGGATCGGAGCAGAAAAAGATGACGAGCTACTTTGTTGGGGGTAGGCGGCGAAAACTTTCAGGATTGGGCTCAGACTCCATTTCCAAAGTCTAACACTGCCACCGCCCCCCCCCTTCCTGCGGCCCGGCCTTCAAAAGCGAATTGTAAGAGGGGAGGGCGCAGCAGTCGGCACCCCTACGACGTACGGAAGCCGATGCGGCGGGGCTTGGTTTCCGGTGGCGCCATCAATTGACGGATGGCATCGAACACCACCTTGCTTCATCCGCGCCCTCTTCTGGCGTCGGTCAACAGCGCCATGTTAGGCGTCGGCCCAGTCCTTTCGCTCGGAGTTCGAGGTAGCCGATCTCGTTCAGCAACTCAGCCTCGGCCCCCTCGTGATACTTGATTGGCGTCACCGGAAGAGTCGTTTCGCCTTCGCGTGTACCTCATCCGCCTGAACCGCTTGAGCACGACCTGCGCGATACTCCTCCAAGCGTCTTTGCGCCTCCTCCGTCCACAGGCGATTCGCTTCCTCCTCGGTGAGCTCCTCCAGACTTGCTAGAAGCCTTTCCGCCAGGGCCGCACGATCACGAACCTCTAAGCTCAATGCATCTCCGAGAACTTCGGCTAAGTTTGCCATCTTAACCTCCCGTCTAAACTCCTAACCCGCATGATTTATGACGGTTCGTCATGAATCATGCGGGTTAGCCGCCTGCTCCTCGCCATCCGCTTCTGTTGGCCCAGGAGGACTCGACCGTTTCATCAGACTCACATACAGAACCGGGATTACAACCAACGTCAGCAGGGTCGACGCGCCGACTCCGAACAGCAGCGACACCGCGAGCCCCTGGAAGATCGGGTCGAGAATAATGACGAAGGCCCCGACCATCAGCGCCGCCGCGGTCAAGAGAATCGGGCGCGTGCGGATGGCTCCGGCCCGGATCACCGCCTCCTGCAACGGCCACCCCTCGCGTCGTTGCAGCTCGATGAAGTCCATCAACAGAATCGAATTGCGCACGATAATGCCAGCCAAGGCAATGAACCCGATCATCGACGTGGCCGTAAAATACGAGCCTGTGAGCCAATGCCCCGGCACGATGCCGATCAACGTCAGCGGAATGGGCGCCATGATGATGAGCGGCGTGAGAAACGACTGGAACTGGCCGACGATCAACAGATAAATCAGCAACATGGCGATGGCAAAGGCGATCCCCATGTCCCGGAAGGTCTCGAAGGTGATGTGCCATTCCCCGTCCCACTTTACCGCCACGCGGCTTTCGGACCAGGGCGCCTTCGCGTAGTACTGTTCGATCTCATAGCCTTCCGGCGGTCGATAGGCCTTCAGCCGATCGCCGATACCGAGCACTCCGTACAGGGGACTCTCCGCGTTCTCCGCACCGGGCCCGCCGACATCGCCGACGACGTAGACCACCGGCTTCTGGTTCTTGTGGTAGATGGCTTTCTCTTCGACCGTCTGCTCCAACCGTAAGAGTTCCGACAACTGCACCATTTCACCGGTCGGCCGCCGCACGGCAATTTCGCCGAAATGTTCTAATCCAGTCCGCTCCGCCTGCGGCAGCCGCAAGACGATCTGGACCGGACTTTTCTCCTTGGGAATATGCACCAGGCCGATCTTGTCCCCGCCAAGCGCCATGCGCAACGTCCTCACAATATCGTCCGACGGGACCCCCGCCAGTGCGGCCTTCGCATGATCGACGGTGAAGACATACTTGATCTGATCGTGCTCCATGAAATCGTCCACATCCACCACACCAGGGGTGGCTTCGAACATGGCCCGGAGCTCCTTTGCCACGGCCCGTTGCCGGTCATAGTCCGGTCCATAGACTTCCGCCACCAGCACCGACTGCACGGGAGGTCCCGGCGGCACTTCCACCACCTTCACGTTCGCCCCAAACTGGCGACCGATCTCCTGCACAGCCGGCCGCACCAGCCGGGCGATCTCGTGGCTCTGCGCCGACCGCTGATCCTTGGCCACCAGGTTGACCTGAATATCGGCTTGATGGCTCCCCTCGCGGAGAAAGTAATGTCGTACCAGGCCGTTAAAATTGAAGGGCGAGGCCGTCCCGACATAGGCCTGGTAGTCGCGCACTTCGGGAATCGTGCGCACGTACTGAGTCACGGCCTTCGTCACCCGCGCCGTTTCTTCCAACGTGGTGCCTTCCGGCATATCGACGACTAACTGCAATTCGCTCTTGTTGTCGAAGGGCAGCATTTTGACGGTCACGCTCCTCGTATAGAACAGCGCCACCGACGCGAATAGCAGCAGTACCACCCCGCCCAGGAACGTATAGGCCAGCCAGGGACGATTGAGCAGCGGCGTGAGCACGCGTTGATAGAGCCGGTACGTCCACCCGCCGGTTGCATCGTCCTGCTCCACGCCCTTCATCACCACACCTTCGCGATAACAGGTCTGGCAGAACCAGGGAACGACCACGAAGGCCACCAACAATGAAAAGAACATGGCAATCGAGGCATTCACTGGTATCGGCCGCATATAGGGCCCCATCAGGCCTGAGATAAAGGCCATCGGCAGTAAGGCCGCGATCACGGTGAAGGTCGCCAGGATCGTGGGATTCCCCACTTCGTCCACGGCATAAATGGAGGCCTCGCGGTGGGGAAGACGACGCAGGGTGAGGTGCCGATAGGTGTTCTCCACCACAACGATGGCGTCATCGACCAAGATACCGATCGAGAAAATCAGGGCGAAGAGCGTGACCCGGTTGATGGTGTAGCCGATCAGCATGGAGGTAAAGAGCGTGAGGGAAAGCGTCACGGGAATCGCCAGCGACACGACCAACGCCGGCCGCACGCCCAGGGTCAGCCCGAGAAACAGCACCACCGCCGCCACCGCGATCAGCAGATGCCAGAGCAGTTCGTTCGCCTTTTCATCGGCCGTCTCACCGTAATCGCGCGTGATCGAGACGCGCACGTCTGCCGGGATGATCGTGCCTTTCAACTCATCGACGGTACGAAGCACCTCGCGGGTGACGGTCACGGCGTTCAGGCCCCGCTGCTTGGCGACCGCCACGGTCACGGCAGGGGACTCGTGAAGCGTATCTCGTGAAGCGTCGTTCGTGAGGCCCGTTTCACGATCCCCTCCGGCGCCCAGGCCGAACCACACGTATCGCGTGACGTCGGAGGGACCATCGATCACGTCCGCGACCTGGCGAAGATAGATCGGCCGGCCATCGCGGACGCCGACCACCAGCGCTTCGAGATCTTCGCGAGAGCGAATGAAGCGGCCGGTTTCCAGCACATACTCACGGTTCTGACTTTGGAAGCGGCCGGCCGCCAGCGCGAGATTCTCTCCCCTGATTACCCCGGCCATATCGAGGGGCGTCACCCCGTAGGCACGCATACGGGCCGGGTCGATCTGAACACGCAGTTCACGCGGGCGTCCGCCGACAAAGAATCCGCCCGAGGTCCCCGGCACCTTCTTCACGTGTTCGAGCACGTGCTCCGCCAGTTGGTGGAGCTGGGCATCGCCGTAGCGGTCGCTGGAGAGCGTCACCGTGACGATGGGCACATCGTTGATGTCCCGCGGCTTGACGAGGAAGGGCCCGGCACCCGGCGGGAGCAGATCCTGGTTGGACATGAGCTTGTCGTACAGATCGACGAGGCTCTGCTCCATCGGCTCACCGACGTAGAACCGCACGACGATCAGAACACCGCTGGGTCGGGAGATCGAATAGACATATTCGACCCCTCGAATCTCGGAGAGCTTGCGCTCGAAGGGTTTGGTGAGCTGTTCTTCGACGATCTTCGCGGAGGCGCCGGGGAACGAGAGGAAGACGTCGGCCATCGGCACGACGATTTGCGGCTCTTCCTCTCGCGGTGTGACGACAACGGCGAACACCCCGAGCAACAGCGCCCCCAACAGGATGAGAGGCGTGAGCTTGCTCCCGATGAACAGACCGGCGAGACGTCCTGAGAGACCGACGTGAATCGACATGAGGTTACTTGTGAAACGTGAACGGTGTCTCGTGTAAGAGTGTTAGGTTGCGAGTTTCGAGTTTTCGGAGGCTGGTCCCCAACAACCTGAAACCAGAAACGAGAAGCCGGAAACTCCAATCCCGAATCAGGGCACGGCGAAACCTGTTACCGTGTCACAGCGTCGATCGTGGCTCCTTCAATGCCTGTACTGGCATTCGCAAGCAGCCGTTCGCCGGCTGTCACTCCGGACAGGATCTCGATCGACTCACCCACCGTACGGCCCAACTTGACCCAGCGAAGACGGGCCAACGAATCGGGTCCGACGATATACAGTCCCGTAAGCTCGCCTCGCTCGATGACGGCAGCCCTCGGGACAACCAGCGTCTGACCGGTTCCCTTATCCACCAACATGCGCCCGAACATGCCAGTTTTGAGCCCGGGCGTGGGCGGCAGCTCCACTTTGACCAGAAACGTATGGGTCGCTGGGTCTCCCGTTGGAAGGATCTGCGCTACCATGCCGGACAAAGTCTTGGAACCGAGCGCATCGATCATCACCGGGATCGTCGCGCCACGCGAGAGCGCTTGGAGATCTCCTTCCGCTACAGTCGCTTCCAGACGCAATCGTTGCGGGTCTTCCATTTTGAGGAGCGGTTGTCCCGGGGATGCGATCTCGCCGACCTCGATCTTCTTTTCCGTGATGACCCCGTCGAACGGCGCCGTGACGACGGTATAGCTCACCTTCGTAAGGGCGGCCCGTCGACTGGCCTCGGCCACTTTGAACGTGCGGTCCGCATTCTCCTTCTCCTGCTTCGACACCGCTTCCTCGCCATAGAGTTGCTTCATGCGATCGAGATGCGCGCGGGCATTCTCAGACTCTGCTTGCGCCCGGGCAAGCTCCTCACGAAGATCACGACTGTCGAGGACCACCAGCGTTTGGCCCTTCTTCACAGCAGTCCCCTCCCGCACCAATAGCTTTTCCACCGTGGATTGGACTTGGCTCGACAACGTCGCCTGTACCAAGGCTGTGACCTGCCCCGTGACTTCGACGCGGAGCGGAACTTGAACTGTCTGCACCTCTGTCACTACAGCCTGGATGGACGCAGTGGGTGCGGGAGTCCCAGTCGGTTGGACCGGCTCCTCCCGAGAGTTGCAGGCCGTAATAAGAGCCGCAATCGCCATGGCGAGCACAAGCCGGCGCATGGATACATTTTCTCCCTGTTTAGTCACGACATTCATTGGCCATCATCCATTCTCCCACAGCGGAGGACTTACACCCGCACGCCAAGCCGGTGCAAGAAGGCCATCATTGGACACCAGCCGGTGAAAGCGGACTGGATCTGATTCACCGCTACAAACACCGCGGCATAATTCCAATAGGGATGGACGGTGGCCCCAAGGACAATCGCCAGCAGGACAAAGACTCCGGCAATCAACCGCAACCATTCATTGAGCTTCATCGAATCACCTCCTGGTTTACTCTACCTGTATGATCGACGGAAGCAGAAAAGGATTCATCGGTCGTTCAGCCCCTGTTTCGATAGTCGTTTCCTCGTCCAATGATCGGCAACCTCAAGAGGCTACCGTGAATCGCTGGAGCCCCTCAGGCTGCGAAGATAGGCGACTACATCCTCGATATTCCGATCGGACAGGACGTTCTTCCATGTTCCCATCGCGGTATTGGCCCGTCCCTCATGCACCGTGCGAATAAGCTGGGGAGTAAGTTGCGTATACACCTTCGCCGACGTGAGGTCCGCAACCGAAGGATTGAACCTGCTAGAGCCATCGCCCTTTCCGGTTGACCCATGACAGGCGGCACAATTTTCCTGAAAAATCACTTGGCCTGGTTTGGGACCATCAGCAACTCTTGGAGAATCCGCGACCTGTGGAATCGGATGACAGCCCACCCATAAACCGGCACCAAGACATAGGCCCATGAGAACTGTGCGCATCTTCATCGTGATCCTCCTCTGTGTAATCACAAACCAGATGACCATCGAAGGGCAGTAGCAGCGCCGGCCCTCGTCAATAGAGGACGTGCCGGTAAAAGACTTTCTTCGCCACCTCAGCCGCAGCGACATACCCGACGACGATGCAGAGCAAGGCCGCCAGGAACAGTGGCGGTAACGGCACAAACCCCAGCGGCCCGCGCAGCGGCGTATAGGGCAACAGCAGCGTCAGTCCTACGACTGCGAGCGTCGCAACCAGCAGGCCGCGGCTCGGTCGGCTGCGAGCGAACGGCCGACGAGTCCGCACGACCAGGACGATGACCGAAGCGGAGATCACCGACTCCACAAACCACCCGGTCCTGAACTCCTCGACACCGGCGTGAAAGACAAAGAGCAGCACCGCGAAAGTCAGATAATCGAAGATGGAACTCACCAGACCGAACGTGAGCATGAATTTCCGGATGAAGGCGATGTTCCACCGCCTGGGCCGATCGATCAGCTCCTCATCCACGCGATCACCGGCGATGGTCATTTCCGGAATGTCGGTCAGGAGATTGGTCAAGAGTATTTGCTTGGGCAGCAGGGGCAGAAAGGACAGAAACAGCGACGCCCCCGCCATGCTGAACATATTGCCGAAGTTCGCGCTGGTCGCCATAAAGACATACTTCAGCGTGTTGGCGAATGTCCTCCGCCCTTCCTGGACGCCTTCGACCAAAATGCCGAGGTCCTTTTCCAGCAACACGATATCCGCTGCTTCTTTCGCCACGTCCACCGCGCTCTCGACGGACACGCCGACGTCCGCCGCATGTAATGCCGACGCATCGTTGATACCATCGCCCCCATAACCGACGACATGGCCTGCCTTTTTCAACGCCAGGATGATCCGTTCCTTCTGATTCGGCTCGACCTCGGCAAACACATGGACGTCATTCACGCGCGACACCAGCGCTTCGTCGCTCATCTTCCGCAAATCCTCGCCGGTCAACAGATTTCCATTCGACAAGCCTATCGCCTGTCCGACGTGAGCCGCGACGAGACGATTGTCGCCGGTCACGATCTTCAAGGTGACGCCCAGGCTCTTGAGGCGGCCAATCGTCTCCACGACATCGGCCTTGATGGGATCTTCGAACACCAGGAATCCCAAGAATGTCATGTCCGCCTCATCGTCCTTGGTGATGCCCTCTCGCGCGCCCATCTCGCGAGAAGCGAGCCCGAGTACCCGCAATCCCTGGCCGGACCACTGCGCCATCTGCAAGAGGATTGCCTCCCGTACGGCAGCCAACTCAACCACAGTGCCGTCCGAAGTCTCGGCGGTTGAACAGACCGCCAGCATATTCGCCAGGGCTCCCTTGGTGACCAAGAGATGGGCGGTCGGCGTCGCGACTAACACGGACAACCGTTTACGGACGAAATCGTAGGGCTCTTCATCCAATTTCCGATAGGGGGAGAGATCGAACGAGCGAGCGGTACGGATGGCTTCGTCGATCGGATTATGAAACCCGGTTTCGAAACTCGCATTGAGCGCGCCGTGCAAGAGCACCCGTTCGCTCGGATTCCCTGCGATATCGCAAGCGGCCTTCAACCGGACGAGCCCTTCGGTCAATGTCCCTGTCTTGTCCGAACAGAAGACGGTCATGCTCCCGAAGTTTTCGATCGAGGACAATCGCTTCACAATCACTTTCTGCTGGGCCATGCGCTTGGCCCCATGGGCCAAATTGATGCTGATGATGGCCGGCAGCAGCTGCGGGGTGAGGCCGACCGCGAGGGCGAGGGAGAACAGAAATGCTTCGAGCACGGGCCTGGCCAGATACACGTTGACCGCAAAGATGGCGACGACCAACACGACGGTCACTTCCAGGAGCAGATAACCGAATTGCCTGATGCCTCGTTCAAACTCCGTCTCCGGCGGCCTGAGTTGCAACCGGCCCGAGACCTTCCCAAACTCCGTGTCCGACCCAATGTGCACCACAACCGCCGTACTGTTTCCGCTGACGACATGGGTCCCGAGAAAGAGACTATTCGTCCGTCGAGCCAGTGGAATGTCGGCCGGCAGGACGCCGCAGATTTTCTCGACCGGATAGGTCTCGCCCGTGAGCGTCGCCTCGTCCACGAACAGGTCTTTCGATTCAAGCAGCAGACAATCGCCGGGAACCGTGTCGCCCGCTCTGAGCAGGACGACATCGCCCGGCACGACCTCCTCAACCGGCACAGCAGCCTGGCTTCCATCGCGCAACACATCCGCTTTGACTTGCACGATCGCGAGCAGGCTGGTCACCGCTTGATTCGCGCTCCGTTCCTGCCAGAACCCGAGCAGGCCGCTGGCGAGCACGATCAAAAGAATGATCGCCGTGTCGGTCGGATCCGCCAGGAAGAAGGCCAGCCCCGCGGCCGCCAGAAGGATGAGGATGATCGGGCTGGTGAATTGCCGAAACAGCAGCTCGTAGGTGGATAGCCGGCTCTTCGGTTTCAAGAGGAGATGCGCATCGCGCAGATGCCGCCGTCGCGCCTCATCGCCGGAGAGTCCTTTGGAGCTTGAGTCGAGTTGCTGAAGAGCCGCAGCCGATGGGCTGCTCCAGAAATGCCACCGGTCAGACGACTCCTGTCGCATCACAATATACCCCCGCCTCTTTCAGGCTCCGGATACTCACCGACCATTCAAACGGCGTTCCGAACGCGCGACACTAGAATTCTCAGCATGGTATGAGGGCAAGGTTCGATTCCTTCGATACTGGAAGACGTTATGACTCACGAGCCGAAGCGCCGACAAGTTGGGGAAGATCGTACCGGAGCAGCTCACCAATGCGGTCGATAGTCACATCTGCCGGCGGGTAATTCTTGAGCAGGTGAGGATCGTGCGCATAATGCCCCTGCCGTGGGAACACGGTGGTCACCCGCGCGCCCCAGACTTTCTTGACCGCCGTGAGGATCTTGAGCTTGTCGTCGATCAACACATAGTGATCGCTCGGATACCGATGCTCGACATCGTCGAGTTCTTGCTCTTTATGAATGTAGATCAGCACATGGCCCTCCACCGCCTCGAAAAGACCGGACCGTTCGATTTTCCTCGGTTGGAACACCACATCCCCATCCGACAGGATGACCGCCTTACCCCATTGCTTCACATGTTCCACCGCATCGAGCGCGTTCGGAAACAATCGATCTGCAAATGGATAGTTCACCAGAAAGTGAGAGACCGTCAATACTTGTGGATCGCGGGGATGTTCGACCCGAAAACGCTGGAGCGCCCCCAAGTAGTCGGCATAGCCGAGTTCCGTTCGTAACCGCTCGAAGATCGCCCAGTAGTTTTCCTGCCGTTCATGTCCCACCGTCTGTTCAAGATGGCGCTTGAGATCGTCCGTCACTCGGTCGTTGTCGAGGAGGGTGTTGTCGACATCGAAGAGAAACACCGTGTGTGTCGCACCAACCAGCCGTCTCCTCATCTCGTACCCAATGGTGTGGGCAAGCATGTTTCTAAGGTCACCATGTCCTACTGACGACTCGCCAAACCCGGAAGGAGTTGGGCCAGGCCATCGGCAATGAATTCGACTCCTACGGCCGCCAATATCAATCCCAGCAACCGGGTGACGATGTTAATGCCCGTTGTGCCTAGGATGTTTCTGACGCGGTCCGACAGACGCAGCGCGATCCACACCGACCCTGCGACGAACAGGACTGTCAGCACAAGAAAGACGGTATCAAGCCACGTCGCAGCTTGGTCGGCGTAGATGATGACGGTGCTGATCGCACCGGGTCCGGCCACGAGCGGGATGCCCAAGGGGACCACGGCCACGCCACCCTTCATTTCGGCTTCTTCCGTTTCTTCCGTGGTGTGATGGATCGGGCTCGGTCGAGCCTGCAGCATGGCGATGGCCATCAAGAGGATAAGGATTCCTCCACCGGCGCGAAATGATGCCATGCGAATTCCGAAGAATCTGAGCAAGGCATCCCCTACGAACACGGCGGTGATGAGAACAATCGCCACTGTCGTCGCGGTGACTCGTGCCGTCCGTATTCTCTGTTCCCCAGTTTGTCTATTGGTCAGACTCATGAACAGGGACGTCGCCCCCAATGGGTTGGCAATGACAAACAGTGAGGCGGCGTTGTGCGCATAGATACCCCAGTCTTGCACAGTCGGGCTCCTTACTCCGTTAGATATACGCTTGATGGCCCGTCGATGAGAAGTGGCACCGAAAACCCATGTTCAGCAGTCTCATGCGAACATCTTGACCTATAGACCGGACCCACACGTGGCGACATAGCAAGAGACAAATGCCTAGCGGCACTAAATGCAAGTGTCCGACGACATTGCGCCGTCCCGGCGCAGCTTCATAGGAGTACGCGACGAATGTCCCGGAGGCCAACGGCTCGACGAAGCCATCGCATGATGTCGCCATCGACGCTGCCCGTCCTTCGTCAGCTGACTCTCCCTCCCTCACACCCACTCCGGCGTATGCTCCTTCCCCGCTTCCTTTTCGGCAAACCATCGATACAAGACCGGCAGCAAGACCAACGTGAGCGAGGTCGAGGTGAAGAGGCCGCCGATGACGACGGTCGCGAGCGGCCGCTGCACCTCTGCCCCGATCCCCTGCGCAAGCACCAACGGCAGCAGACCCACCAGCGTCGTCATCATCGTCATCACAACCGGGCGGAGCCGGAGGACGCAACCGCTGATGATCGCCTGATCCATCTGGGTACCTTCATTGCGCAACTGATTGATATAGGAAACCAGCATGATCCCGTTCCCGACCGCAAGGCCGAACAATTCAATGAACCCGATCGACGCCGGCACACTCAGGTATTCCCCACTGAGCCACAGAGCCACGACGCCCCCGATTGCGGCGAAGGGAAGATTGATGACGATCAACGCCGCGTAGCGCAACGAGTGAAAGGTCCAGACAAGGAGAAAGAACACGAGCCCCAGCGTGATCGGCACAATGATCAACAGTCGCGCATTGGCTCGCTCCATATTCTCGAACGCCCCACCCCACGTCACCTGGTACCCTTCTGGCAGGTGTATCTGTTGTTCCAGCTTCTGCCGCCCTTCATCCACGACGCTGCCGATATCGCGCCCGACGACGTTGAAGCCGATGTAGATGCGACGTTTCACATGTTCACGGCTGATGCGGGACGGGCCTTCGCGCATCTCGATCGTGGCGAGTTCGCTCATCGGGATCAGCGCGCCGGACGCGGACTTCACTCTGATCTCTCCGATGGTACCGATGCTGTTGCGTTGCGCTTCCGGGAACCGCAGCGTCAGCTCAAACCGCCGCTCGCCTTCGTAGACATAGGTCGCCGCCTCGCCGCCGATCGCGGTGGCCACGATCTCCTGCACATCGGCCACGTTAATGCCGAAGCGGGCGATCTTCCGTCGGTCGATGTCGACGGTGAGATAGGGCTGCCCGGCGATCTGCTCCACCCTCAGGTCTTTCACCCCCTCGACCGTCTTCATGATGGCGGCAATCTGCTCCGCCTTCTCCTTCAAGACATCGAGATCGTCCCCGAACAACTTAATGGCGACTTCCGTCTTGACTCCGGAAATCAATTCATCCACCCGTTGCTGGATGGGCTGGCTCATCAAGAAGGAAATACCGGGAATCTCGGCCAGACGTCCTCGCATCGCCTCGACCAGATCGGATTTAGTCCTGGCCGTCGTCCATGTGTCGCGCGGATGGAGCAGCACGACCGGATCGCTTTCGTTGGGCTCCTGCGGCTCATTGGCGATCTCCGAGCGGCCGATCTTGCCGACCGCCAGACGGACCTCCGGAAACTTGCGCAGAGCTTGCAGCGCCCGCTTTTCCATTTCAATGGACTCGGGCAGCGACACGCTGGGGAGACGGATGATGAGCGGTGTGAGGGCTCCTTCATCCAAGATGGGAATGAACTCCCTCCCTATGAATGGGACAAGGCTGAAGCTGAGGAGCACGAGCGCCGTGGAGCCACCGAGCACCAGGCTGCGATGCCGGAGCGTCCAGGTGATCATCGGCAGATACCCTTCCTTCATCCATCGCGTGAGGCGCGTCTCTTCCAGATGATCCCCGCGCAACATCACGGACGCCAAGACTGGCGCGAGCGTGAGCGTGACGACCACCGAGGCCAGCAGCGCAATCACCAGGGTATAGGCCAGCGGCGCGAACATCTTTCCTTCCATGCCGTGGAGCGTCATCAACGGCAGGAAGACGACGCTGATGATCAGAATGCCGAACAGGATCGGACGGCCCACTTCTTTCGTGGCCTGAAAAATCACCTCCGACGTGCTCTTCTTCGTTGCGCCATTGTTCAGCGCCAGGTGCCGATAGACGTTTTCCACCACGACCAGCGTCCCGTCCGCGATCTCGCCGATGGCGATGGCCAGCCCACCGAGCGTCATTAAGTTGGCGGAGAGCCCCACCTGCTGCATCACGATGAACGTGATCAGGGGGGTCACGATGAGCGTGGCCGTCACCACGATGGCGCTGCGCGCATGACCCAGAAAGAAAAAGAAGACAAGGGCCACCAGCACGATCCCTTCGATCAAAGCATTCCGCACCGTATCGATGGCTGCCGTGACCAACTCGATGCGATCGTAAAAAGGCAGGATCTTCGTGCCGACGGGAAGGATCTGATGCTGCTGCAGATCGTCCACCTTGGTCTTGACCGCCTCGACTACCTGACGCGCATTGCCCCCGCGTATCATGAGCACCGTCCCTATCACGGCCTCCCGCTCCCCATTGAGCACAGCCGCCCCATGGCGAACGGCGTGGCCGATGCGGACCTCCGCGACATCGCGGACGAAGACCGGCGTGCCGCCTGACTCTTTCACGATGATGGACTCGATATCGTTCACGGTCTTGATCAGGCCCAGGCCGCGGACGATCGCGCGCTCCCCATGACGCTCCAGCACGTTGCCCCCGGCATTGGCATTATTCTTCGCCACCGCGTCGTAGATGTGGTGGAGCGCCAGGTCGAACTTGCGGAGCTTGGCCGGATCGACCAGGACTTGATACTGTTTAACGAACCCACCCATGCCGTTCACATCGATCACGCCCGGCACACTTTTGAGCAGCGGGCGTAGGACCCAGTCCTGCATCGTGCGCTGATCCGTCAACTCCGTCTCGACGACGTTGGGATCGGTTGCCGTCGCATTCGGCCCTTCCAGATAATATTGATAAATCTCGCCCAACCCGGTGCTGACAGGGGCCATGACAGGCTCTAGCCCCTCGGGCAAGCGCTTTTTTGCCGCCATGATCCGTTCGAGGACCAATTGGCGGGCGAAGTAGATATCCACATCGTCGTTGAACACGACCGTGATCTGAGAGATGGCAAATTTTGAAAGCGATCGGATCTCCGCTAAACCAGGCAGGCCGGTCATCTGGAGTTCGAGCGGATAGGTGATGAATCGTTCGACCTCGACCGGCGAAAGACCCGGTGCATCGGTCAGCACCTGCACCTGGATGTTCGTCACATCGGGGTAGGCGTCGATCGGAATCGACTGATAAGCGAAGACACCGGCGACGCAAAGCAGCGTGGCCAGTCCGATAACCAATGCCCGTTGGCGCAGTGAGAACTCCAGAAGAGCGGCGATCACGGCGCTGGCTCGATTTTGTGCCGTTCCATCTCAGACTTGAGGACGAACGATCCCTTGGTCACAACCTGCTCACCTTCTCTCACCCCGTCCAACAGCGTCACCACCTCTCCCTGCTCGCTTCCCACCTTGACCGTTCGCACGTCAAAGTCGTTCGTCCCCCGCTGAACGAACACGATCTTGCCGCTCGGCCCGTTTTGGACGGCCGCGAGCGGCACAGTCAGCGCATCCGGGGTCGCCGCTGCATAGACCAGGACGGTGGCAAACATTTCCGGTTTCAGCAACCACGCAGGGTTCAACACCGTCACCCGCAAGCGCATCGTACGGGTGGCCGGGTCGAGCACATCGCCGACGTAGGTAATCGTGCCCGGAACAACGGCATGAGGATAGGCGGACACAATCACATTGACCTTCTGGTCCTTCCGGATGAACTGGACGTCCTTCTCCGGCACGTTGCCGACCACCCACACAGCCGAAAGATCCGCGACGGTGAAGAGCTTCTGCTCCATCTCGACCACCTCACCCCTCGTGATATTGCGCATGATGACCCGTCCATCGAACGGCGCGCGCAACGCCACGTCAGCCTGGATCGTATGTTCTCGATCCAGCCGCTCGAGTTCCTGCCGGGGGACACCGAGTAGGTCCAGACGGTTGTGCGCCTCATGCGCTTCGGCTCGTACCGTTTTCATCGTAGCGTCGCGTCGCTGCAACTCAGCCAGGCTCACCACCTTTTGTTCATGCAGGTCCCTGGCGCGCTCGTACGCCAGTTTCGCTTCGTGCAGCTTGGCCGCAGTTTTCAGATAGGCCCCTTCTGCGAGCCCGAGATCGGTGCTGTGCAACATGGCCAGCAAGGCATCTTTCTTCACGTCTTGGCCGACATCCACATAGACCTTCACCACCCGGCCCCTGATGAGCGCAGTCACCTCAGCCAGTTCATTTTCGTTGGCTTGCACGGTGGCGGGAAATTCCCGCGGTATCAGCAACGCCCCACGGACAACCGGCGTGACCTCGATCACCGTCTGCGCAAGTTGTTCGGCTGTGAGATGAAGCACTCCCGGCCTGTCGGCCACAACGGCCTGCTTGGCCTCCTGCGCTTGGTCGGGAGTCCTCTCGCAAGCAATTAGTCCAGCGAACGCAAAGGCGACAAGGAAAATAATCCCTCGTCCTCTGTGAAACGTGAAGCGTGAAGTGTCCGAATCTGAAAACGAGATACGCTTCACGAACGACGCTTCACACTTACGCGCCCTGCTAGAAGCACTTGGCCTTATCGTCATAAGGACCACTTCCAGTTGCGGATCTCCGGCATGTCCTCGCCATATTTGGCGATGTATTGTTTGTGCTCAAAGCGCTTGTCGCGGAGGGCCTGTTTGGCATAGTCCGCGCGGGAGCCTTGCAGGGGGATCCGGTCGATGACATCCGCGACCAGGTGGAAGCGATCGAGATCGTTCATCACCACCATATCGAACGGGGTCGAGGTCGTCCCTTCTTCCTTGTACCCGCGCACATGCAGGTTCTTGTGGTTGGTGCGCCGATAGGTCAATCGATGAATCAACCAGGGGTAGCCGTGGAAGGCAAAGATGATCGGCTTATCCCTCGTGAACAGGGCATCGAAATCCTTGTCGGGCAAGCCGTTCGGATGTTCATTGGGCGGTTGTAGCTTCATGAGGTCCACGACGTTGACCACACGTACTTTGACGTCGGGCAAATAGGCGCGCAGCAACGACACGGCAGCCAGCGTTTCCAGCGTGGGCACATCGCCGCAGCAGGCCATCACGACATCCGGCTCGCTGTTTCTGTCGTTGCTCGCCCATTCCCAGATGCCGATGCCGGCGGCGCAGTGCTTGAGCGCCTCGTCCATGTTGAGCCACTGCGGCGCCGATTGTTTGCCCGCCACGATAACATTGACGTGATTCCGGCTGCGCAGACAGTGGTCTGTGACAGACAAGAGCGTATTGGCATCGGGCGGCAGATAGACCCGGATGATCTCGGCCTTCTTATTCACGACGTGGTCGATGAAGCCAGGATCTTGATGACTGAATCCATTATGGTCTTGCCGCCAGACGTGGGAAGACAAGAGATAATTCAGCGAAGCGATCGGTCTCCGCCAGGGGATATGTCCGCAGACCTTCAGCCACTTGGCATGCTGATTGAACATCGAGTCGATGATGTGGATGAACGCCTCGTAACAGGAGAAGAACCCGTGCCGACCGGTCAAGAGATACCCTTCCAGCCAGCCCTGGCACTGATGCTCGCTGAGCATCTCCATGACCCGGCCGTCCGACGCCAGATGGTCGTCGTAGGGATAGCGATCCGCCATCCAGGCGCGGTTGGTCACTTCCAATACATCCTGCCAGCGGTTTGAATTGTTCTCGTCCGGGCTGAAGAGGCGAAAGTTCCGGCTTTCCATGTTCAGCTTCATCGTGTCCCGCAGGAATGTCCCCATGAGGCGGGTAGACTCGACGTCAATGGCGCCTGGCTTTGTGACCTTGACGGCATAGTCGCGGAAATCAGGCAGACGCAGGTCTTTGAGAAGAAGGCCGCCGTTCGCGTGAGGATTCGCACTCATGCGGCGCGTGCCCTTGGGCGCCAGTTCAGCTAGTGCGGGCTTCAATCCCCCTGCTTTTGTAAACAGCTCCTCTGGCTTGTAACTCTTCATCCACTGTTCGAGGATCTTCATGTGAGCCGGTTTGTCCATGTCGCCCATGGGCACTTGATGTGAGCGCCAATAATCTTCGGTCCGCTTGCCATCGACCTGCTTCGGACCGGTCCAGCCTTTGGGCGTCCGGAGCACAATCATGGGCCAGAGCGGTCGCTTCATGGCACCGTCTCGGCGTGCGGAGGATTTGATACGCTGAATATCCCGCATCACGGCATCGAGGGTGGAGGCCATGAGCCGATGCATCTTCAGGGGATCGTGACCTTCGACGAAATAGGGAAGGTAGCCGTAGCCGCGAAAGAGATGATCCAGCTCGCCATGACTGATACGGGCCAGGACCGTGGGATTCGCGATTTTGTACCCGTTCAGATGGAGAATGGGCAGGACCACGCCGTCGGTGAGTGGGTTCAGAAATTTATTGGAATGCCAACTCGTCGCGAGGGGACCGGTCTCCGCCTCACCGTCGCCGACCACGCAGGCTGCGATCAAATCGGGATTGTCGAACACAGCTCCGTACGCATGTGAAAGTGAATACCCCAATTCACCGCCTTCGTGGATGGAGCCAGGGGTTTCCGGCGCCACATGACTGGGAATACCGCCAGGGAATGAAAACTGTTTGAACAGCCGTTTCATACCCCGTTCGTCCTGCGAGATATTGGGATAGACTTCGCTGTAGGTACCTTCGAGATAGGTGTTCGCCACAATCCCAGGTCCCCCATGGCCTGGCCCGGCGATATAGATCATGTTGAGATCCTGCTCCTTGATGAGGCGGTTCAGATGGACATAGATGAAGTTCAACCCCGGTGTCGTCCCCCAGTGACCGAGCAACCGTGGCTTGATGTGCGCGCGCGTCAGCGGCTTCTTCAGCAAGGGGTTGTCGTAGAGATAAATTTGACCGACAGACAGATAATTGGCCGCCCGCCAATAGGCATCGATCAGCGCCAACTCTTTTTTACCTAACGCAGACTTCATGGTTGTTACTCCATAACTAACACGCCAGCTTCGTGGTCGTGCCTGTAAAGCGTATCTCGTTCAAGCGCTTTAAGTTTCTAGTTTCATGTTTCTGGTTTCTGGTTTCAAGTTGTTCGTTTCGGATTGCTGAAATTCCTGGTCGTACCCTAAACTTGGAACCTGAAACTAGAAACCAGTAACTCCACTCCCGAGCGAACCACGCTTCACGCTTCACGCTTCACCTTTCACGCCTGTCCTGAGCGCAGTCGAAGGGAACGACACGGGCGGCCTCTTCAGCACGCAGTCGCGCGTGGCGCGCGCGATCTCCATCTCTTCATCGACACCCGCCACATAACAGGCCAGCGGTGCCCCTTCTTCACTGATCTTCATCGCGTCGCCAGGAGCGATCTTTACAACCGATTGATTGAGCAGCCTGTCGAGCCGCAGCCCGCACCAGTCCATCCCCTCGCAGATCCGAGCACGGATGGCCGGTGCATGTTCGCCGATGCCGCCGCCGAAGACAAGCGCATCGGCGCCTCCCAGCACAGCCAAGTACGCACCGATGTACTTCCTGACGCGATAGCAAAACAGGTCCACCGCGAGCGCGGCGCGTGAATCAGGTTTGCCTTCGGCTGCCTTCAGCACATCGCGCATGTCGTGCGAAACACCCGACACCCCCAAAAGGCCAGAACGTTCATTCAAGAGACGTTCAATCTCATCGACCGACAGACCTTCCCTCCGAACAAGATGCCAGACCACTGCCGGGTCCAGATCGCCAGATCTAGTCCCCATCACCAAACCTTCAAGCGGCGTAAATCCCATGGATGTATCTACCGATCGCCCCCGATCGATCGCGGTCGCGGAGCAGCCATTGCCGAGTTGCAACGTGATGAGCCGGAGTTCGCCGAGTGGGCGATTGACTGCTGCGGCACAGATGCCCGCCAGCGACGCATGGGCAATGCCATGAAATCCATAACGACGGATGCCGTGCTTGTGCGCCAGATCCACATCGATGGCATAGGACGTGGCCACGAGCGGCATCGACCCGTGAAAGGCGGTATCGAACACGGCGACCATCGGGATCTGTGATCCCATGACCGCACGAGCGCCCTTGATCCCGGCGATCGAGCCAGGATTATGGAGTGGCGCGAGTTCGACCAATCGGTCGATGGCTACCACCACGTCGTCGTCGATCACGACCGGTTCTCGAAATCGCTCGCCTCCATGCACCACGCGATGCCCGACCGCCTCGATGTGGATATCTCGTCCTTCGAGCTTGCTCGATTCCTCCAACAGCTGCATCATGCACCGGACCGCTTCAGCATGGGTCGGCACATTCCCTCTAGTCTGCACGACCGTTTTTCCAGCGAGACGGAGCATCAGCTTCGCCGTCGATCCGATGTCTTCTATGAACCCTTCATACCGACTGTTCGTGGTGAAGCGGGCGGTGGTCTTCGAAGATTCGTCGAAATCGACGACCTTGAACTTCAAGGACGAACTTCCACTATTGATTGCCAACACATTCATCGGCGTCTCAGCCATTTGATCGATTCCATGATCACGAAAGGCAGCAGGCCGGCGGCCCCCATCAATACCCAATCTTCGATCGGCACCCAGGCGACCTTGAAGATCGGCGCGACGGCTGGGACAGTGAGCACTGCCACCTGCACAACCAGCGAAACGAGGAAGGCCCACACCAGCGGACGGTTCGTCCAGACGCCCAACTGAAAGAGCGACAGCCGTTCGCTCCGGCAGTTGAAGACATGCACCAGTTGCGCCACCACCAGCACCGTGAAGGCTACCGTCCTGGCCTGATCGAGTTCTTGATGCAGACCATAGAGGCTATAGCTGAACGCGCCTAACGCGATCAACCCCAGCATCAACCCCTCTCCGCCGATCTCCAGTAATCGTCCGCCGTCCAGCAGCCGAGCCTCCGGCCGGCGAGGCGGACGCTTCATCAGATCGGGCGCCTTGGGATCGACCGCCAGCGCCAAAGCCGGGATGCCGTCCGTCACGAGATTCATCCAGAGAATCTGAATCGGCAGGAGCGGCAAGGGCAGGCCCAGTAGCGCCGCAAACAGCATAACCAGCACTTCGCTCAAATTGCACGACAGGAGGAAATGGACGGCCTTCCGGATATTGTCGAAGACCCCCCGCTCTTCTTCCACCGCCGCGGCGATGGAGGCGAAATTGTCGTCTGTCACCACCATATCGGCGGCTTCTTTCGTCACATCGGTTCCGGTGATCCCCATCGCGATGCCGATATCCGCTGCCTTGATCGCAGGCGCATCGTTCACGCCGTCTCCCGTCATCGCCACGATCGCGCCTCGGCGTTTCCAAGCCTGGATGATACGCAGTTTGTGTTCCGCCGAGACCCTGGCATAGACCGTCACCTGCTCCACGGTACTAGCCAGTTCCTCGTCGGACAGGCGATCGAGTTCCATCCCGGACAAGGCTTCCACGTGGCTGCCCGCCCCGTAGAGCTCTCCCGCAATCGCCGCTGCGGTACCCTTATGGTCTCCCGTGATCATGACCGTGCGTATGCCGGCGTCGCGGCAGACCTGAACGGCTGCCTTTGCTTCCGGTCGCAGCGGGTCCTTCATGGCTGCAAGCCCAAGAAACACCAGCTGGTGTTCCAACTCATCCGCGCGATAGGCGTCAGGCTCGCGTTCCAATCGACGATGGGCCATCGCCAGCACGCGCAATGCCTGATGCGCGAACGATGTATTCGCTTCAAGGGTGGCGGCACGAATGGATTCCGTGATCGGTTCGATCGTGCCGTCCATGGCCAACCGGTGCGTACAATGCCGCAATAAGACATCCGGCGCGCCTTTGACGAACGCGACCGGCCCATCCGGCGTCCGCCGTACGATCGTCATCATCTTGCGCTCTGAATCGAACGGCGCCTCTCCGAGAAACTGATAGGCCGAATCGAGTTTCTCGATCGTAAGCCCTGCCTTCGCCGCGACAACCAGAAGGGCTCCTTCCGTCGGATCGCCGATCACCTGCCAGGTTCCATCCTTCTCTCGTAATGTCGCCCCGTTGCACAGCGCGGCAGCGGTCAGCAGTTCGCGCAAAGCGGGTGACTGGCTCGGTTCTGAGTTCTGGGTTCTGAGTTCTGAGTGATCGGAGCGAAGCTCAATTCCTTTTCCGGATAACTCAGCACTCAGAACTTTTAACTCAGAACTTGTTTCTCTGATTTCCCCCACCGGCTCATACCCTTCGCCCGTAACTTCGAATACCCGGTCTCCGGCGAGCAATCTCGTCACCGTCATTTCGTTCTTGGTGAGCGTCCCGGTTTTATCTGTGCAGATGACCGTGGCCGATCCAAGCGTTTCGACTGCCGGCAGTTTGCGGATGAGCGCATGCCGCTTGACCATGCGGGTGACCCCCAGCGCCAATGTAATCGTCACCACCGTGGGGAGACCTTCCGGCACAGCCGCCACAGCCAAACTCACCGAGGTCATGAACATGGTCACCAACGGTTCGCCACGCAGATAGCCCAAGGCAAACACGACCGTCACAACTGCCAGCGCCAGCCACAAGAGGGTATAGCCGAATTGTTCCAGGCGGCGTTGCAGCGGGGTTTCTGCCCGTTCAGCCTCCGACTCCTTCTGAATCATCGAGGCGATCCGGCCCAGCTCCGTTCGGAGCGCTGTTGCGACGACCAGCGCGCGAGCCTTGCCTGAGACCGCGACGGTGCCCATGAATGCCATATTGGTCCGGTCGGCCAAGGGCATGTCGGCTCCTTCGAGAGCTTCGGCATGTTTCTGGACCGGCGTCGACTCACCCGTCAGCGACGCTTCTTGCGCCTGAAAATTCGCAGCATAGATGAGCCGAGCATCCGCTGGGATACGGTCGCCCGCTTCCAGGAGGATGATATCTCCGGCCACCAATTCCCGCGCGGGGATGGACCGGAGGATGCCGTCACGGATCACTCGCGCCGTCGCCACCGACATCTTTCGGAGCGCGGCCAAAGACCGCTCGGCTCGAAACTCTTGCACGAACCCGAGCAGGCCGTTGAGCAACACAATGGCCAAGATCGCCGCCGCATCGAGCCAGTCTTCCAACAATCCCGAGAGGATCGCCGCCCCGATCAGCACCCAGACAATGACGCTCGTGAACTGGGAGAGAAATAGCCGAATCAGCGAAGGCGGCGGGGCCTCGGGCAGCTCGTTGAACCCCTCGCTCGCCTGCCGCCGGGCCGCTTCGTCAGCGGAAAGACCGGTCTCTTGATTCGTAGAGAGGGCGCTCGCCACAGCCTCCGCCGACCTTGCATGCCAGGAGGTTGACGGTGCCGGAGATGCCTGTTCCATAACGATCCGATCTCCTATTTAAACAGAAGCCACAGACCCAGCACATAGCTGGCGATCATCAGCAGACTATCCGGCTCGATCAGCATGAACCGTTTCTCAGCTCGATAGATGATCCCCATCAGCCCGATATTCATCATCAGAATGGACCACAGCGCGGTGAGGGCATGGGTTGAGCTCACACTGCTCAGCAAGCCGCCTTCGCGATAGGCCAGATCGGCGAACAAGAACGCCGCCATGTTGAAAGCATTGCTCCCGAACAGGTTCCCCACGGCTAAATCGAACGCGCCCAATCGAACCGCGCCGATCGCAACAACCAGTTCCGGCAAAGAGGTCGTGATGGCGACTAAGGACGTCCCGATAAACGTCGCGGTGGTGCCGGTCTCTTCGGCGATACGTTGAGCGGACCAGGCCAAGAACGGTGCGGCCACAAGTAATATCAGGGCGCACACAGAGAACCCGATGATTGCGCGGCGCAGCTCGGCTCGTCGACTGGCGGCATCCTGCTTGACCATGGTTCCTTCGACCAATGCTTCCCGTTCCCGTTGGCGGTGCTCCATGTCTTCCTGCCGGAAGATAACCCTCATGCCCAACACATAGAGGACCAAGAGGATCAGGCTCCCAAGTCCAACACCGGCATGAGTCACATTGGCCGGCAACAGTACGAAGAACGCGGCAAGGCCCGTCAGCACCATCGCCAACGCAGCAGTGAGTGTGTGTCCCAGCGCGGCCTGTTGCCAGACTCGCTTCTGTCGATGGAGGAGATCGATCAGCCCCAGTGTTAGCATGTTGCTCATGCCGGCGCCGAACAGATCGCCAGCCGCGAGATCCGGTGCGTTCAGCCACCCGGCACTGACGGTCGTGAAGACTTCCGGCAGCGACGTGGCGGCGGCCATCAGCACGACCCCGATCCACAACCCACCCAAACCGGTGAGCTTCGCGAGCTGATCGCCATAGCCGGACAGTTTCGTCCCCGCATAGACGATCACCGCTGCGCTCAGCAGAAAGATCGCCCACGGCACGAGCCCTTCAAGCCAGACCATCGGCCCTTCTCCTTTATCGACGCTCCGCCTCACGACCGACATCGAACAAAAGGCGTGCCGCGCGACCTTGCGCGACAGGCTCCCTAACAGATACCGATCGAGCCCCGTGAGCCCTTTAGAACCCATCACGATCAGATCCTCACGATGGCGCTCCGCTTACCAATAACTCGCTGACACTGCCGAGCAAGAACCGCATGAAACGTGAGTAGCCATGGGAACCCAGGATGGCAAGATCGGCCAGCATGCGCTCCACCGTGTTCAGCAACAGGAGCGCCGGCAACCCTTCTCTCACCAGGGGGCGCACCCGCAGCCCTAGCGCACGGAGGGGTGGTACGAGTCGGTCGATCAATCGACGCGCGTCAGTCGCTGCCTCTTTGCGCCAGTCGGCCAGCATAATCTGCTGGCCGGAAAACGAATCGCCATATGCGCGACTTCGGTGACATGCACGCCCAACAAGGCCATGCCGCGGGGAAGCTGGACGGCCTCTAAGAACCGCGCGGCCACCTGGGCATCCTGTGACTGATCGACTGCCAGTAGCGCCTTCATCCTGTTCTTCTCCTTGTGCAGACCGTCCTTCCCAATGCCTCCCGTCTTAGCCGCTCACACGCGTGGCTTGTGTGCCCAGCTCCATCTTGGCGGAAAGGACCCGTAAAATATGATCGCGCGTGAGCATGCCCACGAGCTGCCCGCCTTTCGCGACCGGCACCTGATTGATGTCCTCGCCTTTCATCGCCTGTAACACCTCCAGGACTGGGGTCTCTGGCGCCACCAGGCGCAGCTTCGCCAAGGGCGTCATCGCCTCCTCGACGGATACGTCCGTCCATCGGGATTGTGACACTCCTTTGATCTGATGGAGGGTCACCAATCCATCCAAGCGGCTGCCCTCGGCCACCACGAAGCACCGCTGTCCTGTCTTGAGAATATGCTCCTGCACCAACTCGGCCAGACTCATCCGACCGGACACGGTCGGACAGTCCCGCGTCATGATGTCTTCAGCCACGAGTCCGCTCAAAGCCGACTGGACACTCACTTGCAGGACGCTCTCCTGCGCCGCATTCAGCAAGAACCAGCCGATGAAGGCCAGCCACAGTCCGCTGAACCAGCTCCCGGTGATCAACCCTGTCCAGATCCCGCCAAGAATGATTCCATACCCGACAAGCTGCCCGGAGCCGGCCGCGATTCGCGTGGCCTTCGAGAAGTTTCCGGTAAAATACCAGAGGACCGCCCGGAAGATCCGGCCTCCGTCGAGCGGGAAGCCCGGGACCAGGTTGAACACCGCCAACATCATGTTGATCGACGACAGCCAGCCGGCTAAGGCCGAGAGATGCTCCACCTGACCGCCGGCCAAATGAGCGACGACCCAGAATCCTGCGGCCAGCAAGGCGCTGGCAATCGGCCCCGCAATCGCAATCTGAAATTCCGTCAGCGGACGGTCAGGCTCACGCCCGATTTGCGCCACCCCGCCGAACGCAAACAGAGTGATCGTTCGGACGGGAATGCCCTTGGCCAGTGCCACGAAACTGTGGGCCAATTCGTGGAGGAGAATCGACGTGAAAAACAGCAGGCTGGTAGCAATTGCCACAGTGTAGTGCTCGACCGTCGTCCAGTGCGGGTGTTCCGAGGCAAACCGCGTGGTGAGTGAAAAGGTAATCAGAAAGAAAATGATGAACCAGGAATAGTGGAGGCCGACCTCGATGCCCCGGATCGTGGTGAGACGGACGGATTGACCGATCATAGATCACCTCTCCATTTGTGCAGGGCCATGCCCCGCCCCGCCGCCGTTCTCAACATGACAGACTTTCCCGGAGATTACCCGACCGGCACGTCGAGCAAGTACAATTCCCCTTGCACCTCCGGGTGCAGATCGCAGCGGAACGTCATCTTTCCCTGTCGATCAGGCGTCAGGCGGATCGCCAACGTCTTGCCGGGATCGAGGTGGAATCCTTCGATGCCCGTTCCGAAGGCCTCGATACCTTCGCCTTCCCCCTGAACGGAGCGGCCCAGGAAGAGAGGCGAGATGAATCCATGCCGGACAGCGTCCTCGTTGTGGATGACGAACACCATCGGCGTCCCCGCGCGAATTGGCTCCATCTTGGTGCGCACGTACGTGAAGTCGCGGATGGCGATCTCGATGCGTGGTTCCTGCGCCGGTGAGACGTCCAGCGCGACAATCGGCGTCGCACCGATCACCAGCCACCCCACCAGCCCCAGGATGGCGAGGGCACCCCAGCGCACCCTCCGTGATCTCAACGTTCTGTGTTTTTCCATGTTGGATCTCCTATGTCTGAATACAGCAGAGCCGCCTCTCCGGCCCACCGGTTCAACGGACTTTCTTTCTCCTGCCTTTCAGCAGCACGATCACGTCCACGATGCCGATGATCGGAGCGATCCCGCCGAGTACTTGCCCAGAGTTCCATAGTCATCCCCTTAATCCTGGCAATACGCGGCGGAGACTGTCATCCGTGAAAGCTGATCAAGGGCTTGATGATGCCGTCTTCCTTGGTCTCCATCAGACGGAATGCCCGATCGACCTGGTCGAATGCAAACCGATGCGTGGTCATGGGCAACGGGTCCACGCGACCGACTTCGAGCAAGCGGATCAGGCGGGCCATCCGTTCTCTCCCCCCTGGACAGAGCCCCGTGCGGATCGTCTTGTCGCCAAGGCCCACGCCCCAGGCCAGCCGAGGAATCTTTACGTAGTCGCCATCTCCGAAGTAGCCTGCCACCGAAATTGTGCCGCCAGGACGCGTGGCCTTCACGCACGCTTCAAAAGTCACTTGCGCACCGAGACATTCAATGGCTGAATCCACTCCCTGACTTCCCGTCAACCGTAGAATCTCCTCGACCGGATCAACCTTAGTAAAATCCACCACCACGTCCGCGCCGAACTGCTTGGCCAGTTGCTGCCGTCCAGGCATGCTTTCCACGGCAATAATCAACCCAGCGCCCAGTAACCGTGCGCCGACCGTCGCCATCAACCCAACCGGTCCTTGTGCAAACACGGCAACGGTTCCGCCTAGCGGAATGTTCGCCCGCTCGGCCCCCATAAACCCGGTAGACATCATGTCGCACGTGTACACCGCGCTGTCATCCGACACAGAATCGGGGATGCGGACCAGATTCCCGTCGGCGGCATTCACGTGAAAATACTCGGCAAAGCTCCCGTCTTTGATGTTGGCAAACTTCCAGCCGCCGAGGAGTTGCCCACACTGAGAGGAGTACCCCCGCAGGCAGTTGTCGCAGGTGTAGCAAGGCGTGATCGCATTGACCGCCACGCGATCCCCTTCGCGAAAGTCTTTAATCTGGCTGCCGAGCTTGTATACTATGCCCACGGCCTCATGCCCCAGCGTCAGGTTCTCTCGATTCCCGATGGCACCCTTCACGGTGTGGACATCCGACGTACACACGAGCGCCCGAGTCGTCTTGATAATGGCGTCGTTGGGCCCGACCTCGCTCGGAATGGGCTTCTCCATGAAGCCGACCTTGCCGATGCCTTCCATCACGAACGCTTTCATTGTTGTTCCCATCGCATGCTCCCTTGTTTAATCTGTGCCAATCCCCAGGCAGCAAGCGGACTTTTATCCATTCGCCTGCGCTTCGAATCCGGGGAGGGCGTCGAAGAGTTCCTCGTCAATGCCACCCTGACGCAATGATGTAATATCCCGTTGCGGTCCTCCGGGCGTTCGTCGATGTTCTTCTCGGCGCCCTGCATTGAACCAAAACCCTGACGCTTATCTTTTCGACCAGTCCGCCCAGGCCACGCCCCCGACTACCGCGAGCATGGCCGTGGCGGTCGATCTCGTAGGCTTGTCTCCTTCAAACACACGCTCATTTGTGTCTCCAGCCCGGCTAACCTTATCCAACTGGACAATCTGGGATCTGTTCAATTCTGCTCATATAGGAAGCTTCGCGCCTCGCTTCCATCACAATCGCTCCGCGTCGAACCAGTCTTCGAGATCATGGCCTTCGCGGCAACCGCGCCACGCGTCTTCGCCGTTCCCTACGAATTCATCGGCCCCTTGGTTGCCTTCGTCTTCACCATCATGTCTTCACCTCCTGAGGTCAGCGGTCGCGTAACACCGCCAGCATCCATCTGTTGTGGAAGGCGTCACGCCCTCGCGCGACTGACAGTTCCCGTTGGTGTTACCCATCCCCCGCATCCTTCTGCTGCCGAAACACGAGCACCGCGCACGGACTCTCGCACAGGGCTTCGTTCGGTTGCGCAATAAGGACATGGTGAGAGAGCTGTCAAACAGAGGCCTGACAGCTCTCCCCAACCTGACAGAATAGACGAATGTCACCACGAGGCTATCTCACGACGAGGACCGAGCAGGAACTGTGCTGGACCACTCTTGTCGAAACGCTGCCCAACAAAAAACGCGCAATGGCGCCCAACCCTTTGGCCCCCATCACGATCAGATCGGCGCGGTGTTTGGAGGCCACCTTCATGATCTCTTCAGCAGGCTTCCCAAGCTGACAGACAACCTCAGCGGTAAATCCTGCCTGGATCAGCTTCTGCGCGCTCTGTTCGACCAGCCTACGGCCTGCCTCCTTCAGCTCCGGGTATTTGAGGAATGGCATCACATGAATCACGGTCACCTGAATCGGCACGCGCCCGCCTTTGCCGGTCGAACGATCCGACTGAAACCTGGCCAGCACAAACTTCAGCGCTTGGGCCGATGCGTCCGATCCATCGATCGCCAAGGCGATCCGCCGCAACGGTACCGCCTCGTTCTTGACGACGAGCACCGGACAGGTCGCATGCTGGATGAGATCCGTCGACACGCTGCCGAGCATGAAGCGGTCGAGGGCGTCGAGGCCTTGACTGCCCACCACCAGAAGGCCGTCCCGTTTCGGCGCACGTTTTAAGATCGTCGGGGCGACCGCCCCTTGCTCCTTGCGGACTGTGCCTGTGAGGTTCAACGATGCCAGCTGTTGTTTGGCTT
>JAWXBV010000056.1:0-62614 GCA_034440335.1 Nitrospirota bacterium | reverse complement strand
GAGGCAGTTTCTGGAGGATTGGCGTCTGGCTCAATATGAGAAAAACCTGGTAGCATGAAACCCGCCCGATGGAAGACGAAAAACAGAGGGAAGCTCACTCCCAGCCTCGCCCGCTGTCCGATGCCGATCTGGCTCTGATGCGCCGCATCACGCGCTCCATCGATGTGTCCGTTTGCCGGAACCAGGGTGTTGCGCGACCTGCTCAGGCGTAAAGGTCACTCGGTTGGGCGCAAGCTTTAGGCACTCTCATGGAGCGCATGGGCGCAAAACGGTCGGTCGAGCGTCCCCTACCGGCACACGGCATCCGGCGCACAGAGATTGGCACGCGATCTGAGTTTTTTCAATCAACGCAGACCGCACTCGGTGCTCGACGGGAAACTCCGGATGAGGTCTATGGGAAAATATGACTCAGCGGCGCCATGTAGCCTAAGTAGAAACCGGCAGGCTACACTGATGAAGACAGTAATTTTGCCCACACAACCGGAGCCACCACTCTCCCTCACCTCTTTCCTTCTGCTGCGGCCTTGCTGAACAGCCTGCGTGAGCCTCCTACGGAAATATCCTTCTGTTGTCCCATGTGCGGACCATCGAGATCTTGGCCTGTCTCCAGAGTGTTTCCGCAGCGGAATAGAGAGACTTCTGCTCATGTACCGCCTGCCTGCAGATCACTTCAAGGCAATTCCTTCTCCAACACAACGAGAATACGAAATGCAAGGTATCGACTGAGGACGTCCAAGAGTCGTTCAGCGGTTAGGACAGGACGCATCATCCACATCGGCATCAAAGAAGCGTGCTCAAAGCCTCCGCTGAGCGGATAGGCAAAGAAGGCCAGTCGATGATGCCGGAGCTTCTTCAAGGTTGGATACAACGCGTGAAAACGCCGGCTCGATCGTTCGAATAGAATGGTTGAGATGGCCTGGTTCGCATCGAAAGGATGTCTCCCAGACTGCGTAGGGCGCAAGGCGAGAGGATCGTGGCCGAAATCTACTGGTTCAGGATGCAAGAAATGGTAGATGGGCCACGAGCTGATGGAGATGTAGGGGTCCATGATGATGACGCGGCCTCCAGGCTGCAAGACACGGAGTGCCTCATCGAAGAAGCACCGAACGTTCTCAAGATGGTGAAGGGCATCAAACAACACGATATTCGCAAGACTACTCCTGACGAACGGGAGCTGTTGCGCATCCACGACCGCATCTAACCACGGCAACGTGACGATATCGGTACAGACCACGGAAGGCGCAAACTCCTTAAGATTCCCTGTCCCGCCACCGACTTCGAGGGTCCGCCCTGGCTGAAGCCACCCGGCAATTTCCTGATACCACTCCCGGTAGAGCAACCGAAGGACGGACTTCTTCTGCCACACAAGCTGATGTCGCCGTAATATCTCATCCGACATTACACGGCCTTCAGTCGGAAGAAACCGAAGACGGTCATCTTCAACAGAAGCCAGCCGTGCGCGAAGCGATGGATGTTCGTGGTACCGTAGGTTCGCTCCTGGTATCGAATGGGCACTTCCAGAATTTTGAGGTTAAGCTTGGATGCCCCGAACAACAGATCGAAATCTCCGAAGGGATCGAATTCGCCGAAATACGACCGGTTGGCGGCGATGCGTTCGTAGTCCTTTCGAAATAACACTTTCGTTCCACAGAGTGTGTCCTTGATCCGTTCGCCGAGCAACCAAGAAAACGCCATACTGAAAAACTTATTCCCCAATAAATTCAAATAGCGCATGGCCTCGTGTTCCATCGGATAGACCAACCGGCTTCCGTTGATGAACTCTCCCTTGCCGCTCACCATCGCCTCGTAGAATTTAGGAAGCTCTTCAGGGGGCATGGTGAGATCGGCGTCAAGAATCATGAGAATGTCCCCCGTGGCATACGCAAATCCCTTGCGCACGGCGTCACCCTTTCCCTTTCCACCTTGCACAAGACACGTGATGTCCTTCTCGGGGTATTGCGCGATCACCCGCTGAATCTCATCGAGGGTTCCATCAGTCGAGTGGCCATCGACGAAGATGATTTCTTGGTGACAGCCAAAAGATGGAAGACGCGCGATGGCCGACTCGATGTTCCCCTTTTCATTGCGGCAGGGAATGACGACCGTCACCGTCTGTGGTTTATGCGTAGGTATCGTTCGCACCCGCGCCACCACATAGTGGCAGAGGCATAGGTGATTCAGTCCTGGAAGATGTGCCAATAGTCTATTCACAATGGTCGAAAGCAAGGGGATGCCCAGAGGCATCAGCAAGCGCCATTCCGCCTTGACGACCTCATAATCGGCTAGCCGGAGCAGATTGCTGATATCCCCAGGTGAAAGCCAGTTTTGCTCCGCTTGCGGCATTTTTAGGCCCACCAGCTCCAAGAGTCCTAAGAAGGGTTCCCACAAAAAGTTGTAGTAGGCGATGACGACGCGGGTCGTGGGACTGCAACAGTGTCGAAGCTGCTTGAGTGTGGCTTCAACGTCGAGCACATGCCCGACGAGATCAACAAGCAGGATGACATCGAACGTCTCATCAAGTGCCAGCGCTTCTCCATCTCCGACCAGAAACTCCAATTCCGGATGGCGCGTGGAGGCCTCTCTCACCATGGCCTCGCTCAGATCGATACCTAATCCTCGCCGTGGCTTGAGTGCTGCGAGCTGATCACCCAACCCGCATCCAATTTCTAAAATACTCAAGCCCTCTGGTATCAAAAATCTCAAGTAGCGTCGCTGATCGTTATAATAATAGGATGCTCGCTGCTGCCAAAATTCTCGCTCCGATGCCAGCTGGTCGAATCGTTCTCGAATGGCTTGCTTCTTGAGAGTAGCTTTCTGTCCAAGGGACGGCGACGGAGAAAGCTGCGGGGGGACCGCGAACTGGTTCATCATGACGAGACGACCCAGGATAGCCGGGTGAGACTGACGGACTCTTTCGATTGGTCTGTCTGGTTGGTTCTGTTCATCTGGTGTGTCTAGTTCACCCAAACACACCAAATAGAGCAAACAAAATCCAATTTCTTGCCTGCAAGAGCCCTGGCGCCATCCTGTACCGGCACATCAGTCGATTTCTCCCTTGATGCAGAGCGCTGATCCAACAACCCACCGCCTGGGTGAGTTGTCGGACCGACGATCAGGAACGGCACCGGCGTAGGCTCGCACCTTGGTGGTTGGGCCCATCGTTTCTGGTGCCGGCACATCTCTCCGTGGCGGGCGGGAGATCGCGATGCAGGGATTCGAACTTCTACAGAATCCCGCACAGGCCCTGGAGTGATCTCGAATCCCCTCGAGCATCATGCCTTCACGCCGACATGGACCATGTGGAATCACACTGCCCTCCATCACAGGGATAACCCCCTTCGCGCTCGCCGATTCTTTCAATGCCAAACCCGGCGTCGGGGAAATATGTCGCACGACCATAGGGTGACGTGGCGACCAATCTCGATCTGGTCCGGAAAGCGCACGTTGGAGGAGGACTGTTGCCTCTCTATTTCGAACGTAGCGCCACCTCCCAGGATGACGTGCCATGTACAGGTGAGCCAGCACGGAAAGTCTTGGCGGCCCTGGACTAACGCGGATTGGGAATACAGTGAAGTGGGAAGAATATGGTGCCCGAAGCCGACCGCGTCACATAGACTGTGGACCGGGTGATCTCGTCCAGATTGCATGGTTTGGATCAAAGGGACGAAACCATGGAGGCTGACCCATTGCCTGCGATGTGCGACAGGTTAATCCCATACTTTTTTAGCCGGTCCATCTTCAACCGCCCGATCTCGGGATACCGCCGCTCATCCGAAACATGGAATAGAGAACATTCCCACTCTCACACCTTTCAGAGCGATAGAATGACCAATCCAAAAGTAGAACGTCGTTATTTTTTTCAAGAGAATGGACTAGGCCTGAAACCGGGCGGCGAGTTCGCCAGGCTTGAAGACTCCCCGTTCGGTGATGATGCCGGTGATCAATTCAGCGGGCGTGACGTCGAAGGCTGGATTATAGACCGCGACTCCGGCTGGTGCGATCGGATGACTGCCGTGGATCGTGGTGACTTCTAAGGAATTGCGTTGTTCGATCGGAATGTCCGCGCCTGTTTTGGTCTTCAAATCAATCGTGGAATAGGGCGCGGCGACGTAAAAGGGAATCCCATGGGCTTTGGCCAGCACGGCGACTGAGTAGGTGCCGATCTTATTCGCCACATCCCCATTTGCCGCAATCCGATCGGCCCCCACGAGACAGAGATGAATCTTCCCCTGCCGCATGAGTGCGCCTGCCATATTGTCGGTAATAAGCGTGACAGGAATCTTGTCCTGCATCAGCTCCCAGGCCGTGAGCCGCGCGCCTTGCAGCACCGGCCTGGTTTCGTCTGCGATAACCTGAATTTTCTTCCCCTGCTCCCAAGCCGCCCGAATGACGCCCAATGCCGTGCCATAGCCCGCTGTCGCCAACGCACCGGCATTACAGTGGGTCAGGACCGTTTGGCCGCTCGCAATGAGTTCTGCTCCGTGCTGTCCCATCGCCTTACAGAGGGCAATATCTTCATCGAGAATCACTTGTGACTCTTTCAGTAACGCAGCTTTGATGGATGCAACAGGCTGCGTATGCAGCGAAGTAAGCAGGCGTTTCATCCGATCGATGGCCCAAAACAGATTGACCGCTGTCGGCCTGGTCGCTGCGAGGTGATCGCAAATCACGAGCACCGATTTGGCGAAGGCATCGTAGTCGGATACTGTGACAGTCTGGGCGCCGAGTGCGACTCCCATCGCCGCGGTCACACCGATCGCCGGGGCTCCTCTGACCTTGAGGCTGCGAATCGCGTCGGCCACGGTCTGGTAGTCCCGGCAATCGAGAAACTCGACGTACTCCGGCAACCGGCTCTGGTCGAGCAGCCTCACAGCACCATCTTTCCATTCAACGGTAGGAACCATGAGGGATCTTGTAGCGGGAATTGAAACGGAGTGCAAGGGGTGGAAGCATGAGGGACTCTCCACCGTTCCAGGCCTGGTCTGTCTCACCCGGACCAAACCCAGTATCTGTCATATCCGGGACAGCTCACTTGTTGGAACGGCAAGAGATTCGACATTCGACCTGTCTCGGTTTATCGAAGGTGTACGGGTACAGATACTTGCATTAAAGCGGAATTTGATGTGGCCTTACGATAGGCCAATGATAAGTTTGGTCTTAGATTAGGCGGTCAATCACAGCATGGCAATCGGCACGAGCAACGTGAACAAACTTGCTCCATCCACACCGGACAGCGAAGTAGACGAATTCTCTCCCCAAGCTTACAGGCCAGAAATAGATGGTCTGAGAGCCCTGGCTGTTCTCTCGGTCATAATCAACCACTTCAACAAGGATCTTCTACCCAGCGGATATTGGGGGGTCGATATCTTCTTCGTCATTTCAGGTTTTGTCATTACATCGTCACTCTACAACAGACGACAGAAGAACCTCAGGGAATTCCTGTGCAGCTTCTACGCACGGCGTATCAAGCGGCTGGTGCCTGCGCATGTGGTGTGCGCCGTCATAACCAGTATTCTGATATGTCTGTTCAATCCCGCTCCCATGGCATCTCTGAAAACGGGAATTGCATCTCTCTTCGGTATTTCCAATCTGTATTTGCTTCGCCAAGAGGCAGACTATTTTGGCGATGCGATACAGCTGAATGCATTTACTCATACGTGGTCGCTCGGCGTTGAGGAACAGTTCTATTTCTTTTTCCCCTTCATCGTATGGTTCACGAGATTTGGTCGGCGCCTATCGATGAATAGGATGTATCTACCCGCCGTCCTGGCGGTACTCGCCATCACTTCTTTGTCGGGCTTCATTCAGCTTCGCGGGACAAATCAGTCCGCCGTGTACTTCCTGATGCCGACTCGTGTATGGGAGTTGGGTGTAGGCGCTCTTGCGTTTGTCGTTGCGGCGAACTTTGGCGCTGGGCGGCTGTCTTCCTTATTGCGCTTGGTCCCACTTCCTGTGAGTCTTGCGATTGGGGTGGTATTGTTCATGCCTCTTCAGTTGTGGGTGTATGCAACAACGGCGGCCGTAATTCTGACGGCACTGTTGATCGTCTCTGTGCATCCCCAGTGTGCTGTCTATACAACCTTTACACACCCCACCATCGTCAACCTTGGCCGTATCTCCTACTCTCTCTACCTTTGGCACTGGAGCATTCTGTCAATCAGTCGGTGGACGATTGGTATTCATTGGTGGTCTGTACCGTTACAAGCAGGTCTCATAGTGATCGCCGCAATCTGGTCCTATCGTTATGTTGAGAAACCCTTGCGTAGCGCCGAGTGGTCATCGGTTCAATGGAAGACCCTTCTGTATGGAGTCGCCACATTAATCGGCACGGCAGGGCTATTGGCTTGTCTTCTGACGCCGTTGGGCAAGCACCTTTTTCTGGGAACGCAGTTGAAGATGATTGCCATAGGGCCCCAGTCACTCACAGAGACGTACTCCCTGACTGCCGGATCGTCGGCATGGTCTGGAGAACCCTGTGTCCTCGCGAATAATAGTCAGGTTGGCAAAAAGATATCCATCGAAGAGTGCACTCTAGGGGACTTCTCCTCCTCCACACGTAGAATTCTTGTGGTGGGGAATTCCTTTTCTGCAACGATGGTTCAGGCATTCGACCAGTTAGTTCTATCCGACAACTACGCGGTTACTATCACGTCTGAATGGGGGGCATCTCCGGTTCCTGAGATACCGAATACCGGAAGAACCTGGGACAAGGTGAATGACTACTATTGGGAGAAGGTTATCCCATCGCTCGCGTCTCGTTTGCGGGAGGATGACTGGGTGTTTCTCGTAAATGACTTAGAGTCTTTGTCTCCAGAACAGAGTTCAAGAAGTTCCGAACAGGTGTTGCGACAGTTGGAACGGGGGCTTGAAGTTTTCTCCGATCAACTTTCAAGAAGTAAGGTCCGGCTGGCTGTTCTTCACGGACTTCCCTTTGCTCGTGAAGCCCAGTGTGAACCTACCCAGGCCCAAGAACAGTGGTTTGCGCCCTTTGGTAGTCCCTGTTTCTTCCTGTCCAAAGAACAGACCGTAGCGCGACGCGCGAAACTGGATGGGATTCTATCCGCCCTCCGGAGGCAAGGGAAAATTACACTCGTGGACCTAATGGATCTGTTCTGTCCAGGCACAACATGCACGTATCATGCAATGAACGGACAGATGCTCTATAGAGATGTGTTTTCGCATCCATCTGTCGAGGCGGTACGTTTGGCCGCACCGATCATTCGAGAATCGTTCCGGTGACATTATTGTTGGTCTATTGCGTAGGTGCAGGCTTTACGAAGTGTATCCGGTCGAGAGATACCCATCTGCAGGAGGTCACAACAAGCTGTGATGGTTGCTCTGTTCTAGTGCCGGCGCCCGCTTAATTCGAGGATGGTGACCATGATGACGACCAAACAGGCTTGGGAGAGTAATAATACAGCCTCAAATGGCCCAGCCTGCCGAAGGGCCAGCGCCGAAAGGCCGAGACAGATGGTGAGAAGGAGGATCATCGCGACACTCGCCTGGCGAGACCCCAGCGCGCGCTCCAACCGGTGATGGAGATGGTCTTTGCCCACGTACTCAAGCCATGCCTTGATCGAGCGCACCTTCCCTGTCGCGACTCGCTCCACCGTGATATGGATCATGTCGTAAATGAGGACGCCGAAAATGAGGAGCGGATTGCTGAACGAGACGATTGGGCTATGATCCGCCCAACTCCCTTCGACTGCGAGACAGGCCAGCGTGAAGCCTAAAAAGGTTGCCCCACCGTCTCCAAGAAAAATGACGGCGGGTTTACGCCCTCGAAAATTATAGGGAAGAAATCCTACCCCTGCCCCGATAATGGCGATGGCAAGCCATCCCAACCCCGGCTGGTTGGTTTCAAATGCCACGGCTCCCATGAATCCGGCTATGAGAATCGCCAAGCCCGTGGCAAGACCATCCATGCCGTCGAAAAAATTAAACGCATTGGTAATCCCGACGATCCAGAGCAACGTCAGCACAACATTCGCCACATCGCCGACCGGCCCGCTGGGAAAGAGCGTCAGCACCTTGCCTGCGGCTATAACGATCCCGGCCGCCACAAGTTGAGCAACCAGCTTCGATGAAGCAGGCAATTCCCACACGTCGTCGATGATCCCGACGATCAACAACAGCGATCCAGCTGCGAGGGTGGCGAGCATCCAGTCCGGCAGGATCGAATTCAGCAGCACCGAGCCAAGAAATCCAAGATAGACGGCCACACCACCGAGCCTGGGCGTCGGATGCACATGGATCTTGCGATCGGACGGGTGATCGACCAGTCCCCACTGATGACCGATCTGTACCATGAGCGGCGTCAACGCGCAGGCACCGAGAAACGCAAAGAGGAGAATGTAGAGCCACCGAAAACCTTCAAATACGAAAAGGTCACGAATCGTGGGGACCGCCAAGACCACCGCTCCCAGCAGAGCCCCTAGCGCAGCCGGTGTCATCCAGCGTCGGCTACTGCGCAACGTGAAGAGTGAAAGTTCGGCGTCAATCGCCTTCACGACAAGACCTCGGCCAACGATTGTTGAATGTGCCGGACTTCGTCGTCTGTGAGATCGGGATAGAGCGGAATCGACAACGCCGTTCGATCCGCTTCGTCACTGTTGGGGAAACCAGACTGACCCAGATAGCGGTGGAGCGGACGAAAGACCGGCTTGCGACAGTGAATTCCCTGTTGTTCCAACCGGCCGACCAGCACGCGTAAACCATCAGAATTACTCTGGAGATGCGGCAGCCTCATGACAAATCGATAATATCCATGTGCCCTGCCTGGAGGCACGATTGGGCAGATAGCGGCCTTGGAGGACAGCGCTTCCCGATAGGCTGCTGCGAGAAACTGCCGCCGCGCATGAAAGGCCGAGAATCGTCCCAGCTGAGAGCACCCAAGGGCTGCGTGCAAGTCGGTCAGCTTGAGATTGAACGAAGAGGGATTCAGTGTGGCTGCACCATCATATTCGCGCAGCGACCTGACTCGTTCGAGTAATGTCCCCTCATTCGACAGGACCATCCCGCCTTCTCCGGCACACAGGAGCTTCGTCGCGTAAAATGAACAGACGGTCAGTCGTCCAACCGTCCCGACCGGCCGACCCTGTTCTGTCGCCCCTAGCGTCTGCGCGCAATCCTCAATTAACGGAATCCCCAGCCGCTCCAGTGCCGTCAGATCGGCAGGCAAGCCAAACAGATGCGGGACGATGATCGCGCGAGTCTTCTTGGTCACCGCCTGGCGGGCCGCGAGGGGATCGATGTTGAACGTATTCAAATCGATGTCGACAAGCCGGGCCTGTGCCCCGACCCGTTGCGTCGCGAGCCAGGGTGCGGCGCAGACATAACTCGGCATGATGACTTCGTCGCCGGCTCCGATCCCGAGTGCCCGCATGGCCAGTTCGAGCGCGGCAGTCCCTGAACTGACGGCCACCCCACCCTGAACGCCAACGAACGATGCCATGCAGCGCTCGAATCGCTCGACCCAGGGCCCTTGGGCAATCTGTCCAGCACGCAGCACGTCGGCCGTCGCGCGCAAGTCTTCTTCATCGATGGCAGGCCGTGAGTGGGGAATCATCGTGGCGACAGTCGTCATAGACCGATATTAATAAACAATCGCAGCGGAACAAAGCCTTCTGCGTTTTTCACCCGACCTTGAATGCCGCGAAAATGCGCCCCGGCCCGAATGACATCGACAATACTGAGGCCTTCGATATTGGTCTTTTTCACCTGCGACGCATGGGCCTCGATCGATTTGACCTTCTCTTCCACCACCTGATCGATATCGACAAAGACGGTGGGCGAAAAGTTCTGGGTCGTCGGTCCTTCGTAAAACAACACGTTCGTGGCATAGCGAGTCGCCGTGATGGTACTCATCGCCAAGTGCCGATGGTCCTGATGGGTATCGTCGTGATAGTGGGTGAAAATGAAGTGCGGCTCCACTTCTTTGACCACGGCTTCGATCTCCTGAATCAGTTCACGACCCACCGGGACCGCCGTGTCCTCATACCCGCCCCAGAAAATCTTTTCGGCCCGTAATTGTTTTGCCGATTCTTCCTGCTCGCGCTTGCGTACGCCGCCAGAACCACCTTTATCGCCGGCGGTCATGACCATCAGAAAAATGCGATGCCCCTTTTGCGCATACTTGAACAACGTGCCGCCGCACCCGGCTTCAATGTCATCCGGATGCGCGCCGATCGCCAAAATCCGCATGGGTTTTCTACGATCGTTCGCCATCTCAACCCCCTCGCTCAGTCCCTACGCCGTAACCACATTCTGCCCCGTCTGCGCCTCCCGCAATCGCGTCAACGATTCCGGACCGCAACAGAACAACAGATCGATGGCCGACATTGCCTGCATGAATGGTTCGTATACTTGTTGATACATCGGATGGTGAAACTGTTGAATCGCGAGCCGCAACCCAGACGATTCAAACCGCGGGATGTCCAGATACTGCCCCCCCCCAGGACCGGAGAGATACTCCGAGGCTCCAACGGCGTGGCAGAGATCGATTAACCGATCGGTGGGTTCCTCCCGTGCCTGCCACTCCGACGCGCAGCGAAGGGGCGTCGCGATCCCGAACGCCCCAAGCAGCCAGCGGATGACTGCCAGGTTCAGCTCGTGCAACCGTTCCCATGACGCCTCATAGAGGCTGCGCAACTCCGGCAAATAGCAATCGCGGAAGGGCGCTCGCGCATAATGCATCTCCAGGGCGCGCAGGTGCTGACCCCGCCAGGCCACGGACTGATTGATCCGAACATCTTTCACCAATTGGCCAAAACGATGGAGCACCGGTACGGTCATCCATTGGCAGCCGTCAGCCGTTCTAATACGATTGCGATTTTGCCACTCGTTCTTTTTGAACTGCACCGAATCCAAGACGATAAACAGATCCGACTGATCGATCTTGTCCAGATACCCAAGCCAGGGCAAGAACTGCGGTTGATGGATGGTGACACGCTTACATTCGGTGATCCGTGATGAGTGATGAGTACGGAGCTGCGTAGGTTCTCTCTTATACCCTAGTCGCCTCCCATCACTCATCACCGATCCCCCATCACTTTCTCGACGAAGATCGGATTACTCAGCAACTCGCCGCTGCCGGTGATCTCCACTCGATAGGTCATACGCCCGTCTGTCGGCCCGGTTGCATCTGGCCAGTCGACGAGAAATGGCGTCTCACCAGCCAACTGAGCCACCACCTGGCCGGAACGAATCACCCGCACCTTCACAGGATGGCGCCCACGATCGGTCGCCGTAATGGAAAAGTGGACCATGAGATCTCGCGCCCCGGCTGGATCGAGTCTGTCACCGACCGAAGCCGATTTGGCCCCACCCTGGCACACAATTCGAAATTCATCCAACCGAAGCTGGACGTGAGGACCGCCCGCTCCTACTGCGTAGACATGGCCGGACCGAAGTGCCTCCAGCACACCGGCGATGGTCCGTTCTTTCACCGAGAGTACCGTCACCACACGATCCAGATCCTTCCCGGCATCGCTCAATCCATGAAACGCCAGTTCCCCGATGAGCACGGGGGTCGGTCGCAGCTCATGTGCCGGCAATGGCAACAACCGATCCCATAAATCGCCCGGCTTGATGATGGTTCGCCCATCCTGATAGAGCCCGCCGAATCCCGTATACCCAGTCGTCTCTCGCAACGATTCAGAGTGAGGTTCCGTCTTGACGGTGATCGTTCCCAGTGGCCCAAACCCATATTCATGAAAGTCTCGCGCTTCCGTCATCGACCAAAAGACAAGCCCTCCCTTGTCCCTCACATCATTGATGAGGGCCTGATAGGGACGATACCCCAGCCGATCGTCATACGAACTAAACGCAGGCTGACTCAGGGGCCAGGCATTGGCCACCAGCGCCACCGCCAGGACGATCAAGATACAGGCGACCATTCGCCGTAGCGATTGTCGATCAGCACGTCGACGAATCGGCCTCCACAGCCAGACGGCTGGAACAACCAACAACATCGGCGCGCCATTCAGCGCCCCTCGCCAATCGAACGAATAGGATCCCGGATTCCCACTCGCAGGGAGGGATCGATAGTCCTCCAGCTTGTTCAGGCCGAACACCAGCAAGTTTCGCTGTGCATTATGCATCGTCAACGAGCGTCCCCATAACGAACCGGTCCAGTAGTAATAGGGGGCAACCTCGAGACCCGGCAGGATGATCAGATTCGGGTGACGGCGCTGCGCTGCCGAGACCTCATCCACATACCGTTTGATTCCATACTCCAACACAGATGGAAAACTGACCTGTCGTTTCAAGAGACCAGGCATGGGCCAGAGTCCATACTCGTAGCGCAAAGAAAAGTTATCCGTCAGGATGAGCACATCCAGCCCGAGCTGCTCCGCCCGTTCAGCCAGCGCCTCGATCGTCAATTCACCCGTGCTGGCAGTACTATGGACATGCATCGTGGCCACGATCTGCTGCCGATCATCCGATACCTGTGCCTGCCCGATAGCGGCCGGCAGGCAGGCCAGCACGATCATCAAAAACCGTATCAGCCGCCAGGCACCGTTCATGTGCTCGCCTCGCTTACCTATAAACACCCAGCGCCTCAGCAAAGATGGATTCAACTGCGTGAACCATGGAGACCGACCCGTATCGGCTGTCCACGCTCCGGCTCGCTGCCACGCCTAACTCTGCGGCCCACTCCGGTCGATCGAGCATCCGACGCAATGCCTCAGCCAACGCACCGGCATCACCCGCCGGTACCAGCAGGCCGGTTCGCTCGTGATCGATCACGGATGGAATCCCACCGACCCGTGAGGCAATCACCGGCAGTCCTGCCGCCATGGCTTCGATCAACGCCCTTCCCATCCCTTCATTGAGCGAGGGTAAAACAAACAGATCCATCCCCGCGAGACAGACGTCGATATCATCCCTGTGACCCAGAAGATGCAGGGCATCACGAAGACCAGCCGACTCCGCTAACGTGAGCAATGCGTCATGCCGATCTCCACTGCCGATGATCACGAGATGCAGGGAAGGAAAATCTTGTTTCAACGTGGCGATAGCCTCGATCAGGTATGCATGGCCTTTAATATCAGTGAGCCACCCGACCGATCCGACGATCAGCGCATCCGGCGGGCAGCCAAACCAATCCGGCTGTTGTTTCCCATGAACCCTCGCCTGCCCGAATTTCTCACGATCGATCCCGCTCGGCACGACGGCAAACTGTTCTGCTTTGCCGACAGCACGATCGAGGTGGTCTTGCCGCTCTGCTTCTGTGAGTGCAATCAGTCGATCCGTGATGGCACTCAGGACCCATTCGATCTGAAGAAACAGCCACGACTTCACCGGACCGAAGTGACCGTAGAACACATGGCCGTGCGGGGTATGGACGATGACCGGTACCCTCGCGAGCCAGGCAGCCATGCGTCCCAACACACCGGCCTTTGATGTATGGGTATGGACCAGCGCCGGCCGCTCTTGCCGGAACAGATTGATCAATTGCCAGAGGGCCTGCATATCGTTGAGTGGATGGACCGCTCTCGTCAGCGAAGGAAGCAACAGCCAACGAACTCCAGCCTTGTCGAGTCGCCGACAATTCTCCTCGGTCGCTGCCTGCCCACCTTGGGCATCCCACGATCCCGGATAGCCGGCCACCACCAGCGGCTCGAACTGTGCACGATCATGGCCGAGGGCCGTCAACATCGTATTTTGCGCCGACCCGCCATAGTCGAGGCGCGTAATCACATGAATCACCTTCCGCACCCCGGCTGACTGATTCGCCGCAACGAGCTGGTCCTTCGAGAGGCTCACGAATAGACGCTCCAGATCGGCCGTATGTGCCACCCAGTTGTAGCGCTGCTCCACGACATCCAGGCCTTTCTGTGACACGCGCTCTCGCTCGCCTGGTTGATCGCGAAAACGTTTCAGCAGCGATCGTAATGTCTGGGCGAGAGAACGTCCGTCTGTCCCTTCCGTCACCAGCAGCGGATCAACCGCGCTCAAGACTTCTGGAATCGCGCCGACCGGCGTCCCCATTACCGGCGTACCGCAGGCCAACGCCTCGACCGTCACCAAGCCGAACCCTTCGAGTTGCAACGTCGGCATCACCACCAAGTCAGAGGCCTGGTAGTACTTCGCTAATTGCTCCTCCGGGACGAATCCGAGTAACAGCACTGAATCTTCTAATCCCTTGCTGCGAATCAGCTCCTCCAATCGGGGGCGCAGTTGGCCCTCCCCCCCGATCAGGAGCAGGAGATTCTGCTGTTCCTCCCCAAGCATCGTCATGGCCTCAAGAAGATGCTCCAACCCCATGCGCGGGACCAGGTTGCGAACCGTGAACAACAGCGTGCGGCCCTCCGGTAACTTGAGTTCCCGTCTGACCTCGTTCCGGTCCTGTGCCGGATAAAACGTGGCGAGATCTGCTGCGCCTGGGACCACGGTGATCTGCTGCGATACAATTCCGTGGGCGGCCATCACTCCTCGCTTCATGAATTCGCTCAACACGATCACATGATGGCAACGTCGGATCACCATTCGTTCAATCCAACGCCGAGCGCGCACGCTCAGTCGCCGCCTGACCCATTCCAGCGTCGTTGAGGCCCGCTCTGCTCTGGTCAGGTACTCCTCATGTGCCAACGAGTGACACAGGTAGACCCAGTGGCTGACGGATCGATAGCGGAACAAGATTGGACCCAGTCCCGCGAGTGACTGATGAATCATGCCGACATCGACAGGACTGGTCTGCCGCGTCAGATCAAATGCTCGAAGGGAGTTCTGCACTGAAGACCAGACAAAGGCCGGCTCGCTGGTTCGCGTCACAGGATATCGCCGTTCATACACGCGTCCGATCGACAGGTGAGTCTCCGCAGACTCGAAGGGAGCCCGCGCGAGCACGCATACGCGATGACCCAACTTCGCGAGCCCCAACGCCTGCTGCCGGAGGACTCGCTCGGCGCCACCGATCACCTGCTCGATCGTGACTTCGGCAAATAGGACGACATTCATGCCACGACTACTCCCATCGGAAGGCTGGAAACAGGCTGCGTCGCCTGTCGCTGCCACAATTCCAATACCATGAGCGCATAGAGTTGATCCGTAAAATTCCGTCGACCACTGTCGTGCTCTGCAAGCAGCCACTGCACATATGCAGGAGTGACATAGCCCCGCCGACGGATCGTCTCATCGGAGAGTACATCCCGACTCATCTCGCGCAGATCCTCGCGCAGCCATCGTCCGATTGGCAGCATGAAGCCTCGTTTAGGGCCAGAAATAATACGTTGAGGTATCATGCCTTCTAACGCTGACCTCATAAATCCCTTTAACTTCCATCCTTGCAATCTGGTCGCAGCCGGCAACGAACAAGCGAAGGCCAGCAGGTGATGGTCGCAGAACGGGACTCGTAGTTCGAGTGAATGGGCCATGCTCATCCGATCACCCATCCGCAACAGATCGTCCGGCAGATAGGATTGCAGATCGACACCCATCGCTCGATCAGCCGGCTCCTGTGACGGCCATTGGCCGAAGAGCCCCCTGAGATTACGAAGCGCCGCGCTGTCGACTACGGCAGCATGAAGTCCCTCGGCAAACAGTGGCCCTTCCCATCCTGCCGGCCGAAAGGTCGTCCACCGGAGGTATTGCTCAGTGAGGGGGCGGTCGCCATCAAGGAGAAACCGCTTGATGCGGCCACGAACGTCGCGGCCTCCTGAACCGTCCGCCAGACAGAAGGCTGCACAAGACGCGATCCATGACCGCATCGCCACAGGAAGTGAGGCATAGCGAGCCGCAGCACGTAATCCGAGATAGCGGGGATAGCCGCCGAAGAGTTCATCACCGCCAATACCGGACAGAGCCACCGTCACCGACTGTCTGGCCAACTCGGACACCAAGTAGGTGGGGATGGCCGAAGAGTCGGCAAATGGCTCACCCATGCCGGCGACCACGCGAGGCAGCAACGAGACCACATCGGGGCGCAGCACGGCTTCTGTATGGTCCGTCCCGAAGTGGGTCGCAAGAAGCCTGGCGGCGTGGAGCTCATTGTACGATTGATCTTCCGGCGCGTCGTACCCGATGGAAAATGTTTTGATCGATCCTGGGATGACCTCGCGCATGCAGGCCAAGATCGATGCGGAGTCCAACCCACCGGACAGAAACAATCCGAGCGGCACGTCGCTGACCAGATGGGCCTGCACGGAATCACGGAGCGCATGCAGAAATCGTTCGCGTTGGTCGCCCTGGGATGCCTCAACCTGGCAAGGGACTTCTTCCTCCGGACGATAGTAGCGCCAGAACGCTACCTCACCCCGTACAATCTTAAGGGCTTCGCCCGGTCGGAGCTGATAGACGCCTTCCACAATCGTATCGGGGCCCGGCACATAGAGCAGCGACAGAAAGTCTGCAATGGCCTGCGGACGGATCGTCCAACCAGGCAAACCTTCCAGCAGCGACGGTAGTTCTGAGGAAAAGAGCACCAGATGAGCCGCGCCCGCGTGCCCCGGTTGAACGGAGTAGTACAGAGGCTTGATCCCCAATCGATCGCGGACCAGCAGGATAAGATCCCGCTCCCGGTCCCAGATGGCGTAGGCAAACATCCCCCTCAGCCGGTACACCCCCTCCGGTCCCTCTTCTTCATAGAGATGCACCAACACTTCGGTATCGCCATCGGACTGGAATCGATGACCCTTCTGGATCAACTCCTTCCGGAGTTCGCGATAGTTATAGATCTCACCGTTCAAGACCGCCCAGACGGAACCGGTTTCGTTCCGGACCGGTTGATGCCCGCCGCGCGGATCGATCACCTGTAAGCGCCGCACACCGAGGGACAGGCCTGGGTCGTGGTGCGTCCCTTCGTCGTCCGGCCCCCGATGGACCAGCCGGTTGAGCATCCGCTCAAGCAGAACCGGATCGTGATCCCCTACAATGCCGCAAATACCACACATGGAATGGCAACTCCAAATACACGTGCTACCGACTCTTCTCCGTCAGGACTCGCTCTCGCCGTTCATACTCTTCCCGTTCCTTCTGGTGGCTGGGCGAAACCTCTGCGGGGGGCACATCGACCGGTTCGTATCGCGTATGTTTGGCAGACCCCACCGACGTCAACAGCGGCCGCACTCCGAGCGTGGCCAATGCGGCAAGCAGACAGAGCGCCACCAGCAAACTAAACAATCTGAGCGAACGCCGCCCTCTACGACTGAACCAATGGGATCGACTCATGACAATCCTTCGCTCCGCCGAGCAATAAGCTCAAATGAAGGAGCCCAGACCACGCGCCCTCCCGTCATCGCATAGAGCAACTCCGCACAGGACCAGAACGCCGTCGCACCGATCCGCCATTTGAGACGACTGATCCACGGATTCTCCAGGGTGAGAGGCCCTCGACTCGGAACTGCGTTATGGATTGCGATCGTCTCTAACCCAACCCTCTGGAGCAATGAGCGGAGCGTCGGCGGCGAATACAGAAACAGATGGAAGGCCTGATCGTAGCGCGACCCGACCCATCGGGCCGGTGTCCGCATCGGGAGATGAAACGCGCCGTTCGTCGCTCTGATCGCCACGAGACCCGATGGGGCCAATGCACCCGCGACCTGTCGCAAGAGCGCCGCCGGACTCGTCACCGTCTCCAACACGTTCACCAGCGTGATCACATCGAACGGTTCGTGCTTACCCATCCGTTCCAGGAAATCTGGAGGCAGGACTGTCAAACCACGACGAACCGCGCGCGCAGCAGCCCTCTTCGATAGCTCCAACCCGTAACAGGTCCATCCCGCAGACCGACAGAGAGACAGGAACGCGCCGTCCCCACAGCCGACATCGAGCAGCCGACCAGGGGCCTGTCGGTACTGGCCGAGTCGGCGCACGACACTCTCAAACACCGGGTCGCGATCCGAAGAGGCTTCGACCTCGCCATAGGCTTCGTCGTAGTCTTCGCGGTAAAACTCCTCGACCATGGCTGATAACGGACGAGGATTCAGAAACACCAGCTCACAGTCAGGGCAACGGAAATAGCGTCTCGTCGATGTCTGAAACACATCGACCGACAGCGACTGACTACCGCAGGGGCAGGAGATCTGTTCTGTCTCCGGTACTGCTTCCGTCTTCACGCCGCCACCCGTTTCCGAACTGGCGCCTGCACGCCCGCGTCCTGCATCGCCGCATCGAAGATCGCCGTTGTATTCGCCACCATGCGATTCACCGTAAACCGCTCCCGGACCAGCGCTCGTCCTGCTGCCCCCATCCTCAAGGCAGCGCGTCGATCGTCCAGCATATCCCTGATCGCCCTTGCCAATGCCTGTGGATCACGCGGCGGTACGAGCAATCCCGTCTTGTAGTCTTCGATTAATTCCGGTACTCCATTGACTCGAGACGCAACAACGGGACAGCCCATGGCCAGCGCTTCCAGCAACACAAAGGGAAATCCCTCAGAGAGTGACGGCAGCACAAACACATCTGCCGCAGTCAGGATGCCAGGAATGTCCTCACGAACCCCGACAAACCGACAAGCCTGCTCAACGCCCAGATCGATCGCCATACGGCGCAAGGCATCCTGAAGCTCGCCTTGTCCCACAAACAGACAGCAGAGCTGTGGCCATGTTTCAAGCAGACATGAAAGCGCTTGTAGGAGGTACCGATGGCCCTTCTGTTCCGTCAATCGCCCAATTGTGACCAGCACCGGACCCTCTGTCACCCCTAATTCCTGCCTGACCTTTTGATGATTCGGCTGTGACGAAAAGGCCGAGAGATCCACGCCGTTGTGCACCGTCTGCGCCTTTGCCGCCGCCGCTGGGCATTCCTCGATCAGGTCTCCACGATTGGCCTCCGAGACACAGAGAATCCGATGGACCAGGGGAAGCGTGAGGCGCAGCAAGACTGTATAGAGCCATCGTGTGAGCGGAGAGACCTCGTAATCTTTCAGTGAATTGTGTATCGTCGAGATAATAACCGGCACTCCCGCTAGGCGTCCCGCAATCCGCCCATAAAAATTCGCTCTGGCACCATGCGTCTGGAGAATGGTGACGTGTTCCCGAACCAGCAACCGCGTCAACCGCCAGAGGGCAATCGGGTTGAACAGCGGCGCCAAGTGAACGAGGCGCGTCTCCACTCCGCGCTCTTTCATGCGCCCCACGAACGAGCCAGGCTCCGGACAGATCAAAAGGGGTCGGTACCGAGCGCGGTCGAGACGGCCAAAGAGCAGTTCCAGATACCGTTCACCGCCCCCGTAGGAGGACGATCCGGCCAATTCGGCAAGCACGATCGGCATCACGACTTTCTCCCCACAATTAAGAGGCTCCCGCGCAAATGCGGGGCGAGATAGAACGGCACTTTGGCCCAATCGATCGCGCGCTGGCGGACAGTCTTGAGCGAGTCCTGCGTGTCGTCACCCAGAAAAAACTGTGTCGTGGCCACTTCAAATCCGACGTGGCGCAACATCTCAGCTAATTCATGCATCGCATATTCCCGTACATGCGGCCGCCACTCATCGCTCGGATCATTGTAGCCGGGAGGGGCCAGGCGATCGTTGGGCGATCGACCGATCAAGAGCTTGAAGATATTGCCGATGCGAGTGACATTCGGCGTCGTGATCACGAGATGGCCGCCGGATTTCAACAGCCTATACGCTTCCGACATCAACTGAAACGGTGATGTCAGATGTTCGATGATCTCCAGCGCAAAGGCAAGCCGTGCAGAAGAGTTCGGCAACGGCACCTTCTCCTGATAACCCTTGGCCGCAAACTGTTGACCGGCAAGATCGAGGTTGACCGTGAGAATCTCCACGTCCGCATCTTGTTTCATCAATTGTACAAACTCGGGACTGACCATCAGACCGGCGCCGACCAGCCGCGCCGTGCTCGTCGGCTCAATCCTGCGCAAGAGACGCAACAGGCTGCCTGGGAAGGGACCGAAGTCGACGATCGTCTGTGGCCCCTCCGACAAACGCTGTAATCCGCTTCGAAGCGCCACGTGGAGACGGTCGCGACACTTCAATGCGTGATTCATCGGCGTGGTGAATCGCGCATCGTCCACTCCAAACGTCTCGTACAGAGATGGTCTGTAGGCTCGAATCACTTGTTCGAACTCGCGTCTGGTTAGTTCGTAGGCCACGACCTCACGGCTTCCTTCCGATGATCAGCAGGATGTCGCTGAGTAATTAAAATGGCGCCCACGGCCTTAGCACGTGGGTGAGTTCCGTGAGGACATGGTCCGGCTGGATCAAATGCTCGACGACTTCGCTTGTGATCACCAGACCGAATGTCCCATTAGACTCCGGCAGGATCTCACAATTAAGATCAACGGAGCACTGCTTCATACAGTGTCACCCAGCACCTCACATCCCCGTTCTCAACGAAGCCATCGACTGTCCTTTGACACCATCCGACTCGAGCAGCTTGAATGAATTGTATGATGGTTTACCTTTCTCGTCCCCAATAATCCGCCAAGTCGATAGTCTGCGTTGGGCAAGATCAGAGAGCACCCCCGCCCGATTGATCGGCTTACCCACTGTATCGAAGTACAGATATCGATCGTGGAGAACTACATATGCCGGAGGAACATGATCCCAATCTTCCACGTCCTTCAGGTTTCGAAGCCGGCCATTTGAAAAATTCTGGTGGTGACTGTAGTAGTTGATCCCCGTTTGATACCGAAGATGGTAGTTGAGAAACAGTATCCAACGGGGGTGCGTGACGTAAATCGGGCGAGTGGGATCCTTCTCCACCATGGCTGCCACCCGTTCGTAGGGCCGCGCGTCGTCCTGCCCGTTCTGAAGCACGCGATAGGTGCCGTACAGCGAGGTTCCGGCAAGACCGGCCACCACAAAGACCATGCCTACTATCCTCCACTTAACCCACGAGAGTAGCTGCGGCCCCCTTTCGAGACAATTAGCATGCCGGAAGAGCGTAACCACACCATAGGCGCTGAGCAACACCATGGCGCCGGAAATTACACTCATGTAGTGAGGGACCTTGGGAAGCGGTACGTAGCGCCAGAGTGACACGCTACCGAACTCCAGATACAAGAACGGCACGGCGATCCAGGCAAGCACCGGAACGATCCGTTGTAGCTCCCCCCGCCATGCTGCAATCACAATTCCGCCCAATGCCGCGTAGATGAAAAAACTGAACCAGGCCAACCCTCCGAGATCCCATCCCAACATCGCCGCCGGATAATAGCCCCAGGATGTCGGTCCTCCGACAAAATAGGTCTGCGACGGAGTCGCCATGGCAGCATCAAAGGCGTAGAGGTCGTTCAACTGCTGAATCACTGATTGCCGATAGAACAAGTCACCCGTCATGGCCCAGTAATAGCCCATTTCGGCCGCGAGTGGGATCATACATCCAACGAGGATGAACAGCGGCTTCAGCGACCACACTCGGCGGATAAGGATAAGGCATATCAACGAACCGAGCAGGAGAACACTGCTCTCGCGAGCCTGTATCGCCAATCCGATACACAACCCGCTCAAGAGATAGCATCCAGTCTGACGACCAACCTTCGACTGTTCCCCACAGGCAAGCCAGCAGGCCAGAAAGGCAGCGGTCGATAGGAATGGAATAAAGCTGTCCGGGCCTAAAAGGGTTGCGGCAGGCAAGTCTAAGGGGAAAAAAACATAGCATCCACCAGCGAACAAGCCGGTCTGTTCGTCGAACAGCGCTGTTCCAAGCCAGACCAACAACAGCAATGTTCCAAGAGAGGCGAGTAACGGGAAAAAAGCCGACGACCAATCCGCCACTCCAAACCACGCATAGGCCAATGCCGTCGGGAGCAAGACGGCATACCGAAACCCGTAGTACTGCTTGTCCATGGTCACATCATACTGACCGGTCGCAATATTATAAGCCTGATGGGCATACGCATAAGCGTCCGATCCCCTGACGCCACCGGAGAACAGTGCTACGCGAACCAGCACGGCGCAGATGAGCAAGACTCCGATAATGGTCGTTCTAAAGCTCACCATACTACTCACTCCATGCCTCCCTCTCCAACGACTGACCATCCACGCTCCGCATATCTACCCAACGACCTTCTAAAGACATCCTCGATAGATCGTCATCGTTTCTCGATCCGCCCATTCCTAACCAACAGCTTTTGCCGCGTACCGCCTACCTGCGTCATTTCATGCAAATTCCGATAAGATTCGTATCCCCTGCCACACCTTCCTCATATTCAATGTCTTCAGGAGTGATCGCCTCCAGCGTAGGCCCACCCTGAAGCCGACTGACCACACCACCGAGCCAATGCCGAATCGAGCGCGGAACAAGATTACGGATGCCACATGGATCAAATCGCCGCACGCCATCCATCGATCGTTCAGCGGCTTTCAATCGAGTCCCTTGGCGGCGACCGAACCATCGAATGGTTGAAAAGTATGGCGACAGAATGTCTTGAAACTCCTTCCGGTTATACTCCCGCACATGATAGGGGTCCTCCGGTTTGTCGGCGACGCTTTTCCCATGCGGCGTAAATATTACGAGCACGCCGGTTTTGCGTAAAACACGCGCAACCTCCGCCACGAACCGCCGATCGTCTTGGATATGTTCGATCGTATCTTGCGACAGAATACAATCGAAGGACTCGTCGAGAAAACCCAGCGCACAACCATCCATTGCCAAAAACGACGCACCGGAATGACCGTAGCGGGCACGGTTACGGGCGACAATCTGAGGAACACAGTCCACTCCGACGACTCGACCGGCCTTTCCGCTCAGATAGTCGGACCCGTAGCCCGTCCCACAGGCGAGATCGAGCACTCGCAACTGATCCAGCCCTGGAATCTGTCTGGCTGCCCACACATATCCCGACAAGTTCACGATGTGTTGAGTGTCGGTCGGATAGGCGTCGCGGCGTTCCATCAGATCTGCTTCTTCCTATATCAATACGTTCCGACCGAATCAGCCAAGATCGGCTCAACCATTTGCGGCTCACTCCATAACCGCCCGATGGTCTTGAGGTCATTCCAAATCTTCTGGCTTCGTTGGACCAACGGTATCGCGGCTATCCAACCGCACCACTGACAGCCTGGTTCCAACCACAATCCCACCGATATCCACTTCGATCGCTGCAAGAACATTTTCATATACATCGTTCGTAAACTGCCATGGTCTCTTCCGCCGCTCGATCCCAGCTAAACTGTTTCACACGGCGTACGCCTTTCTCGACCAATTCGCTGCGATAGCAGTGATCCGTCAACGCCCGCTCCATTTCGCCGGCGAGGTCCTCTGAACGAAAGGGCGGATCGATGAGGATTGCGGCATCGCCGACCACCTCGGGAATCGACGAGGTTCGATACGAAATGACCGGGACCCCCATCGCCATCGCTTCGAGCAAGGGTAATCCAAACCCTTCGAACCATGAGGGATAGACAAAGAGGCTCGCCCCAGCATACAGCCCAACAAGTTCAGCGTCTTCCACATACCCCGTGCAGATGACGGCATCGGCCACATTGCAGGCCTGAATGTGTTCATGAATGTGTGAACGGCCTTGAATGATGTGGCCGGCAATGACGAGACGAACCTCCGGAATCCTTGCCCTGAGAAGGGCGAAGGCTTGCATGAGCGCTCGCCAATCTTTCCTGCCGTCCACACTGCCGACATATAATAGGTAGGGTGCTTTACCCACCCATCGGCTCAACGAAACGTGGATCTGCTCGCTGGACGAATGGGTCAAGAACAACTGGTCGATGGCCTCAGGCACCACATGGATGCGATCGGGCGACACACGTGCCAATTCGATGAGGTCGTGCTTTGTGTGCTCGGACGGCGTAATGACTGCGGTGGCACGCCGAGCCGTCAGAGGGATCCAGCTCCCCCAGTACCACCGAGCGCGCTGGGTCGGCAGCCATTCCGGATGCCGTGTGTACATCAGATCATGGACCGTGAGCACCAACGGCTGAGAACGTGCAACCGCCCCTGAATAGGCAGGCGCATGGAGGAGATCGACCTTATTTCGCCAGGCACGATACGGTAATTGCACCTGGTCCCAGCAGAGCTGGTTCGGCAGACGCCAATTGGGCTCTCTGGCACACGAGAGTTCTAGGAACTCATGGTCGTAAAATTTCGACCGAAACGCCCGCATCAGATTCCAGACATAGGTCGAAAACCCTTGTCGGCCCCCCCCGGAGAGAGCTTGCGTGTCAATGCCGATACGCATGTGTGCACACCGCCTCTCACCGACATCATTCAGAACTGTGCCGAACATAGTCTCGGTGCCTTGCGGAAGAAGGCCGACTCAGCGAGAAACCGCGCAATCTGCTGCGCCGCCAGTTCATGCGCCCGCTTCGTCCAATGGGATCCATCCAACCGATAAAACAACGGTACGCCCTGGCTCCGTTCCGCCTCCTGAAACTTCTGACTGAGTTCGAATATCGACGACACCCCCGCTCGCTGTGCGGACAAGGTCGACGCTGACGCACCGCCGCCCCTCAGGCCGCTGACATCGGGCAGAACGAGAACTGCAGCATCTCTCTTGTCCTGCACCACCTCACCGACCAATTCGCGTAACAGCGTAACGGCAACTTCGATCCCCGCCTCATCTGGAGGGGACCGCTTGGGAAGATCTGCCTGAACCGCTTGCCAAACCATCTCCTTGATCCACGCCGCCATGGCATACAGGCGTAAGTGGTCACGCAGCCTGGACATCCAGTCTCGATCCCTTACCGCCTGATGAACGTTCCATCGATCCTCGGTTGGAACCGGAACGTTCATCAGCTTCAGGATGTCTTGCACCAACTGAAAATACGGCTTAGGATACGCGCCTTGCTACGCCGACAGATTCTCGCTCACGTCATTGCTATACAGGCCGACTAGCACCACATCGGGACAGCCTCTGCGCTTAAGCTGCCGATACAGCAATAGCTCCTGCCCAGTATCGTATCCGCTCACCGCCGCATTTTTCACCACGCCATTGACTCCCAACTTCGACAATTCGTCCAGAGGCGATCGGAGTACCATCGGCCTTCTTCGACCCCGTACCCCCACGTGATGGAGTCTCCCAACAGAAGCAACTCATATTGGCCCGGTAATTTCTCGTGCCACGCCCGGACATCGCGGAAGCCCAGCTCGTTCAGATGGACCTGTGTGTCGAACTCCCAGCCCGTAAACGGCCCGGTGGCGTCCGGACGTCCACGCCATCCCAGTTCGGCATCGTAGACGAAAAACGTTCGATGATCCTCTTGCCGGATCGGCCCACGCCGATGCACATCGATCGCCGGAATCGAAAACACACGCAGCAGCACATCTAGGAACGCCGCAGCCAACGCCGGACCCAGCAGTATGGCGAGTCCGCAAAGAGCATGTTCCGTCGCTTACTTATTGTGCGCTCCATGGCCAGTTGCTCTCCGTCCGGCCAGCAGGCCTTGCCACACTCCGCGGACAAACACGCATTGCCGCGCGAACACGAAAGGAAGTCCTATCTGCAGAAACGGGCGATTGAAGACATGTTGACGCCATAAATTCCAGCAAGCCAGCGGCCAAACCCGCATCGGTATATGTTTGACCGTGACATAGACCATGTTTCTGAAATAGGAGACATACCAGGCATGGGACTCTTCGCTCGTCCCATACAAGTGCCGATTGTTATGTCCCCCCTCGCTGTCATAGTGATGCACTACTTCCGCTGCTGGATCAAAAATAACCCGGAAACCTGCAGTCCGCATCCGAAGACAAAAGTCATTCTCAAATCGCACGGCATTGCCGGTGAAACATTCATCAAACCCGCCCAGCTGAATGAAGAGATTCTTGCGACACGACATATTTGCGCCCGGGATTGTCACCACATCCGCATGCGTGTGGTGATCCCATCCCGTGTAGGACCATCCCCAAACCGGGTCCAATGAACGAGGATCATACGGAACCCCTCCAGGGTGTCGGGGATCCTGCACCCGCCCTGCCACCGCGCCTACCGATAAGTCGCCGTAGCAGGCAGCGTGTTTGTGCAGAAACTCACGATCAGAAATCCGTACATCATCATCCAGGAACACCAGGATGGATCCAGATGCCACACGGGCACCTTCATTGCAAGCCGCGGTCACACTTGGTCGATCAAGTCGAATGTATCTGATGCGATCAAGAAGGCTTCTGAGAAACACTTCTGTTTCTGGTTTGTGCTGAGCAGTCTGGTCGACAACAATCGTTTCAAACTGTGCATATGTTTGCTGCAGCACATCCATCAAGCACTGGCAAAGTAGTTCCTCTCGCATAAAGGTAGGAATGATGACCGAGATGCGCGCTACGTCTTTTGCCATACCCTTAAACAGATCCCTTGGCTCGATATGCCTCAAAGTACAGCGTATGCCGAGCCGATGGGGTCGCTTTACCCCAAAGCAGTGCGGGAAGGAGTACCGGCATCAGCATGACTTTCTTAACGATAGTTGTCATGCGATACCCAAACGGTGTAGACCTCGTTTTCAGCTGTTCCCATTCCCCCTCGCTGAGCTCCGTAACATTCGAGGCCGGTGGTTCTGGCATCTGAACGACTCGACTTGCTAAGCCAAAGCTGAAGCGAGCCAGAATCTGATTTGTCAGCGCTTGCATATCCAGCAGGGAATAGATCCTGATGCGTTCAAAACCACTGAGTTGAAGCAATGACATTAGAGAATGTCTGTGAAACCACAGTAAATGTTGGGGCGGATAATCCCATTCCTCACGTGCCCCAATGACAAGCCGAGTACGATTTGGCACACTGCCTGCCAGCACACCTCCGGGTTTCAAGACGGCTGCTGCGCGGTTGAGAAAAGCAGCCGGGTCATCCTGGTGTTCGAGCACCTCAAAGATTGTCACCGCGTCGAATAATCCCACTCGTTCAGCAGCCTGAAACTCCTCAATCGATTGTGCATAGAGATGCTCCAGGCGCCGGTATTGCCGTCCAAACTCTACCGCCCGGATGTCCCAATCCAACCCCCAGGCATCAATGCCACCCTTGTCGCGGGCGAGGGATAGGAACAAACCATGTCCACACCCAATCTCAAGAAGGCGTCCGGATCGGAGTGGAGGACGCGTAAGAAATCTCTGATGTCCTGGGCGTACTAATGAATCGCACCAATCGGCTGTGGTCGTTCCATGCATGCCATACCATTCAGCGCTGGCCCGGGCGAGAGGCCACCAAAACTGCAGCCCGCATGATCCGCACTCCAGCCGATCAGAAGGACCTCGCGACTCCAGATTTCTGTGAGTACCTTCAGACCGGCACCCTGGACACGCACCATGAGGGATCCTGAGACCTATTAAGTCCATACCTGTGCTGTCTGTGGCATCTTGAATTTCAATTTGTGCCGCTCTGGACATCTCCATAGTCAGCCCTTCGCCCTGTCACAACATCGCTCGTTTGGCGTTACCGCCCTCGAATCGATTCCACCACGCGAGGATATTCCTGCCGTAGGATCCCCAAGAACGAGGGCATCTTTTCACCAAGCGCAGTCCTCGCATACCGCAAATGCATGGCAAACCCTATGGCGAAACTGAGACTCAAGGCCCCGGCCGCTCCCCGCAAGCCCGCATGCGCCGTGAACGGTGCAATCGTCCCGGCATAAATTAGAAATTGCACGATCCAACAGCGGGTCTGGTATTCAGGATGCCGCATACCTAAATAGAACGCCCCCATCACGCTGGATAGCGCGTAACAGGCCATGAATACCGCCAGGATCCTGAGCGGTTCAGCCGCCTCCATCCACCGCTCACCTGCCATGGTCTGTATGATCTCCGGCGCCCAAATCATGACAATTGCCGTAAGCGGGACTAGGAGGATGGCGACCAATCCCACCTGCATCGTGAACATTCGGCCGGCCACCTGACGGCTTTGTTCAACAAACGCATAGGCCGGCATCGCAACTTGGTTCATCATCATCGGCAGACGAATGCCGATCAGCACGGGAATGGCCATGGCGATCTGGTACAGTCCGAGCGACTCGACCCCCAACAAGAAACTGATCGCCAGTTCGCCACCGCTCATGACTCCCATAATAAGTACTGATGTCAGGTTGACGTACTTTCCGTACTCGATGAACTGGCCAACTCTCTTCCAATCCCATGACCAGCGCGGGTGAAAGGGGGCGACCGAATAGGATGCAAGGGACCCGATCGCAAACCCGGTCAGTTGCCCTATCACGAGAGCCCAGACACTGTGCAGCCAGACGGCAAGACCGAGGGTGACGGTGGCCTCACATATCCGGCGAAGCAGGTCCAGCTTGACCCGACGCTTGAGATCAAGATTCCTCAGCAACACGGTCAGAGCGGGACTTTGCAAAGACTGAATGAGCAGCCCCACACAATGCATCCGGAGAATCCATTCCAGTGGAGGGGCGTGAAAGATCTGTGCAATCGGTCCCGCACAGACAAAAAGAATACTTCCAAGCGCCAGGCTTCGACCAATCCCAATGATCCAGGCGGTCATGAGGTCGCCGTGCGTCACCTGCTGCCGGGCGATCAACGACTGCTCAAGCCCTAATTCCGCAAGAGTGCTGGCCGTCACGATAACGACGGCCGATGTCGCCATCAGACCGAAATCCGACGGCATCAACAGACGGGCGAGCACCATCAGCTGTGCGGTCGCAATCAACTTGTCGAGAACGAACCCTACCAGAACCCATATACCGGCCTGCATCAAGCGAGCCCGTAGGTTCCCCCATGAGAGAAGATGTCCTGAAGTCGATCCGTCCATCACCGAACGGCTCCCGAAATAGTCTCTGATTCAGCTTTCCTGAACAAAGCGGCATACCGGAGATAACAGGACGGATCGACGCTGGCGGCATCGACGATCTCATAGAGTTCCATCGCCAAGGCCCCTCGATGTGAAGCCACTCGCGAGAGCAAGTTCGCCACATCGTACTGACGGGCATGGCGTACATGGACGTCACGCCGACAACAGACCACCGCCTGATCATCAAATACGAGTCCAGTGATGTCGAGCGAGGGATTCGTCCTGATATGATAGGTGCTCGAGAGATAGAGTGGGAGGATACACAGCCGCCCCCCAGGCGCCAAGACACGCTCCGCCTCGCACAAGAACGCCATGTCGCGATCCCCCTCGAAATGCTCGTAGGAACAGGTCAAGGACATGGCATCGGCAAACCCGTCTGGAAGCGGAAGTGCGCAGGCATCGCCGCCGATCCGGTTACCTCGCATCCCGTCCGGGTAAGCATAATCTTGCTGATAGGCATGTACGCCTTTCAACTCTCGAGCAATATCCGACAAGGGAGACGTGTCGCTGGCCACATCGATATAGACTTCTTGGTCGGACAGTTGAAGCAACGTTAACGCCACATAATGCTCCAGATATTTCTCCACAGCGTTGGGAGCGCGACCGGAATCGTAGTAGGACCGCCTTGCATAGCCTGCCTGGTCGACATAGCGCGTAATCGCTTGGGGCGATATTGAAAATGGGCGCAACGGAAACCCGGCTTCGGCCAACTGCCTGCGTAGCTGATCTGGCGGCACGCCCGGCGGAAGATCCTGCCGCACGAGCTTCGCCCGAATACCCGTCAATTGATATTGCCATCGCCAGTTACGAAGTCGTTCCTGGACTGCGTTCGGCAACACCCATGACAAGAGTGATGAATGCGCCGATGTTCCCGCTGCCATCATCTCACCCCTCGCCGCACCATATTCTTCGTCTCCACACGTTGGTGAACTTTCAGGCAATCCTTGATAATCGATACCAACTGCTCAGCCCGCTTCTCCCATGTATGGTCCTTCATGGCCGCCTGTCGTCCCCTAGCCCCCATTGTGGTGCGACCCTGGCCATCGCGTAAGAGTCGAACGATCTGGCGGGAAAGATCTTCACAGTCGTCAGGCTTCACAGCCACTCCGCAGCCGGTTGCTTCAATGAAGTCCCCATACCCTGGCCCAGCCGTCGCGACCACCGGCCTGTTGCAGGCCAAATACTCCCATAGTTTCATGGAATCGCCAGGATAGGATCTCGTGGGTTTGTGCAGCACGACACAGACATCGCAGGCGGCAATCCATCCAGGCACCGATTGAAAGGGCACCCGCCCGACGAACTGCACGGACGACTCGATTCCCATCGTTCGAGCCTTTGCCTCGAGTTCTATTCTGGTTCCACCGTCACCGACCAAGAGGAAGCGAGCCTGGGGGATTGACTGCAACACACCGGGGATGGCGTCGAGCAGCTGGTCGAGATGATGCCAGGGGAAAAATCCTCCGACAAATCCGACGTACGAACCGGAGGGCTCCAATCCCAACTGCCGTCTCGATGCTGCGCAATCGATCGGCTGAAACTCCTCGACGTCGACGCCGTTCCGTATGACCGCACTCTGTGCGAGAGGAATCCCCCACTCTTTCTGCATGCGATCCAAAATCTCAGGGCAAATGCTCACGACTGCAGAGGCCCGTCTGGCTGCGGTCTTCAATGTAACTTGGAGCCAGGCGCGCAATGGCTGCCATTGCCAGATTCCAGAAACTTCTTCGTCGGGAAGACCATTCACGAATAGGACATAGGGGCAGCGAGTCAATGTATGACATAGGAGCGGAGCCCATTGTCCCGGCGAGTCGAACCAGACAATGACATCCGGTCTCTTTCTCACAATCTGGAAGAGCAAGATGCATCCTGACAGCGCGAGGAAGATCAGAGGCCGCAGCCCAAGCCTTCTGAGAACCGGAACCTGGACGAGAGTGAGCTGACTGTATACCGTCGTGCAATCGATCGGATGGCGAGGGCGTGGAGCCACGACACACAGCTCATGTCCCAACCGTTGCAGCCCCAGCGCCAGTTCTGCCACTTGCCTGGCACCCCCCGCTGCAATGCTCAGGTCTTCATCACAGAACACGAGGATGCGCATGCTGTATCGGTACCTGCCTCGTGGCAAGCCACTCTTTCAAGCGATTGGTGAGATCTGTCCAGCTATACCCCTGTTCAACAAAACGCCGACCCTGGGCTGCCATGTGAGACTGCCGCTCCGGATCGTTCAAGAGCCCGAGTACCGCCTGAGCCAATGCAGCCGGATCGTCCGGCGGGACCAAGGCGACTCCGGTCTCTTGAAAAAACGTCCCCGTGACCGAGGGGATCGCGCTGGCGATTACGGGCTTTCCGCAGGCAAGGTAATCAAAGATCTTGACCGGAGACGTTTCGCCACGATCCCCTCGGAACGGAGCCACACAGAGCGTCATGGCACCGATCCACGTCGGAACTTCCTGATAGGGTATCCTGCCGGCCCAGGTAATGCACGGATTCAATGCCAAACGACCCGCCTGCTGCTTCAACTCCTGAGCGGCTTCTCCGTCACCAACCAGGAGTAAATGCACGGACGGTATGGTGCGCCTAATGATGACCATCGCCTCCAGTAAACATTGCAATCCTTGGTAGCGGTAGAAGCTCCCGACAAAACCAATGTAGTCCCGATCGAGGCCCAATCCGATTCGGCGCCGACATACCACTGCTTCCTGAGGAATAAACAAGCCGGTATCCGTTCCACTCGGCAATACGGCCACTCGCTCAGTAGCAACCCGATATCGGCGAACGACGAGATCGCGTAATCCTTCGGTCAGCACGACCACGCGATCGCAGCGGCTGAGGGCAAAGGACGCTAGCCAATGTCTGAATCTCCTCTTACCCGTACGATCGGTCTCTGACCAGTCAGGTACCGGATCCCCGTTCACTTCGCAGACGCACTGCGCGCCGACTAGTCTCGCAAATAACAATGGATGCGGACTGTCCATCCACCGGTAATACACGACATCCGGTTTCGACCGACAGGCTCGCACAAGAGCAACGATGGAGGAGAACACCGCGTAGGAAATCGGACGCAACAGCGGCCAGGGAAGGAGTGGAATCCGCGCGGTCGAAAATCCTCGCTGGAGCAACGAGGAGCGATACCGTGGAGGAAGGACGGTCACGCTGTCGCCTCGTTCGACGAGCTGGCGCGCCAAGGACCAGAGACGGACGAGCCCTACGGGATCGGATGGTGCATCCGGTTCATACCAATAACAGAAGAGGAACCACCTCATACGAGCGCTCGCTGAGGGGCAGGGTCCGTCTGCTCCGATGTCAGACGCGGCAAGAGAATGACCAGTCCGGCACAGAGCCAGAACGGCTCCATGATACGGATGAGGATAAAGGTATTGGCACCGACAGAGTGCGCCAACATGGCGATCATCCCCAGAAGGAAGCCCTGTGCCAGGCCTTTGGAGAATGGATCGCGCTCCGATAGAAACGAGTCACGGGCCATCAACCATAGACGGACGATGATAAAGAGAAACGCCACGAGCCCAACCAACCCCGTCTCTCCGATAATCTTGACGAACTGTGCGTCGGCCCACGCATATCCGGTCACACCAGAGCCGAATACCGGATGGGCCGTCCAATCACGGAGCACATAGGTCCAGGACCGAACTCTGTCGGTCGTCGATAAGTCCAAAGCCACGCCACCGACCTGGATCTCCCCTCCGTACTGACGACCGAAAAATGTTTCACTGACTCGCTGCGTGACGTTCGCCGGAACGAGTAACGGCACCAACATCACAATGATAAGTGTGACGACGACGACGCGCGGATTGCGCCACTTTGCGACAAACACACTAAGAGCCAAGACAATCACGGCCAGATAGGAGGTTCGCGACAAGGTCGCCATAAGCGCCAGCGACATGAGTCCGAGCAGCCCAATCAGCACGGCGCGCACGGCAATGGATTCGACATACAGAATCAGACCAATGGCAATGGCTGCAATGAACACCAGATAGCCACCGAGCGTATTGGGCTCTCCGCTCTCCCCTTCAAACGGCGCCGTGGCCCGAGCCCCGCTGGGTATCTGATAGATGGCATAGAGGCTGATCAAGAAGGCCGTCACGAAGAGGGCCCCGACCAGTTGCATGACCTGACGCCGAGTCCGTACATGGTTGACGACCATGAAGAAGATGAAAAAATACTCAAAGTATTTCAGGATAAAGAACGTACCCGTGGCCCACCGAACACGGCCCGACATGACCCCAAGTCCGGTCGCGACTACGCACGCCACCATGTAATACATAATCGGCCGATTCAGCGGGGTCTCGCGAATAAGGGCCAATTCCTTGTAGATGATCGTTTTCGCAAGCCAGCTCAATCCGATGATGATCAGCAGGACATCCTCGAAACGAATCGACAGCTCTCGCCCTCCCACCCCTCGGCCTTGCATGGTTCCAACCGCAAGTTCTGGGGACAGCAGCATCGCAAAAATGAGTAGATAGAGCGAGGCTTGGACTGAGAGAAATGCGATCAGTAGGACGATGAACCCGCAGAGGACTTGGAGACTGAGGGTCGGGGTCGACAAGGTCAGGCCAAACGCGATGAGCAACGCGAACGTCGAAAAAATCGCGATCTCATACGGCTTGGACGCTGATTCGTGCATAGGCTCTCCGCTTCCGGCCGATCAGCGATATTCGTAGCGGTACACACCGTAATCCGGCTGGACCTCGGATTTCACGTTCGTCAAGACGATGCCCATCACATTAGTCTGGGCATGGTCGAGGAGGAACTTGGCCCGCTTGAGGGCGTTCCGACCGATCCGTCCGACTTGGTAGACCAGGATCGTCCCATCGACGGCTGAGCTGAATGCCACTGCATCCGTGACCGGGAGAATGGGAGGAGTATCGAAGAGCACGAGGTCGTATTCCTCATTCATCTCTCGTATCAGCAACTTGATCTTGTTCATGTTGAGAAACTCGTTTGGATTGCCGACCTCAGACCCACTGGTCAGAATATGCAAGTTGTCCAACCCAGGCGTGCTCATCACCCGATCTACCCCCATCGGCCCGAGCATCAGATCCGTTGTGGACCGCACGTGATTGCGCCAGGAGACACTGCCTACGAGGGCATCTGCGAGACCGGGAGCCCGATCTAGACCCAACCGCTGATGCACAATCGGTCTCCGAAGGTCTGCATCAACAAGTAAGACTCGTTGCCCTTCCTGGGCGAGCGTGATCGCCAGATTCGTGACACAGGTGCTCTTGCCTTCTCCAAGCCCCGCGCTGGTGAAGAGGATGGATTTGACCTTCCGATCCAAGCTGGCGAATTGGATATTCGTCCGCAGCGACCGTAGACTCTCTGACAGAACTGACTTTGGATCGATCAGGCAAATAAGTTTCGAAAAATTTTCCACAGTGGACGCCGAAGCATTGGCTGGTAGCGCCGCGCGGGCAGCTTCCTCCATGTCCTTTGCATCGAACTGCGGAATGACGCCGAGAACCGGCACCTTGAGAAACTCCTCGATCCCTTCGATCGTCCCGATCGAGGTATCGAACGATTCGCGGGCAAAGGCAATGACGATTCCGAGAAACACTCCCATGAGAGAGCCCACCATGAGGTTCAGCTCCGTGTTGGGCGCATTGATCGGTGCGCTGGGCATGATGGCCGGCACAACAATCGTGACCTCTTCGATCTGTTCTGCGCTTTTGATCTGTAACTCTTGATGCTTGGCCTTGAGCGTCGCCAACAAATCCGCGTTCACCTTCACGTCACGCTCAAGTCGGCCCATCTCAATCGCCGCTCGTGGAAACTGCAAGTACCTATTCCGGTAACGATCGCGCTGTTCCAACAGCGTCGATTCTCGATCTTGCATGGTCTTGAGCTTCGCTCGGACCTCGATCAGCATCTCGGCCTTGACGTTATCGATCTTTTTCTGTTGCTCTCGAACTTGCGGGTGATCCGCCGTGTAATTAATCAGGAGGGTGTTTCGTTCCTGGATGAGATCGAGGAGCCGCTGATTCAAAATCGTGAGCAGTGCATTCTGCTCCTCAGTGAAAATCCGACCGGTTTGATCTCCGATCACCATATCGCTCCGGTTGAGCACCGAGATCTGCCGTTCCCCCTCCGCCCGCTTTCGCATGACCTCATTATGCTGCTCTTCCAGCTTGGTGAATGTCTCCAGCGCGGCGCGCGCCTCATCGGTCAGAAACACCTGCCCTTCCCGCTCACGAAATGCCCTCAGCGCATCTTCTGCAACGTTCAATTGCCGCTCAAGTCCGGCCAGCTGTTCCTCGACAAACCGCCGCGATTCCATAACGAGACGGTTCCGAGTCGTGATGTTTTCAAGCCGATAGGCATTCGCCACTGAATTGGCCGTCTTCTCTGCCGTCTCCGGTTGTTCCGATGTGGCCGTGATGCGAATGATATTCGTATCGCCTTCACGTTGGGTTTTGATTTCCTGGCCGAGGTTATAGACCGTATTGAGATAGCCGGCCGATCGCTTCTCCTCCGACGTCACCGTTGCCGGCACACGGCCTAACTCCATCGCCACGCGCTCCATCACCGGGAACCCCCGGATAAACTCGGTCTGGGAGTTGAGGTCGTTGGCATTCGAAAAGGACATCGTCTCGATCAACTGTTGGGCCATGGTGTTCGTTCGGTCGAACTTCACCCGCGCAGAGGCTTCATACAGGGGGCTCGGTTTGAACAGCTCTGAAAACAGGAACGTGAACAGCACCACGAGCCCCGCTGCCAATAGAATGAGATATTTCCGCTTCTTGACAATCAGCCAATAATCGATGACGTTGAGTTCATATTGGGCCATACGATCAGCGTCCTTCTCTCGTGTCGATTCCGAGGATCATCGCCCCAGCAATGCGGGAAGAATAAACGCCGGGTAGAACGGTACGATGGCAGCCGAAACGACCGGCATGATCTTTTTCGCAGCTTCAGCGGCATCGCCCAAATGCTCGCGCGGCACAAAGACGATATCGTTTTCCTCCAACGACACGTTCCTCGTCATATCTCCATAGGTAAAGGCGCGCGCGAGGTCGGCCATCAGGATATGCGGCTTTGCGAGGTCACCGCCTCGAATTACTCGGATTTCCTCCAGTAAGGCGGTTTCCTGATACAGGTCTGCGGCGGCAAGGGCTTGCAGCACCGTCATGTGTCTCGGCATGGGAACCATTCCGGGCTTTTTCACATCCCCAAACACAAAGACACGCTTGATCTTCAACACTTTCTTCTTCAACAGGACCTGCACACGCGGGTGGCGCATAAAGGGAACAGCGGCGTCCTGGACGCGAGCCTCTGCTACTGCTGCGGTCGCGCCCCCGACATCCACATCCATAAACCCGACAGAAATCTTCCCGTTCTCTCGCACGACGCTCGAGAACTTCTCCTCCCCGGCGCCGCGACGAATCACCGCCTCGATTGTGTCGCCGGTTTCAATGGGTGTTTCCGAGGTCGGAACGGTTTCATCGGCATACACATCCCCCTTCGGCAAGGGTGGGACTGTCATCCCAGGGGGACTGATTGCCGAAGGAGCCAAAGAGGAACTGGCCGGATTGCGGCATCCGAAAAACGCCACTGCGACAATGAGACCAACACCCAGAAGACCGATGAAATGTCGAGGGATTAGCGGTCGCACGTACGCATCTCCTATTCTCCTATCGTGGATCAACCGATGGGCACCACTTCCACAATGTGCAAGGATGTTTCGGCCCGCAAATCCACCATCTTCGATACCACGACCTGACCAGAGTGAGCCTGTTGGGAGACTTGCAAGATCGGACGCATCGGGTACTGCCGATTCAACTGAAATACGACTCCGGTTTCGCCGGTGTTCAGACGAACGGTCGTGCCGAGTGGATAGATCGAAAGTTGGTCGACCAACGCCTTCAGAAGATGATAGGGAAATACCGTCTTGCTGTTGACGAGTAGTGTCCGGATCGCCCGATGGGCCGACACGCCACCTCGATAGGGCCGTGCACTCATCAGCGCATCAAAGGCATCTGCCAACCCGATGATGAGGGCCATCTCATCGATCTGATTGCCGCTCAACTTATGAGGATAGCCGCTGCCGTCCCATCGCTCATGTTCTTGGAGGATCACATTCCCCACCCACGGATAGGCTTCTCCGACATCCTTGAACAAGCGGGCTCCGTGCTGTGGATGCTCCCGCATGTCCTGGAGTTCTGTCTCTGATAATGTCCCGGCCTTGTACACCAACGTATCGGGCAGGGCGAACATACCGAGGTCGTGCAGCAATCCTGCTATCGCAACCTGTTCGAGCTTTGCCGACTCGTATCGAAGCGCTTCCGCAATCTTCACACTCACAATGGCGACATGCACGGCATTGTTGACGAGATAGTCTCCAGCATCCTGTTGCAGTGCCGTCTGCACCAGCTTGTCATTGGTTCCAAGCGAGGTCACCACGCCGGAAGCGATCCGGGCTAATTCATCAACGGCCCACGGCTGCCTTGTCTGAGCCGCACGTTTGATTCCCTGAAGCTCATCGCACGCACGTTGATGCCAATCGGGCTCAGCCATAGACGATGAACGCAAGGGAGATGGAATGGAATAGCCGGTCGGCCCCATGGAGCGGATGGAGTGGTTCGCATCAGGACTCGCAGCGTCCTGACTCGACTGTCCTCGAATAAGATCGGTTAACCGCGTCACAACCCCTCCAGGCCCTCTCTCACGATCGAGGCTCTCACAGGCATCAATCAGCCATTCACTCGTTTTCCAACGGGAACGGTGACGGCAGGCTTCTCATCCATTTTGGCGAATTCCCGTTCCAAGACAGCCCTGATAAAGCCACTGGTCGTGTATCCTTGCTGCTTGAGGTTATCGAGCTGGGTTTTGAGATTGACGGGTAACTGGATCACGATTCGGACGAGGTTTGGCATACCGTAACTCCCTTAACAATAGGCACACATATGCGAAGCCAACACGAAAATATGCACATGCTATGCCTCGCCATCAAGTGATGAAAGATGAATAAAATTGCGTACTTATGCTATGAATCCTACAGGAATGGAGGCTGGAGTGACAAATTCTGCCTTGCCGGCACTTAAAGTGTGCAATTACACATACGCGTGGATTTTTGACCTGAGAATCAGTGGAAGTGGTCCGGTGAGGTAGGTCGATGCGATGCGGACGAACGGCGGTCAATGCACGTCACGCCACTGTTTCCAAATCCGAGCCCAGTTTGCCTCTTCACAAGTCCACAGGCACGAGGCACGGTTCGTCGGCTGCCATACCAACTCGCTCGCTCGATGCACGTGAAGCGTCTCATCGGACACTCTTCCAGTAAACCACACTCCTCCGTCATGATCGGTTCGTAACACCGTGCTGCCTTCTAACTCATATACTTCGAGAACGGCAGCGGCCGGGTGTCTGTAGCGATTATGGCGCCCTGCAGAAAATACGGCATACTGGGGATGCAACGATGCCACCCAGTCACGGTTCAACGAGCTCACCGCCCCGTGATGCGGAACCTTGAGTACCTCGACTGGACCATGAGACGGTGAGCGGCTCATCCTCAACAAGCCGTCGCGCTCGACATCGGCGGCGAAGAGCATCGTATGAATACCACAGGTCAGACGAGTCGCTACTGAACGATTGTTCAACCCATGTCCATCCACATGGGTATGGTGGGACGGCACATCAACATGCTCATTGACTGGTGGGTTGAGGACCACCAGTCGACAGGGGCCAGATGACACGATCTCCTGTCCTTCTCTGGCCACTCCTTCTTGTAATCCTTGAGAAGCCAATGATTCCTGTAGTCGTCGATAGAACTGCTCATCACGGGTATCTCCGGACCCCCAGTAGTTCTTCACGCTAAAATGCCGGACCACCCAGGCCAGGCCTCCGACATGATCCAATTGTGGATGCGTGCCGATCACCTGGTCAATGCTGCGGATTCCCCGATTCCAGAGAAACGGAGCCACCACCCCACGCCCCATGTCGAATCGCTCATACGTCGCCCCTCCATCGATCAGCACCACCTGTCCATCAGGCAGCTCAATCACGGCACTATCGCCTTGCCCGACGTCCAGGAACGTGACTCTGAAGTGATCTCCATCAAGAAACATTCGCGGGGACCAGGCCCACCACAGTAATACCAATAGCACTCCGGCTCCTGCTGCCCATCGGAATGCCGTGCCGCCGACTCGCTGCCACAGCAGCACAAGACAGCCATAAAATACGAACATGGTGAGAGCCGAAGGGGCCGCAACATGCCATTCCCCTCCTGGCAGCCTCGACACCAGACGAACCGCAGCCACAAAGTGTTCGAGTAACCACTGATTCAGCGAAGCCAAAGGCAGCGTGGGTCCCCCCATCACAATCTGCCACACTCCGGACGCGAGCCCTATTGGGACAAGCAGGATTCCCATCACGGGAACAGCCAGCACATTGGTAAACAGACCGAGCCAGGGCAGCTGATAGAAATAGAACGACACAAGAGGAACAGTCACCAAGGTCACCACCCCGCTCATGACCACAGCGTCTTTCCCCCAATGAGCGCAGGTTCTCAGGATCGACGGCTTGTTCGGCAGGTCCTCCACTTCGGCCGCGGACGGCCAAGAGAGCCACCCGGCAAGGGCGAAGACGGACAAGAAGGAGAGCTGAAAGGAGATATCGAACAACGCCTGAGGATCGTGCAGCAAAATCCCCACCGCGGCGGCAGAGAGGGCATGAAACAGACGGCGCTCCTGGCCGAGCCAGATCGCACTCAGCCCAACAGCTACCATCAGCAATGACCGTATCGTGGCCAGTTCCGCTCCAGCCAGGAAGGCGTAGCCTGCAACAGGAAGGAGCGTGCACACCGCGGCCATGCGAGTCGGCGTGATTCTCCGAGACAACGCAAGAAGCCAATCGGCAGGCAGCAGAATCATCGCCCATCTGACGACCGCGAAGATGAGGAGCGCGACGAGCCCCAGATGGCTCCCGGAAATAGAGAGGAGATGGACCGTCCCGGTCACCATGAACTGATCACGCAACTCTGGATCCAAATACCCTCGGTCACCGATGATGATGCCCACATAGAGTCCCAGTGCAGGCTGGGGAAGGCTTTGCAGTGCAGCCAGACGGATACTCCCCCTCCACCGATCGAATTGATTCAAGATTGCCCACCAAGCATGCGCACGGCCAGACTCAAGAAACTGCACCGCCTCGGATCCGGTCACCGTAGCGATCGCCTCAATTCCTTGCCGCTCAAGATACCTCGCATAGTCGAATCCACCAGGATTCAGTGACCCACTCGGAGGGCGCAACATCGCCAGAAAGCCGACTCGATCACCTTGGAGAAATACTCGTTCAGGCATGCGCCAGGTCAGCCGAATATGTCTAGACGTTCCTGATGCATCGATTGGACCGTCCGACCTGACAATCATGACCAGTCGATCCGGCGCCTGTTGTACGGGTGCCACGATACGACCGGTTACCGCGATCGCCGCATCGGGTGATTGTACGACTAGCGGATCATGGGCAGGCAGATTGACAGCCACCGCCCAATAGACGACTCCCACCAAGAGTACTCCGTAGAACCACATCCCCTGGCGTGTGGAGAACCGATTAAGTCGTTCGAGGATGAAGGTGACTAGTCCGGCAAGGAGGAGCAGGCACGAGGCGGACAGGGGGAAATAGGAAATCTGTGACCCAACGAGGAGTCCGGCAATGAAGGCAACGGTGAGGGACGGCAGCATAAGCCTCCCTCAATGGAGGACGACAACCCTAACCCAGATGAGTCTTGGCGACGCCGACCAGATAATGGGCCACTTCGCGAATCTGGTCATCGCACTCGCCCTCGACCATCACGCGCAAGAGCGGTTCGGTCCCGGAGTACCGCACCAATACGCGTCCACTGCCATTCAAACGTTGTTCACTCCCATGGATCGCGCGTTGGAGTTCTGGGACGGTGTCGAGGTTCGGCTTCTTCCTCACGGTCACGTTGAATAATACCTGCGGCACCGCCGTCATGGCGTGGGCCAGCTCGGACAAGGGTTTTCCGGTGCGCTTCATGAGTGACAAGACTTGCAACGCCGAAATCAAACCATCACCGGTCGTATTATGGTCCAGGAAGATGAAATGACCTGACTGTTCTCCTCCGAAGTTGTAGCCCTCGGACGACATCCGTTCGAGCACATATCTATCACCCACGGCAGTCCGCACAAGAGTGATACCGGCTTTCGTCATGGCCAATTCCAATCCGAAGTTGCTCATGACAGTGCCCACGACAGTCTGCTTCGCGAGTTGCCCTTGACGATGAAGATCCAGTGCTAACATTGCCATAATATGATCGCCGTCCACGACACGTCCCTGTTCGCAGACGAAAATGGCGCGATCCGCGTCCCCGTCCAGTGCCACTCCAAGTTGAGCCCCTTGCTCGCGGACCGCCTGCTGCAGCAATTCTGGATGGACTGCGCCACAGCCGGCATTGATATTCATTCCGTCCGGCTTATTGCCGATCACCTGAACCTTCGCTCCCAGTTCACGCAACACCGTTGGCGCAACCTTGTAGGCTGCGCCATTGGCACAATCCACCACCACGTTGATCTCCTGGAAGTCCGGCTCTTTAGGGAGAGACCGTTTGACAAATTCGATGTAGCGCCCCTCGGCATCATCGATTCGATAGGCTTTCCCAATGGCATCGGCCGTCGGCCGCAGATGGGCAATCTCGTTCGAGACAATGAGCCCCTCAATACGAGCTTCCATCTCATCGGGCAACTTGAACCCGTCGTTGGAAAAAAACTTAATGCCGTTATCCTGGTAGGGATTGTGCGAGGCCGAGATCATCACTCCCGCATCAGCACGGAGGCTCCTCGTCAAAAATGCAATCGCCGGCGTCGGCATCGGACCGACCAACAACACATCGACTCCCATCGAACAAATCCCGGATGTCAACGCTGACTCCAACATGTAGCCGGAGATCCGGGTGTCCTTGCCGATCACGATTTGATGACGCCCGGATCGGCGCATGAATAAATGTGCAGCGGCTCGGCCCAGCTGCATCGCCATTTCACTGGTCATGGGATCGAGGTTGGCGACCCCTCGGACCCCATCGGTACCGAACAATTTAGGCATCATATGCTTTCATGGAAAGGGCCGTCTGTCGACTAATCGCCGTTGCCACCCGCACCACATCCTTCATGGCTCTCACGTCATGGACACGAAGGATTCCAGCCCCACGATCCACCGCCATTGCCACTGCCGCCGCCGTGCCCCACTGACGTTCCTGAACCGGACGATCCACAAGCTGCCCAAGAAATGCCTTCTGTGAGACACCGATCAGCAATGGACATTCAAACTGCTCGAAACGACACAATTGGGCTAACAGCGTAAGGTTATGTAGCAGCAGCTTACCAAATCCAATACCTGGATCAAGGATGATTTGTCTTCGTTCAATGCCCTGTGCCATCGCGAAACGGATTCGTTCCTCGAAAAAATCGGAGATCTCAGCGACCACATCATCGTAACGCGGGTCCTGTTGCATCGTACGCGGCGTACCATACATATGCATCAACACGATTCCCGCTCCCGTTCGGGCGACCACATCAACCATGGCAGTGTCGCCTTGTAACGCCGTGACGTCATTCACGAGAACCGCTCCTGCATCAAGCGCCGCACGTGCAACCGCAGCCTTTGAGGTATCGATGGAGATTGGAACGGTAACGGCTTTTGCCACTGCAGTCACTACGGGAATCGCACGGCGACGCTCTTCTGCCTCGTTGACGATATCGGCGCCTGGGCGCGTCGACTCTGCGCCGACATCCAACAGATCCGCGCCTTCTTCTACTAACTGAACGGCATGAGCCACAGCAGCAGCAGTATCGAAATAGCGGCCGCCGTCGAAGAACGAATCCGGCGTCACATTCACGACGCCCATAATGAGCGGTCGATCTGTGAATTCGATCAACCGATCTTTCGCCTGTCGTGTCAATGCACTCAGCCCATCTACCATACGATAGTGCTTCCGTATAAGCGATTCGCTACGTGATCCAAGGCCGCCGTCTATCGTGGCAGTCTCAGGTGCACGCACATCACTGCACTTGCGAGAAGGACTCCCTTCTCGCCTCTCGTTTTTCAGATGTGCGGCCCTGGGACGCCAATGCCCTGATATGGCGTTCCGGGACAGCGATGCTGAAGTTTAGGCAGGAACCGGTTGAGACGTGGACTGCATAAGAATGTGATCGATATCGGCCCCGTCGAGTACTTCTTTTTCCAAAAGCGCTTCCGCTAAACTCTTCAGACTGGTCATGTTTTCCGTGAGCAACCGCTTCGCCCGCTGATAGTTTTCCGTCACAAGCCGCCTGACTTCCTGGTCGATCTCCATTGCTATTTGATCGCTGAAGTCGCGCTGGCTCCCCATCTCTCGCCCAAGAAAAACTTGCTCGTTTTGTTTGCCGAACGTCAGGGGACCCATCTTTTCGCTCATGCCCCACTCACAGACCATCTTCCTCGCGAGATCCGTCGCCCGCTCGATATCGTTTCCCGCTCCAGTCGTCATCTCCTTCAGGACCAACTCTTCCGCCACACGCCCTCCCATAAGAATGGCGAGCTGGTTGAGCAAGTACCCCTTTGAATAGCCGTGCCGGTCATCCGTGGGAAGCTGCATTGTCACCCCCAAGGCACGACCACGAGGAATAATGGTTACTTTATGCACGGGGTCCGTTCCAGGAATCAGTTTAGCGATCAGCGCGTGCCCGGCTTCATGATACGCTGTTGTCCGTTTCTCCTCGTCGCTCAAGATCAGGCTCTTTCGCTCTGCCCCCATCAGCACTTTGTCTTTGGCCATCTCAAAGTCCACAAATTCCACTTCTTTTTTGTTGAGTCTCGCGGCCCAGAGTGCCGCTTCGTTGACCAAGTTTTCCAGGTCTGCCCCAGAAAACCCCGGAGTTCCGCGCGCGATTATCTCAAGATTCACGTTCGTTGCAATCGGAACTTTCTTTGTATGCACCTTGAGAATTTCAGCGCGGCCTCGCACGTCCGGTCGGTTGACCACGACTTGCCGGTCAAACCGTCCTGGCCGGAGCAAGGCAGGGTCAAGGACGTCAGGGCGGTTAGTCGCAGCGACTAAGATCACACCTTCTGTCGTATCAAATCCATCCATCTCAACGAGCAATTGATTGAGCGTCTGTTCACGCTCGTCATGACCTCCGCCCAACCCTGCTCCACGGAGCCGACCAACAGCATCGATTTCGTCGATGAAGATAATACAGGGTGCATGTTTTTTCCCCTGCTCGAAGAGATCGCGTACACGAGACGCTCCAACGCCGACAAACATTTCCACAAAGTCCGATCCGCTGATACTGAAAAACGGCACACTGGCTTCACCGGCAATGGCCTTAGCCAATAACGTTTTCCCTGTACCGGGGGGGCCAACGATCAGGACGCCCTTGGGAATACGTCCGCCGAGCTTTTGAAACTTGCGAGGATCTTTAAGAAACTCAATGATCTCAAGTACTTCGTCCTTGGCTTCTTCGATACCGGCAACGTCAGCAAACATCACCTTCTTACGCTCTTCCGTCAGAAGACGAGCTTTGCTCTTCCCGAAGGACATCGCCTTGTTGCCCCCCATCTGCATTTGCCGCATCAAGAAGAACCACAATCCCAGGAACAGCACAAACGGTCCCCAGGTCACAAGGAACGTAATGTACCACGGGCTTTCATCCGGTGGCTTCGCCTCAATCTGCACACCCTTATCGCGCAAGACTTGTACCAATTCAGGATACTCTACCGAGTAGGTTCGAATACGAGTCTTATCTCTCAGGATGGCGCTAATATGGCTGGATTTAATAATGACCCGCTCGACCTCTCCCTTGTCGAGTTTGGTCATGAAGTCACTGAAAATGACATCTTCCTCAGGCTCATGGTGTGGCACGCTGAACAGATTGAACAGCAGAATCATGAAGAGGCCGACGACAACCCAGAATAGTATATTCTTTGTCCTGGAATTCATCCAGATCTCCTTGTGGATGGCACGCTCAAATGGTCAAAAAAACCACGAACGTAAGTGATGTTACCACAGGCGCCTTCATACTGACAACCGTGCAACCACCAACGCCTTACTCTTGATCTCCCTCAATGTCCAAGACAGCCAGATAGGGAAGGTTCCGGTACTTCTGCTGGTAATCGAGTCCATACCCGACCACATACTTATTCGGAATCTTGAATCCCACATAGTCGATGACGACATGACTCGTCCGTCGATCTGGCTTGCTCAACAAGGTACAAATTTTAATCGATCGAGGCTTTTTTTTCACCAAGGCCTTGACCAAGTATTGGGCCGTCAGCCCGGAATCGACGATGTCTTCCACCAGCAAGACGTCTTTCCCCTTAATGTCTTCGGTCAACTCGGTCACCATTTTAACCGTTTTAACCTTACCGGATGTTGGTACCCGAGACCCGTCACTCGTCACCATAAGAAAATCTACCCGCATGGGAATCCTAATTGCGCGAGCCAAATCGGCATAGAAGGCATAGGCCCCCTTCAACACTCCCACCAAGACGAAATCCTTCCCTGTATAATCAGCCGTGATCTGTTTGCCCAACTCACGAATCCTGGCGCGCATTTCTTCCTGCGTCACGATTGGCCGACCGAAAATTCGTTCCATGCCCCTTTACTCCTTATTCTGACGCTTAGTTGCGCACTGAGATTCGCACACACCGTGTCGTCCCACCACGAACGACAAAGCGCTCGTCCTGCCGCATTCCCACCACCCAGAGGATTCCCTCTGGGGCCACCAGCAGTGGAACCTTACCACGTTCTTGTCGATCCACCTTCCTATCGGTAAAGAAATCCTGGAGCTTCTTGCTCTTCCCTTTCATCCCGTAAGGAAAGAATCGATCGCCAGCTTGCCACGTGCGAACGACCAAGGGTTCTGAAAACCGGTCGGCATCGAATACTGCTAATCCTGGTGAGGGAGACCTGCTCAGCTCCTCGGCAGCACGACGAGTCATGAGTTGTACCTGAATTTGCTGATTCGTTCTAGCCCAATAGACTGTGGAAGGCACTGGAACAGCCAGGACCTCCCCTTTCTCTTGCTCTAAATCAATCTGATGGCTGCTATCCCCTCCTGCACCTGGGCTAAATCTCACCTCCCCCTGATCCAACGTCACCAGGGCCTGTTTTACAGATAGCCTGGCTCCACTCCTTCCCTTGAGAAGGACACGCCGAACTGACTCCACCAGGTGAAGGCTGCTGGCTCGCCCCTCTTCGTCGTAGGTCCGTAAGATTGTCCGAACGAGTCGTCGCTGAAGCGCGACCGGCAACTCGATGAAGGCCCGACGATCGACTCGTTGCACACCTCCGAGATCATGGCTGACGAGCGCACCAACCAGCTGACTTGTGACTTGCTCCAAATAACGTTCGTCCTCGCGCAATAAGTCTGCTTGACGCTGCAGCACACGCACAGCAGCCGGGGCCAACCGAGTGACGACAGGGAGAAGTTCCTTCCTGATCCGATTGCGATGATAGAGCGACTTCTCATTACTCGAATCACGACGATAGGTCAGTCCTTCATGATCCAGATAGGCCACAATCTCTTCTCGGGTCGCTGCGAGAAGAGGACGAACCACCCTGTCTCCACGAACGTACGGCATGCCCGCCACCCCAGTCAGGCCAGCCCCACGCAGCAGCCACATGAGCACCGTCTCCGCCTGGTCATTGGCGGTATGACCAACGGCAATCCGGTCAGCCCCTACCTCGCGAGCCAGTTGCTTCATAAAGTCATAGCGCGCGTCGCGCGCCGTGGCTTGAACCGACGAGTATTGTCGTCGCTTGACCAACAGGGGTCGATGAATGACAAGCTGCAGTTGTCGTTCTCGACAATACTCGCTGACAAACGATTCATCGCCGTCGGACTCCGCTCCTCGCAGCCCATAATTACAATGGGCAACCGTCAACGTGAGCCGCCAAGACCGAGCCAGCCGATGGAGGAGCGACAATAGTGCCATCGAGTCTGGCCCGCCCGACACGGCCACCACAAGGTGATGACCGGGAACGAACAGCTGATGTCGGCGCACCGTCCGAACAAGATGGGTCAACAAGGTCGGGCGTGCTGCGGACCTGGAAGATGGCCTCATGATCGTCGTCTCAGCAGCCATGGTGACCGAACTCTCTATGGAATACGCTGCAAGCTGATGCGCGCCTGTTCCACATCGCGGGCGATTTGCTTCGACAGCGCATCGGCAGAGGCAAAGGTGTGATCACCACGTACCCGTGTTACAAACTGCACGGTGATGTCCTGGCCATAGAGATCGCTGGTCTGATCGAAAAGATTGACTTCGATCAGCCGCTCGCCCACTCCAAAGGTCGGCCTCGTCCCAATGTAGGCGATCGAATCAGAGGTCTGAGTACCATGGACAGTCCGTGCGGCATAGACACCATCGGGCGGCACCACGCGATCAGCCGGGATGCGCAGATTAGCCGTGGGCCAGCCCATCGCCTGCCCCTGTTGCATCCCCTGCACCACGGTACCTCGAATCCCATACACGCGTCCGAGTAACGTAGCCGCCCGCTCCATATTCCCTACCTGAATAAGCTGGCGAATCCTGCTTGAACTGACCACGTCTCCCTCACTCATCACGGGAGTCACGGGGTGCACGCGGAAGCCGTACTGTCCCCCGAGATGCACGAGATCATCGATACGCCCTGCCCGGCCCTTCCCAAAAGCAAAATGATTGCCCACGAACAATTCAGACAGGGTGAGCGACCGATGCAGGATGTCGTCGGCAAATTGATCCGGGCTCATCGCCGCAAAGATAGGAGTAAAGTTCAGGAAGACCACTTCGTCGATCCCCGCGGCATCGAAGTATGCAAGCTTTTCCTCCGGGCTAGTGAGAAAGCGCAGATCAACACGGGGTGCAAGGATTTTTACCGGATGCGGTTCGAAGGTCAGCACGAGCGCCGTCCCCTGTGCCTTCCTGGCCGTCTCGACCACTGTCTGCAAAAGCGCTCGATGGCCCAGATGGTGGCCGTCGAAATTGCCGATCGTGGCGACCGGATAGGCACGTGGACAGTCACCGCACAACCCACGCGTCACTTTCAGCATGGTCGTCAGCGGAGGAGACGCGCGGCGTCTTTGGCAAAATAGGTCAGAATGAGATCTGCGCCGGCTCGCTTAATCGAAAGCAACGATTCCATCATCGCCCGCGATTCATCGAGCCAGCCGGCATTGGCGGCCGCTTTGATCATGCTGTATTCCCCACTCACTTGATAGGCTGCCACCGGCAATAACATCTGTGCTCTGGCAGAGGCAATGATATCGAGATACGGCAGCGCCGGTTTTACCATGATGATGTCGGCCCCTTCTTCGACATCGAGGGCGATCTCCCGAAGCGCTTCCCGGCGATTGGCGGGATCCATCTGGTATGACTGCCGATCGCCGAACTGCGGGCTGGAACCGGCCGCGTCCCGAAACGGCGCATAAAAGCACGACGCAAATTTGGCGGCATAGGCCATGATCGGCAGCTCGGGAAAACCCGCTTGGTCCAGTTCAGCCCGAATCGCCGCCACCCGCCCATCCATCATATCGGACGGGGCCACCATGTCGGCGCCGGCTTGCGCATGGGTCCTGGCCATCGCACAGAGACACTCCAAGGTTTCATCGTTAAGAATGCGTCCGTCCTTGACGATACCGCAGTGGCCATGATCGGTGTATTCGTCGATGCAGACATCGGTCACGACCATCAGACCTGGCACCTGGTCCTTCACTGCTTTGACGGCCCGCTGCACGATACCGTTTGGATCGAATCCCGAACTCCCGCGACCATCTTTCCGGTCAGGAATTCCAAAGAGGATGATCGCGGAGATCCCCAAGGCCACAATTTCACGCGCCTCTTTCACCAAGAGATCGACCGACAGCCGAAACTGGCCCGGCATCGAGGCGATCTCCTCCCTCCGGTCTTGCCCTTCGACGACGAATAACGGATAGATGAAGTCGGACGAAGCCAGGCTGGTCTCCCGTACCATGCGACGAAAGGCCTCATGCTGTCGCAGTCGCCGAAGGCGCTGTATTGGGAAAGCCATCGAATCACTTCCTCGGGAGATTCGTCAAGAACAGGACGAGGTCACGCACAGAAATCAGACCAACCAATTTGCCACCCTGGGTCACGCCGAGATGGCGGATATGGGTTCGAGCCATGAGATCGTTGGCATCTAAGAGGGTCTTATTCTCCTCAATCGTCAAGATGGGGGCCGACATAATCTGCTCAACGGTCGTCTTGTGGGTATCGGCTCCAGCCGCCACGACCCGCCGAACCATATCAGTATCGGTCAGAATACCGATAATCTCCTTCCCATTGGTGACGAAGAGGCTGCCGATGCCGCGATCGCGCATGATCCGTGCCGCTGTCTGCGCATCCGTATCCCGCTCGACCGTAACAAACTTCTCTCTCGGAACCATGAACGATTTGACTGCCACCATAACCATGTCCTCCTTTGGCTAATTCATCCGCTTGCCTGCAGTCTCCGTTGGACTAGCTGCGCGTAGAAACGGCGACTCGCGCCCCCTCCTTGAAGTGCCTCACGATCGCTTCTGCCAGCGCCGGCACCGTATTCTCAGCCGGCATGACCGTGACCGTCAACCCATACCCTTCCGCCGTGCCTGCCGTAATGGGCCCGATGCAGGCCACCACCACACCTGCGAGAAAAGGTCTTACCCTATCCGGTCCTCCAAAGAGTTCAACAAAATTGCGCACCGTGGAGGAACTGGTGAATGTCACCACCGCCACTCGCCCATCGTGAAGCTGTTGCGTCAAGGAGGCCACGTCCACCGCCGGGGCGATCGTGCGATAGACAGGAATGACCTCGACGGTCGCCCCCAATTCACGCAACTGTTCCGGCAAGATTTCGCGAGCAACTTCGGCACGTGGGATCAAGATACGGCTCCCACCGATTCCCACTTGGGCCAATGCGGCGATCACACCCTCCGCCTGAAACTCGGTTGGCACGACGTCCGGCGTCAGTCCATGTGTCCCGAGTTCTTGCGCCGTGCGCGGCCCAATGGCACAAATACGAAGATTCGCCAAGGCCCGCGCATCCTTTCCTGCCGCATGCAGTCGGTCCATGAAAGGCCTCACCCCGTTGACACTGGTAAAAATAAGCCACTGATAGGCATTGAGATGAGCCACCGCGTCATCGATCGCCTGCCAACTGGCTGGGGGTACGATTTGAATCGTCGGAACTTCAACTGGCTCCGCACCATAGGCCGCCAGGAGCTGGGAGAATTCTCTGGCCTGCTCGTGTGCACGGGTCAGCACGACCCGTTTCCCAAAGAGCGGCTTGGATTCAAACCAATTCAGCTGTCCGCGCAATCGCACAACCTCCCCAACCACAATCACCGTTGGAGGTTCGAGACGCGCGGCTTCCGTTTTTGCGACAATGTCGCCCAATGTCCCCACGATAGTCTGTTGATCGGCTTTGGTTCCCCAACGGATCGCTGCTACCGGCTGGTTGGACGACCGCCCCTCTAAGAGGAGCTGTCTGACGATCGAAGGAAGATTTTTCATGCCCATCATGAACACAAGAGTTCCAGATGTGCCGGCCAACTTCGGCCATTCCAACTGCGTCTCCGGCTTGGTGGGATCTTCATGGCCGGTAACAAACGTGACCGTGGAAGCCAGCGTGCGATGAGTCACGGGAATGCCCGCATACGCAGGAACCGCGATCGCCGCCGTCACACCAGGCACGAGCTCGAAATCAATCCCTGCAGCGGCCACCGCTTCCGCCTCTTCTCCGCCACGTCCGAAGACAAAGGGGTCGCCCCCTTTGAGCCGTACCACCACATTCCCCTCTTTGGCGCGTGCAATGAGCAATCGATTGATATCGGCTTGGTCTTGATACTGCCCACGTCCTCGCCGACCGACATAGATGCGCTGGGCCCGGGCCGGCGCATACTGTAGCAAGACAGGATTGGCGAGATAATCGTACAGCACAACATCGGCCGCCTCAAGGCACTCTTTCCCTTTCAACGTCAACAGCCCAGGATCGCCTGGTCCCGCTCCGACCAAGTAGACCTTACCCGTTCTTCTCGATTGCGTCATGCGGTCCCGTAGATTGCTTGGAGTATCCTATCGCCACCACGTGCGAGCAGCCGTTCCGCAAGTTGAATGCCGATCGACTCCGGATCCTCAATGGTTCCTTCAACGGTATCGCGAAGGAGCTCTGTGCCGTCTACGCTGGATACCAATCCTTCTAGTCTCACCCCTCTTCCACCCACTGTCGCATGTGCCGCGATCGGAACCTGACAGCCTCCTTGGAGCCGATGGAGTAACGCACGTTCGGCAAGAATAGCTGTCTTACTTGGCGCATGGTCTAAGCCACTCAACAGAGAACGAATAAAGAGATCGTCCTGCCGACCCTCAATGCCCAACGCTCCTTGACCGATCGCCGGCAAACTTATCTTCGGATCAAGATACTCTGTAATCTCATGCGCCCAGTCCAATCGCCGGAGCCCAGCTGCGGCAAGCACGATTGCATCGAACTGTCCCTCTCGTAATTTCCTGAGACGGGTATCCAGATTCCCCCTCAACATGGCAATCGTCAGGTCTGGCCTGGCATACAGGAGTTGCGATTGTCGGCGAAGGCTGCTGGTTCCGATCCGAGCGCCACGAGGGAGGTCCATGAACGACCGCCCGTCACGACTGATCAGCGCATCCCGTGGATCCTCGCGGGGGGGCACACAGAGAATAGCCAATCCTTCGGGCAACTCCGTGGGCACATCTTTCATACTATGCACCGCCAGATCGATCTCGCAGCTCAACAGCGCTTCCTCAATCTCCTTCACGAACAGTCCCTTTCCGCCGATTTGAGCCAACGGAACGTCCAAAATCTTATCTCCCGATGTCTGTATCCTCCGTAGCGTCACCGTCACATGCGGAGCCAATGCATGCAATTGTGCTTGCACCCACTCGCTCTGCTGCACCGCCAGCTTGCTTCCGCGTGTTCCGAGCACAACGGTTGATCGTTCATGGCCGACTTGTGACATGGCTCCCTTTCACCGACTCACATCTGGTCTGTCTGGTCTATTCAGTCTGGCTGGTCTATCGGGGGTGTCTGTTCTTCCGGTTAGTGTCAGGCAACCATCCACACGAGACAGACCGAACAGACCAGATAGACTCCATACCGGTCTTCTAACGCTCAACGATTCGGTATCTTCAAGCCAGTTCTCGAAATCGCCTCATCAACACCCTGGGGATCCTCTTCTGGCGAAGGACCTGGCTCCGACGCAGACGCCCCACTCCCATTAACGTTGGACACGGGAGGGTCTCCAAGACCAAAGAACCGTCGCGCGGCCTCGACGAAGGCGGCCCCTTCAGAGGAATGTACCTCAGCCTTGAGGGTCACCATCGTATTATGAACAAGTTTATTCACAATCGACGACGCCATCGCCTCGACCGATTCACGCTCTGACGCAGACAGATTCGTCAATCGTCCCAAGGTCTTGTCGAGTTCGGCCCGCTTAATATCATCGATCCGCGCACGGAGGGCCACAATGGTGGGGGTCACCTCGAGCGATTGGAGCCACTGCCTGACAATGCCGACTTCATCCACCACCATTCTCTCGGCCTTCTCAGCTTCATTCAGGCGCTCTCCACGATTCCGTTCAACCCGTGTCTTCAAATCGTCGATGTCGAAAAGGAACGCATTGTCTACATGCCGGACAGCTGGATCGATATTGCGCGGCACCGAAATGTCGATCAAAAACATGGGACGATTCATCCGTTGCTTGACCGAATGCTGCACGTCGTCCTCGCTCAGGAGATAATGGGCAGCGCCGGTCGAGACTAAGACGATATCGGCGGAAGCCATATCGTCTCGAAAGTCCTCAAACGCGACGGCGGTGCCGCCGAACCGATTGGCCAACTCCAGCGCATGCTGCGGATTTCTGGTCGTGACCCTCACGTGCCGAACACCGTTAGCAATGAAATGTTTTGCCGCCAACTTGGCCATTTCCCCCGCCCCCACCAACAACACCGTCTTCTCGCTGAGATCGGAGAAGATCTTTTTGGCTAATTCGACCGCCGCATAGCTGACCGACACCGCCATCTCGGAAATCTTCGTTTCCGTCCGCACACGTTTCGCAACGGAAATCGCTTTCTTCATCACCTTGTTCAGAATGATGCCGGTCGCCTTGTGGGTAAGCGCAATCTCGAACGCGTCTTTGATCTGGCCGAGAATCTGCGATTCGCCGATGATCATGGAGTCCAGACTGGAGGCCACGCGAAACAAATGGCTGATCGCTCGATCCCCCTCATGCCAATACAGATGCGGATTCAGTTGCTCCGAGGACAGGGAGAGGTGTGCATCAGCCATAAAATCCTGGATTCGTCCATATCCTGCTTCAATCTCATCGACGACGGCATAGACTTCAACACGGTTGCAGGTTGAAAGGAGGACCCCTTCCCGCACTCCCTGATAGGAACAGAGGCGGGACAAGGCTTCGCCCATCCGGCTTTCAGGAACCGCCAGTTTCTCCCGGATTTCAACCGGGGCAGTCTTATGGCTCAAACCGACGACGACGATGTGCATGTCAAGACACCGGTCCGTGACTCTTGAGGATCACACCGATGAAGGTCAGAATCACGCCTGCAAATCCGATAATGGTCAGATAGGCCGCACGTTTCGCTCGCCAGCCCACGGTCAGACGTCCCGTCAGGACGACAAAGTAGAATACCCACGTCACTAACGCCCATGTTTGTTCGGGATTCCAGCTCAGATACGACCCGAGAGAGACCTCCGCGTACAGCGCGCCCGTAATGATACCGAGGGTGAGCAGCGGAAACCCCGTCACGATCGACTGTTGATTCAGACGATCGAGAAAGTCCAGTGCCGGCAGCTTTGAGTAGAGCACATTGAAACGTTTGGACTTGAGAAGTCCATCCTGAATCAGATACATGACACCAGACACAAAGGCAATGGCAAACCCCACCGTTCCGAGCATGCTCAGGGTGACGTGGACCCACAAGGTCCGAAATACCGGGGTGAGCGTCGGAGCAGTTTCCGGCAATGCGGCGGCAGAGACCAACGAGACCAACGCCAGGGGGACGATGAACGAGCCAAGTACGTGCAAATGATGGCGAAACTCCACGGCAAGAAAGACTAAAATCAAGACCCAGGAGAAAAACGACAAGGCCTCATAGAATCCCGGCGTCGAGATTTCCGTGTCCCCCATCATCCCTGCGCCCAATGCGATCGTGTGCGCGGCGAACCCGGTCGCCGTCATACCCAGGGAGACATTTGCCAGGACTTCGGAAGGCCAGAGCAGGTAGGCAAGAAAGGAAACGGTGGCCGCAAAATAGAGGGCCATCGTCACCACAAAAAACATGGCGGCCATAGAGGGCTATCCTCTCAACTTTCCAGGATAAATAGACTCATATTAAGCGGTGGATTATATCGATGGCGCAAGACGGGAGTCAATCAAACGGTCGCAGGGTGGAGGGCCGGACGGCCAAATCCACCTCCTCCGGCACCCTCTATGTCGTCAGTACCCCGATCGGCCACCCTGATGACATGACCCTTCGCGCCCTTGCCACGCTACGCCGAGACATCGTTGTCGCCGCAGAGAACCCCCGTGCAACCCAGGCCCTCCTGGCCCATCATGGAATTACTGCCACCGTCACAAGCTACGGACCATCCAACCTCCATGAAAAAGTGCAGATCCTTCTGCACCGACTCCTGCAAGGACAGGATGTAGCCCTCGTCTCCGATAACGGCACCCCGGTCATCTACGACCCAGGCAGTATTTTTGTGGCGGCGGCCCATCAAGCAGGAATCCCGGTCAAGGCGATCCCTGGTCCCTCTACCATCACGGCAGCCGTGGCGATCTCAGGATTTTCAGGCGATGCACTCGTCTTCGAGGGACACATCCCTTCGACCGGTCGGCCTCTCGCAGATTTTCTCTCTCGGCTCCGCAAAGAACGGAGAACTCTCGTATGTTATGTGGCTCCCCGCGCCCTTATCAGGCTGCTGAAAGCCCTAGCACAGATACTCCCTGCCAGACAGATCGTTGTCGCCGTGGATCTCACGACCTGCGGGGAAACCCTCTCACGTGGAAAGCCTGGTGATCTGCTCGATCGGATCGAGCCAGTGCCGAAGGATTCAGCGGTGACGATCGTTATTGAGGGCTATGGGGGGGGCCGCACAACAAAGATACGCAGACACGGACCGCCTGCTACTCGTCTTCGCGGCGACGAATAAGCACCCGGTAGGACCCTTCAACGAGATCTTGCGAAAGGACAATGTGCCCCTCATTACTCACGCTGCGGGGAACATTCCGGATTGGGTCGCCCTCGTCCAACAATACTGAGAGAATCTGCCCTTGCTCCATGGCTTCCAGTTTCAACTTCGTTTTGACAAAGTTATAGGGACAAATCACTCCCCGCAAATCCAATTCAGTATTCGGCTTACCGGTCAATAGTGTCTGTCCTTCTCCGTCCACAACCACGGCTTTCTCCTTTGCGACAGTCTTGGCGGTTCAGGGCACTGGGCTGGAGGTCGATCCTAACAAGGAATCAACGGCCTCGCAAGCACAGGACCGAACATACTGGCATGGTGCGCACAAAAAAAGGGGCAGCGTCTCGCTGCCCCTTCTACACCCTCACGGAATGTGTCTCGACTTAGTTCAGGCCTTTGACTAAATTAGGCTTGGTGTAGTCCGTTCCGTAGTCTGACTTGGTCTCGACTGCTGCATTGCCCCATCCAGGCTGTGGTTCACACTGCCAGCAGGGAGCGTCGCCGGTGAATTCACCAACCGAGGTGGTGATGCCGGTCTTGATCTCCCCTGGAAGAACAGAACCAGCGATACCGCCGGTAATCCCGCCACGATTTGTCATAATCGAGCGCTCATTCTCAGGATCTGGGCGTTGTCCAAGTCCACCGAATCCCTGCCTGGTATCAGCAACATGAATGACATACGCCTCCAGCACAAGTTTCTTCCCTGTGCCAAACGGTTGGTCAGTCGTCGTCTGTTCTCTGACTTGAATACTGACGTCGTCCCCGACATTGATTTCTTTGAGACTTTGCATATTTGAATGCTCATCGATGAGCAAGGTCATGACCGTCCGAGCTCCATACCCTGCCTTGCCTTCCTGCCCTTGGTCGTATACCTTCCCTGCCCCGCCTGTTTCAATCATCAGCCGATGCTGCGCCAGGTCAAGCGCGAACACCCGACCATACACGGTTTCCGGCTGAGACAACCGATCAAGAAACTGGGTCCGATCGAAGGTGGTCACGCGAGTACTCGACCCTGACACATCGCCAACTCCTTCGCCCACACCCATGCCGGATTGGTTTGACTGCAAGCGCTCCTGTGCCATTGACACACCTGAGAAACCGACAAAAAGAATTGCCGTTCCTAGTGCCAACACCTTAAGCATGTGCTGCCTCCTCGATAAGATTTAGAAATGAAGTTGACAGAATCGCCGCCAAGATGGGACCAACACACATGTCAGTGAAGCCTCTTCATCGCTCTGGCCGTAAACTATAGGCTCCCCATTGGAGCATGTCAAATGAGGATATACGAAAATTGTTTCAACGTCGCTCACAATTCGATCATCGTCTGGATACCAGTACAAACCCGTGTCCCGCCGACTGTTAGTCTGTCAACAGATGGTGCCCAGAGGGAGGGTCGAACTCCCACTCTCTTGCGAGAACCGGATTTTGAGTCCGGCGCGTCTGCCAGTTCCGCCATCCGGGCCGATTATTTTTAAAGACGGACCTTACTTAGCATGAAGCCATAGGCGGGTCAATCCACTCTCCTCTTTATCTTCGCACAACGGCAGTGGTAGAATCTCCTCGCACACGCACTTCATCGTATATTCAGGAGGATCCTCATACCATGGCAGACGTCCAATGCATCACATGCGGACAAGTCGGAGAAACGATTACAGACCCCCTCTTCATGGGGCGGCTTGAATCCGAGATCAAAGCCAAGGTCTGCAAGCCTTGCTGGAAAAAGTGGGAAGGCATGCGAGTCATGGTCATCAACGAGTATCAAGTCAATTTGGGCGAAGAGAGCGGCAGGGATCTCGTGAAGAAGCAGATGAAGGCCTTTCTCAAACTGGGCGAGCAAACTGATACCGGAAAACTGGATCAGAACTTTCGCCCACCAGCCTAATTTGGAGACAGCTCTGCACCGAGCGTGTGGCCCCCCCGGCGAGGGCTGCTGAGTCGCTGGAACCTCCGTGAATTTCTCCAGCGATCTCGCAGGCTTCGTTGACATGCCAACTTCTGAAATGCTACAATCCGCGATTATTGATCTATCCACCAGGGTGCTCAACGTCTCATCCACACCCCTTATACGGAAAGAGATACGGGTTTAGGTTGCCGTGATTACACAGATGCATGTCAAAGGGTTGATGTTCGACCCCTATAACAACACCTATATTGTGGTGCTGCGAGACGAAGAGCATTCCGACATGCTTCCCATTTGGGTCGGCAAGTCAGAGGCCGGCGCGATCAGCATGTCGCTGGAAAACGTCACGCCTCCCAGGCCGATGACGCACGACTTCATGAAATCGTTCCTTGATGCCTACAATGCGAAAGTCATCAGCGTCGTGATTACGGACTTGTCGGAGCACACCTATTTTGCGAAGATCCATTTGATGTACGAAGATTCAGAATATACCGTTGACGCCAGGCCCAGCGACGCCATTGCGCTCGCACTTCGAAGTCATGCGCCGGTGTTTGCGAACAATTCAGTCATCACCAAACAGAGTTCCGAAGAACTCGAGCAGTGGCTGGAAAATCTCAAGCCGGAAGATTTCGGAAAGCTGGACTCCTGAGTCAGCACGACAAAATCATGAGCGCCGTCGATCGACCCAACGAACAAGACTTGGTTGAATATCGAGTGGATCGCATCCTCGAAGAGGCCAACACTGACACGAGAATTGTCGTCTTGGCACGGCAGGACGGCGTCCTTGACACGTTTCCGATTTGGGTCGGGGCCGCAGAGGGTAATGCTATTAAACTCGCACTCGATACCATGATCACGCCACGGCCGATGAGCCATGACTTGATCAAGAGTTTCGCCGAACACTTAAACATCACGATCCAACGTGTCGTCATAGCGGACGTCAAAAGCAGCACCTATTACGCCATCGTTCATGTCGTCAACAAAGGCATAGAGCGGACAATCGATGCCAGGCCCAGCGATGCCATCTCGTTGGCCCTGCGGGCTCCTTGCCCAATCTACATTACTCAAGACGTGTTGAAGCGGAGAAGCACGACGAATCTCGACGCTTGGCTGGCAAAGCTGGAGTCGAAAGATATCGGCACACCGAACGTACAGGAAACCTGAGTGACTCGATAAAGAAGGAACGGAGAGAATAATGTTCACCTACATGCAAAAGCCGTTGGACGTGCAGGAAAAGTGGTACCTCGTGGATGCAGAGGGGAAAACGCTGGGCCGATTGGCAGCCCGCGTTGCTGGAATGTTGCGTGGCAAACACCGGCCAACCTTTACCCCTCATGTGGATATGGGGGACCATATTGTGATCGTGAATGCGGAGAAGATCCATCTGACCGGCAACAAAATGGTCGCGAAACTCTATCGCCGCCATAGCGGCTTTCCGGGCGGACTCAAAACCGCAACGGCGCAGCATGTCTTCCGAAAGGATCCGACGGAACTCTTGACCAAAGCCATTGAAGGCATGCTTCCCAAGAACCCGCTGGGGAATCATATGGCAAAAAAACTCCGCGTCTACGTCGGGCCCACCCATCCGCATCAGGCGCAACAACCGGAACCGATTACCCTCTAGTCATCACCGCGAGCGAAAAAGAAGGAGACGTTGTAGCATGGCAGTCGCGACTCAATATGCAACCGGACGACGAAAGTGTGCCATTGCCAGAGCCTGGGTCACTGGGAGGGCAGGCGATATCACGATCAATGACCAACCGCTAGAGAAGGCTTTCCCACGCCTGACCTTGAGGCAGATCATTCAGTTCCCGCTCGAAATTGGCGGGGTCATGGGGCAGTACTCAATCAAGGCCACAGTGCACGGCGGCGGACAGGTCGGCCAAGCCGGCGCCTTGCGCCATGCCATTTCACGCGCGTTGGTGGAACTCAACCAACCCCTCCGTATACCCTTGAAGAAGGAAGGCTTGCTGACCCGCGATTCGCGCGTCAAAGAGCGGAAAAAGTACGGACAGAAGGGCGCAAGAAAGCGGTTCCAGTACTCCAAACGATAAACATCGGAGCCACTGTTGGAAAAAGGGAAGGCTCCACGCCTTCCCTTTTTTTGTGCCTGTGGCTCACATGGCAGGTGAGACAGATGAAAAAGGTACGTGTCGCCATCGCAGGGGCCAGTGGATATGCCGGAGCAGAACTTGTCCGCCTGGCAGCCCTTCACCCGCACTTCGATCTCTGCGCGGTCACGTCAGAAAAATCCGCCGGGTCTGCCGTCGGCACGATCTTCCCGAGTCTGGCCGGCCTCGTGCCTCTCTCGTTTCAAGCACTGTCGCCGGAAGCCTTAGCGGAACAGGCAGATGCGGTCTTCTTGGCCCTTCCCCATACCAAATCCTTGGAGCCGGTCGCTGCTTGCCTCAAAACCGGCATACTGGTGGTGGACCTCAGCGCCGACTACCGGCTCACGGATGCCGCCGTCTATGAACAGTGGTATAAAACGCCGCACACCTATCCCGGATTGCTGAAGGACGCGGTCTACGGACTTCCTGAATTACATCGCGCCGCCATTGCCAAGGCGAGACTGGTCGCGTCACCCGGCTGTTACCCAACGGCAGCGGTTCTACAATTGGCCCCCTTGTTCGCGCAGGATCTCGTACAGCCGCACACCGTCGTCATCGATGCGAAGTCCGGCGTGTCCGGGGCTGGGCGAAGCCCGACGCTCCCCTACCATTTTCCAGAAGCCCATGAATCCTTAGAGCCCTACAAAATCGGAGGGCACCGCCACATCCCTGAGATCGAACAAGAACTCGGTGGGCTCCTTCAACGAGCCGCTCAACCGTCAGAAAAGGTGGCCCCTGAGCCGATCGTGACATTCACTCCGCACCTCGTCCCGATGAACCGTGGCATCTTGAGCACCGCCTACTGCAAGTTGAAAAGTCCGCTGTCGTTGGCGGACCTGCGCGCCTTATATCGAGACTTTTACAAAGGTGAGCGGTTTGTCCGGTTCCAGGAAGAGACCATCCCGAACCCACGCTACATCAAGGGATCCAACTATTGCGACATCGGAGTCTACCTCGATCCCCGATCAGGATCGGTCATTACGGTCGCCGCGCTGGATAATCTGGTGAAAGGCGCGGCAGGCCAAGCGATTCAGGCTATGAACCTCATGCTGGGATTCCCTGAGGAGACGGGACTGACGGCACCCGCCGCCTATCCCTAGCAGGATGCTGAAAAAGGAGATGGGGTAGCTGGGACGATCCCCTTGCTCGCGCAACGCGCGGCTTGAGAAAGCCCTCGTTGGACGCGCGCAGTTGAGATCATCCCAGCCACCCCTTATAAAAATGGATAGTTGGCTGCGGCCTTGCCTGGGAAAAGGCGCGTCCTTGGGCGAAGAGGCTGTTTTGGCAGACTCAGGGTGGGCGGGTGAGAAGTCTGGCCTTTTTGAGCATCCTGCACGCGGTTCTCTTGTTGTTCTAGATGTGCAGACCATTGAATTTCAGCAGTGCCACAAGAGTTTTCTCGAAGACTCCTAGTCCACATTGAGCAGGACATCTCGTTCATGCGGATGACAAAAAAAATACCGAAACCAGCTCCGCGCCGAGGGGTCACCGCGCCAAAAGGATTCCTCGCAGCCGGCATCCATTGCGGTATCAAAAAACCAGGCCTGTTGGATCTCGCGCTCATCGTCTCAGAGCAGAGCGGTCCCATCGCCGGTGTCTTCACGAACAATCAGGTGGTCGCAGCGCCGGTCATTGTCGATCGTCTACATCTCCGCCAGGGAATCGGTCGAGCCATTCTCGTCAACAGCGGAAACGCCAATGCCTGTACCGGCACAAAAGGATTGGCTGCCGCAAAGAAAACTGCACGGTTACTCGCGCGACATATCGGAGTTCCTCCACACCAAGTCTTCATCGGTTCTACCGGCGTGATCGGTCGTCAGTTGCCGGTCGACCGGATCGTCAAGGGCATCCCGCAGCTACTGGCTCTGCTCAGCGACCAGGGAGGCTCGGATGCAGCCAGGGCCATCATGACGACCGATTTGCGCCCGAAAACCATCGCACTGCAAGACAGCATCGACGGTCGTTTCATGACCATCGGCGGGATGGCCAAGGGCTCCGGGATGATCCATCCCAACATGGCCACGATGTTGGCCTATTTCACAACGGACGCATCAATCACGAAGAGCGCCCTCCAACAGGCTCTCAGCCTGGCGGCGAACGAGTCATTCAACTGCATCTCAGTCGATGGAGACACGAGTACCAACGACACGGTTCTCTGCTTGGCGAACGGCATGGCTGGGAACCGCACGATCAAAGAAGGCACGGCTGCCTTTCGTCAATTTCTACTGCTCCTGACAGAAGCCTGCCAATCACTCGCGTTGGCCATTTGCCGCGATGGCGAGGGCGTTACCAAGGTGGTGAATGTTGAGGTGAGCGGAGCAGGAACCGTGGCGCAGGCACGACAGGTGGCTCACACCATTGCCACCTCGAACTTAGTGAAGACCGCCCTCTTCGGCGAGGATGCCAATTGGGGTCGTGTGATGGCGGCGATCGGGCGAGCTGGAATTCCGATTACTCCTTCGAAACTAAGCCTATCGTTCGGCGGAGTTCCGATGGTCGCAAAAGGCATGGGTCTCGGACTCGCCGCTGAAGCCCGCATCGCGAAAGTCTTTCGCCAGAAGGAATTCACAATTGCCGTAGGGCTGGGGCAAGGCCGCCACAAAGCCCACATCTGGACGACCGATCTGTCGTTCGACTATGTGCGCATCAACGCAAGCTACCGATCGTAGCCGCATTATTCACCTTCCCGCTTGCTTTGATACTGATCCTGCCTTCCATTTCTGCCTGAGACAAGATAAAGTAGGGCCATGGCTCCATCCACACAGCAACTACTCAAAGATGCGCTGCAGCTGCCGGATCAACAACGTGCGGAATTAGTTGTCGAGTTACTCGATAGTCTGCCATCAGTGGAGCCAAGCCAAGAACGCAGTGATGCACAATGGCTCGAGGAAATTGAGCGCCGAGCACGAGCCGCACAGGCCGGCTCCGCAAGCGTGTCGTGGGAAGACGCTCGCAAGCAGGTGCTCGATCGCCTGCCCAAGCGGTGAAACCAATCGGCCTCGCACCCGAGGCTGTTCTGGAGTTGGCTGAAGCAGCCATCTGGTACGAAACCCGCCAACCTGGGCTCGCAATCAGGTTTCTTCAGGAAATCGATCAAGCACAACAGGCGATACAATCCCGCCCCCTGTCATTTCCCCGACTGGCGAATATGGTCGTTGATCTTGAGGTTCGGCGAGCTCTACTCCCTCGATTCCCATACGCACTCGTGTTTCTTGAACTCCAGACAGAAATTCGAGTGCTCGCAGTCGCCCATGCCAAACGCCACCCCGACTATTGGCTCAACCGCCTGCAAGCCACTTGAGGCTCAACAAGCAATTTCTGGGCAATAAGAAGAGATATCCTGCAGATTTTGCAGTTCGGCTGTGACCTGAAGAGGTCGGACGGTTGAGGTCACAATTTGCGACCTCAAAACTGGACTAGTGCACGGCACTATCGCCTCTTTTCTAAGCCGATCTCACCGCCTAGCTGACTGGTGGACTCGGATCAAGAGAGGTTCGGGGAGCGGACAGGTGCCCTTCTTGCTCGCAGAATAGAGGAAGGGATGAAGCCTGATGATCTTCTGTGCTCGCGCAACGCGCGGTCGCAGGCTCCCCTCGCACGGGCTACTGGCACGTCCCGGGATATCGATTGCGAAGCAATCGGAGGGTAGGGTGGGTGAAAAATGTCTGCCAGTAGGTGGGCGGGTGAGAAAGTTGCGCGCAGGGGAAGATCAATCAGGCCCCATCCCTGAAGAGG
>JAWXBV010000055.1:0-4378 GCA_034440335.1 Nitrospirota bacterium | reverse complement strand
GGAGGTCCTATGGATACCACCAATCCCACCCGCTCCAAACTGCGAATTCCCAATGACGCGATGTATCGCTTGCTGCGAGAAGGGTGCATCACGGAATTCAACGCGAAAAAGGCGTCTGGAGATAAGGTCGACTTACAGGGGTGCGATCTGCGGGGTTTGGATCTGCGAGGGCTGGATGCCGACGGGTTGGACTTCAGAGACTGTTACTTTCGCCAGACCGATCTGCGCAGCGTCGATTTTCGAAACGCGCGGCTAGAAGGCGCCAGCATCAATGCCGCGAAAATCTCAGGGGCCTACTTCCCGACCGAACTGACTGCAGCTGAAATCGAACTATCCCTTCTTCACGGCAGTCGCATGCGCTATCGCTCGGCGCCCTAACCCACATTATTCATGAGCGCTTCTGCTGCAATCGCGGATTCGCTGCTGCGACGAGCCTTCGGCTGGCAGGCTCGCCGCTCACTCCCTCGACGTACTGTTCAAGTACGCCTCGGGACCTCGCGGCTCCGCATGCCCGTCTCGCAACGCGACTGCGCGATTTCGCGACGAACCGTCATGAATAATGTGGGCTAACCGGCTCGCGCAGTGCCGGCACGTGACATGTCGTTCGTGAAGTGCGAGCGAGACGAGCACGGTGTGCGCGACAGGCGCGACGCGAAGTTCTGAGTTGCGAGTTCTGAGTTGCGGGACTTTCGGACCTCGGACTCTCTCCCCTGTCGGCTTTCTTATCTGCCTCTCACTCAGAACCCAGAACTCATAACTCATAACTTCTTCACCCGCCTCACCAGTCACGCTTTTCTCGCAAGTCTCGCGCGTATAACGATCTTGAGCTGGAGATACCCGTCACTCCGATAGCCGTACGCGCGCCGTTAAGGGAGTGCTTGCCAGTATTCTTCAGCTGTTCATGGCGGAAGGCAGAGGAGCGACCGGTTCCATTGGGTCAATAGTCAGAGGTGATCACTGAACCGAAATCCTCTCTCGTCGGGCAGTCCCAACCATGGACCAGACAGTGTCTTGTGACCGGCGAGGAGTCGTCAGGAATTATGAGTTACGGGTGGACATCTGGCGGCAGGCGGTGCAGGAGCGAATCGAACACCTCGCGAGCGAGCGCCAAGGCTTCTCTGGCCTCTTTCTCGGTGGGCTCTTCAGGATTGCCTGGGTACCGAAACCTTCAGGCGTACTCCGTGAGTTCCGCCGCTCGTCTGAGCAAGGGTTCGAGTGTCGGATCGATTGCGGCGCATGCTTCTCCAATTTCGACAAGATTATGGGTCTTGCGATAGACCTGTCCATGCCAGGTGAGAAACCCCTTCATTACCTTTTCAGCAGCCTGCTGCGTATGGAACACGATGTCGGAGGTTAAGGGTGGGACGGCTCCCAGTTCGAACGTTCCAGCTCGCAAGTCGTTCCCGGCTTTCGAAAAGTAGCCCGCATTATTCATGCAGGTTCGTCGCGAAAGCGTGCAGACGCGAAGCGAGACGGGCACTCGGAGGCGTGAAGCCCTGAGGCATACTCGTGCAGTATGTCGAAGGGGTGAATGGCGAGACTGTCCGTCACAGCCGCGTATCCACGCTTATAGCAGAAGCTTCATGAGTCATGCGGGCTAAGCACGGGTCTCTGCGATGAGGGCTGGATCATGCGGCATGGAGCAGCTTGCCTTCTCGCATGACGGTGGCGGGTAATGATGCGGCAAGGTGAACCCGCGAATCGAAGTCGCTCCTGGTCCAGACCACCACGTCGGCAGCCGTGCCAGTTCCCCACAAAACCTGGTACGCCAGCTTGCTCCTCTTCCGTTCCGGTGTGGCGTGGTCCGGCACCACGAGGAGCAGATCGTAATCGCTATCCGGGCCGGCATCGCCGCGCGCCCGCGAGCCAAAGAGAAAGATCTGTTCCGGTTCATAGGCCGTCACCGAGCGGCCAATAATCCGCGCCAGAGCTTGGTCGGAGGTGGTCATGTCTGCGCGAATATCCATGCCCTGTGCATCAAGATTCAAGAAATGATTACGGTCTCCAGGCTTTCCGCAACCCTAAGTCATTTCAATCGCATCGTCAACGAAGGAGATCCTTCTCCTGGTGATATCGCCTGAATGCGCACCGAAGGGGTGTGGAAGAGACTGTCAGACCGCTGGTGATCTGTTCCTAAGGGACAGTTGAGAGGGTCTGGCGGCTTGTGCAATGTTCGCGAGATACGCTTCACAATTCACGCTTCACGGGTGTCGAGCTGTTCGTGACGGAAGGCGCGGGAGGAGGGCTACCTTGGAAGAAAAACTGTCGAGGTCTCAATCACCTCAAGCGAATCGACGGCCTCAATAAATCAATAGTCATGCCTGACCCCTAATCACTTGACTTCTCGCCTGAGCAAGGGTTCGAGTGTCGGATCGATCGCAGCGCAAGCTTCCCCGATTTCGACAAGATTATGGGTCTTGCGATAGACCCGCCCATGCCAGGTGAGAAACCCCTTCATCGCCTTTTCGGCGGCCTGCTGCGTATGGAACACGATGTCGGAGGTTAAGGGCGGAACGGCACCCAGCTCGAATGTTCCAGCGCGCAAGTCGTTCCCTGCCTTCGAGAACCAGGCACGGGTTTCTGCGACGAGGGCCGGATCATGCGGCATGGAGCAGTTTGCCTTCCCGCATGACGGTGGCGGGTAATGACGCGGCAAGGTGAACGCGGGAATCAAAGGCGCTCCTGGTCCAGACCACCACATCGGCAGCCGTGCCAGTTCCCCACAGAACCCGATAGGCCAGTTTGCTCCGCTTCCGTTCTGGTAGGGCGTGGTCCGGAACTACAAGAAGCAGATCGTAATCGCTATCCGGGCCGGCATCGCCGCGTGCACGCGAGCCGAACAGAAAGATCTGTTCCGGTTCATAAGCTGTCACCAAGCGGCGAATAATCCGCGCTAGAGCTGTGTCGGGGGTGGTCATGTCTGCGCGAGTATCCATGTCTCGGCCCTCGTGAGAATGCTCCTATGAAGGTGTCGGTAGGGGTGATTCGACGCCACTTCCGTTGGCATAATTAACGAATGCCTCCAGCGACGCAGTCCAAGAGCCAAACCGCCGGTTGTATGGGGTTTGAGAGGTCGTGGACGGAAGGGATGACAACTCGCTACGACGTGGCTGCCGACCTAGATGCTGCCAAAGAACAAGCAGGTTCTCGAATAAACGCTCGTCTGAAATATCAACTTCGTTGGATAGGGAAAGACCAGCGAGACGAAGGGCGTTGTTCCAGGAACCAAACCTACGAGTAACAGTGCTGTAGTCAAACGTGCCGAGGGTACCGTACTTCTTTTGGGGCACGGTGCCAGAATTCAGCGATTGTGCAACCCGCTGTAAATCGGCAATCAACTCATCGTCCGAAACCGGAGCGCCTGAAACGCGAGATAGTTTGAATGTCGGCTCTGTCATGTGGTTCCGTTTAAGATATCAATTGCCTTGTGATGCTGGGTAAGACTCCTGTCCCGTCCTGTTTGTCTTATTGAGCGAAACCAAACGAACCAGACCAACCGGATAGACCAGAAGAACCGTATTTAGAAGTTTCCCGCCTGGACTACATCCTCGATGCTATTGATGTCGAGCCAGTGACCTGCCGTATAGAGTACCCGGATGGGATATTGCCGTTTCAACAGTTCTTGGAGAAGTTGGGGAATGCCGGCTTTGCGGTTGGCTGGCTTGGCCAGCATTTCTACAATGATGTCGGTGATGAGTGTGGCCGCGCCGGGTGAGACTTTGAGGAACCCCATCCAGACTCCGTGGATGGATTCTTTGGGAAGTGTGTCTCCCAATTGCTTGAGATAGATCTTGGCGTTGAAGGCTCTTCTCGAATTGGGAATGGTGCACTCGGTAAATCCGCCGAGGCGGGCATAGCTGCTCTGCTCCTGCCAGTTGCTGTCGACGAAAATCACGCAGTCATCCGTCTCCTGACAGAGCGATTGGGGAATGTATTTGTTGAACAGTACGTCGCCGTAGGAAACGACCGTGCCCTGTGCCGGTCCTTTCCGTGATCTGAGGGCCTTCAAGAGTGAATCCAGTTCGCCTGTGTCTGCAAAGTCGTCATTATCGACATACGTCAGGTTTGGTAGATTGACGGCTTCTTTCTTATACCCTCTGACCACCAGGATGTCCTTGATCCCGACGGCATTGTAGGCGTCGACAATGTGGGAGAGGATGGGTGTGCCCTGGACCCTGACCATTGTTTTCGGCTGGTGTTCGGTGAGTTCCCCTAATTCCTTGCCGCGGGAAGCGGCCAGCACGATGGCAGTGGTGCCTTCGGCGCCTTTGGGCAGATAACGGTCTTCGGCCTCTTGCAGTTCTGCGGCGTTTTGCAGGCGGAAAATTTCAGAGACCGGCGCGACTTTGTCTTCGATGGAGAGCAAGTGTTCCTGCTC
>JAWXBV010000054.1:0-15061 GCA_034440335.1 Nitrospirota bacterium | reverse complement strand
GGAAGCAGGTGCGAAACATGAAGCGCCCGGCTCCGGAACGAAATACGCTTCACGAACGACGTTTCACGCATCGAAGACGCTTCACGCCCAAGAGCAGCGTATCCACGCTTGTAGCAGAAGCGCTCATGAATAATGCGGGCTAGTACCATCTGTCCATAAATTTAGGAGGGCGACGCCATGACAGCGAGATCCAAGGCCAAAGCAGAGACAGTGACCATGATGCTGAATGACGCCCTGGCATCTCCACGAGGAGGACTTGGCTCGGTTTGGTCGCCGTGCTCATGTTGAAAATAAACACGCGAGTCCTCCCGCTTCGGAGGGTGATAACCAAGGAAGGAGTAAACCACATGCGTTATTCCATCGCGCTCTTGTGCCGACGCTTCGTTGGTGTATTTAAACGAAGCGTCCTTGTGGCTGGGCTTGGCTTCTGTATGGTGGTCAGCGTGTCGGCTGAGGATATTGCCGTTTCCGAGCAAACCTTTGGTTGCATCCTCGATTGGTCAAAGGTCAGAAACACGCGCTTCAAGCACGCTGATCCGGAGAAGTTGAAAGAGGCGATGCGTATCTTCCGAGACAGCATACCGGACAAGGAGTATCCGGTTGGCACCATCTTGCAACTTGTTCCTTTCGAAGCAATGGTGAAGCATCCGCGTGAGAAGTTTCCCAAAACGAACGGCTGGGAGTTTTTCTTTTTAGATGTCTCCAAGGCAGGCACTCAGATCAAAGATCGGGGAGACAATGTCGTCAATCTCTCGCAGGGGGTGACGTGCCTCAGTTGTCATCAGCCTGCGGCAAGGTTTGACTTCGTGTGTGAAAAGGGCCACGGCTGTGCTCCCATCCCATTCGATGATCAGAAGATCGGCGAGCTTCAGAGGGCAGACCCTCGTTGTGCCAAGAAGTAGAGGATGGGCATGAACCAAAACCAGCGCAGGGCTATGGGCTTATGGAGGCAGAGACATGCGTCTCCGAGTGGACAACATGACCGGATTTGATCGGAACATCACGGGAGGAGACAGCCCTTCATTCTGCTCCAGTCTGTGAACTGCCTTTCCCGAATATGTGACAAGACCTTGGGTGCGAGTCGGCATTGGCCTGATCCGCCGCTGGAGCGTAATGTCGCATAGGTTCTTGTCGTCGCAATAGAGCCGGTAGATACGACCCCACTTGCTCGGATCTCTCACTCATTCTCCCGACTTGAGCAATATTGACCAGATTGCCTCCGGTCTTCTCGCCATACTCGTCAACAACGGTGAGGTCGGAGAGGGCAGGGCTATCTCGCAGAGACAGAGGAAACCGTGAATGCGGATCGACTCCAAGGGCGATGGATGCAGCTCAAAGGAAAACTGAAAGGGCACAGCAAGAGGTGAAGTGTAGGAAGGTTCGACAAGATGATCGGCTAACGTCGGCAATCAAAGAAAACAGGGGTGACCGAGTCCATCCACAATTCAGTTAGTTAAGGAGACGACCATGAAGACACACTACTTGGCCACGCTCTGCGCCGCTCTGGCTGTTGGAGCAGCACTCATCGCAGTGCCGGCCACTGCCCTAGACATATCCAAAGAAAAGGCGCTGGTCAGCGACTCATGGCTCACGGCAAAAACCAAGATCGCCCTCGCTGCCGACTCTCGGGTCAAAGGGGGACAGATCGAGGTCGAGACCACAGAGGGCCTGGTGGTGCTCCGCGGGAAGGTCGATTCTGATGCGGCAAAACGTGCGGCTGAGGGAATCACCGCAGGGCTCGACGGCGTCAAGACAGTGAAAAACGAATTGCAAATAGTCGCCCCGTCTATACGTGACGCGATCGAGGAGAAGGATGAGGCCATTACGGTACGAGTCAAGGAGCGCATCGTAAAGGATTTAGATCTCATGAAGAACTCGAGTCTCAAGGACGCCGATATTAATGTTCAGACCAATGCAGGGGTTGTCACGCTGACTGGCGAGGTTCCGGACATCACGACCAGTGCCCAAGCATCCTGGACAACCTGGCAAGTGCCCGGCGTGAAATCTGTGAAGAACGACCTCACGCTGAAGGAGAAATCCTAAACCATGGGAAAAAACACGACCATACCTCTGAATCAACCCTCCACCTCATGGCATCCAGTAACCCCTGCGCTTTGCCTGGCCCTTGTGCTGGCAGGCCGCCCGAAGCACAGCCCGCAGGCGCCGCCCAAGTCATCGGGCGCGATGGCACATGGATCATGGCGGCCACGCTGACGTGGCGGATGCAGGCCGAAGGGGCGGAAACCGGAGGCTTCTTCACCATGGCATTCTGCGACCGACGATCGGATCCAAGTGGTGTAGGCATGGCCAACAGGCTCTGACAAGGGAGACATCACGATCAAGACCCTCGAAACGAAGATACCCTACACGGTTAGTGTGCATGGACTGAGAGGGGGTCTCCGATCCGGACCGTCGACAAGCATAGGGCTCTGGATGAAGGGTATGTCAACGACACCAATGAGTTGAATGAATATATTTCCGATCTCGTAAAGGATAGCAAGGTGGATCATGAGGAAATGCTGGCCTATTCCCAACTGACCGGGCGGATGGGATTTGGACTAAAGACTCTGAACATCTGAGCAATTGTGACCGGACGGCACACGATGAAATTGTTAACTTGAGCATAGACTCGCATGGCGCGGCTGTAAACGACCGAGGAGGGAAATCATGAAGACGCACTATCTCATAACACTCGGTGCCGCTCTGGCTGTCGGAGCCACTCTCGTCACGGCACCGATGACCGTTTCGGGCAAGGCCACAGAGAAGACACCTGACGCGCAAGAATTACCACAGAAGGGGACGAGTTATGCCCCCGTCGATCTCAAGGAGGACTTTGCGGTCGTCATGGCTCGCATGAAAGCCGCAAAGCCTGAAATCATGAAGCGACAGATGGAGCTGCTCAAGCAGCGATACGACCTCGCAAACCGCCCGGCCAAAGATGTCACGATGTCTCGCGGGAAGCCTCTTCAGGAAGGGATACGAGTTGCACTTCCGAAGGGATTGACCTGGGAAAAGCTTCAGACCATGAGTCCCGAAGAGATCCGGGAGAAGGATTCGTTTCCGGCGGGATTCTTTCCGCTTCCGCATCCCAACCATCCTGAAGGAGGGATGGTCTTCCCCAAGTTCCAGATCGAGGAGATTCAGAAGCAGGAGGGCCGTGATCTCACTCGTTTCGACCTGGAGTTTGACCTGCCGGACCATTTTTTACCAGAGTTCCCGCCGCCCATTTATCTGACGACACGGCCCGATCTCGGTGATGTGTCACAGGGAAAATTGGTGACCATCGACAACTATTATGAATTCTTCAACGGGATTCTCAATCCGAAACAACTCGAAGGCTTGCGGCTGCTCGTCACAACGTTCCCGCAGCAGCAGTTCAATCAGACGGAAGACCGTCGTACCGTCCGTCCAAGCCGTGGCGTGACCTGCTTCGAGTGTCATGCGAATGGGCACACCAACGCCAGTACACATCTGGCAGGAGACGTCCGCCCACAGGAGTTTCGTCATCGAATCGATACCCCAACATTGCGCGGCTTGTATATCCAGAGGCTGTTCGGCTCGCAGAGGGCGCTGAAGAGCCTGGAGGACTTCACGGAGTTTGAGCAGCGCGGCGCCTACTTCGATGGCGATCATGTGATTGCGGCAAAAAAGGGGGCGAATATTCTCGAACGAGGTAGCCAGGTGCACTTCATGGCTGAATTCCAGGAACTCTTGGACTTCCCGCCTGCACCCAAACTGGGCATTGACGGCAAGTTGAATTCCCCCAAAGCCACCGCATCTGAGAAGCGAGGTCAGGAGCTGTTCTTCGGCAAAGCGACATGTGCCGGTTGCCACCAGGCGCCCTACTACACGGATAATTCTATGCACAACCTACAAGTAGCGCGCTTTTACAAGCCGCGGATGATCAATGGACGCATGGCAAGCGCTGATGGCCCCATCAAGACGTTCCCCTTGCGAGGCATCAAGGATTCGTCTCCGTACTTGCACGATGGCAGGCTGCTGACGTTAGAGGATACCGTGGAGTTCTTCAACCTTGTGTTAGGAACCCAGTTGACGATCGAAGAGAAACAGGACCTGGTGGCATTTCTTCGCGTGCTTTAACTGTCACAAGGAAGACGGCGTGGAAGCATTGTGGCCGCGGAGGACACGTAGGCAGTGATGGCGGTGACCGTTTGAACAATCAAAGGAACACAGGAGGTACCACATGAAATTGGGCAATGACTACGACGTCAAGTCGTTCGACTTGCACGGACTGGTCGGGATTTCTGATCGAACGCTCGAGATGCATCTCAAGCTGTACGAGGGATATGTGAAGGCGACGAACCAGCTCACGGCTCAGATTGGAGAGATGCTCAAAGATGGACGGATTGATCAGGAGGAAATGCCTGCCTATTCCGAGCTGACCAGACGGCTGGGATTCGAATACAACGGGATGGTCTTGCACGAATATTACTTTGAGAATTTGATCAAAGGCGGAGCCGGCAATCCCGGTCAACGCTCTGCATTTGTGAAGGCAGCAGAAGACAGTTTCGGCTCCTATGACATGTGGAAATTGGACTTTTCCAGCGTGGGGAAGATGCGAGGAGTGGGCTGGGCCATTTGTTATGCGGATCCACATAGTGGCCGACTCTCGAATCACTGGATTAGTCTGCATGAAAATGGAAATGTCGCCGGCTTTATTCCCGCTCTCGTGATGGATGTGTGGGAACATGCCTATCTCCTCGATTATAAGCCTTCGGAGAGGGCGTCCTACATTGAGGCATTCTTCTCCAATATCGATTGGACGTCAGTGGAGAAGCGGCTGCAGTTCTCCGAGCCGGCATTGGCGAAAACAGCACGAGGATGATTGGAAATCCTTGGGCGACTCATGATCTGCAACATAAAACCGGGGGGATTCCCCGACAGGAGGAAATCGTGAAAGAAACCACCACGACAACGGTGCAACCTGGAGCAACGGCGCCTCACACTTCTCGGAAGGAAGGAATCATCAAAGAAGCCATCGGTCTGACCGATGTGAAAACGCTTCGGGCTCGGGCACGGAAAGGGATTGAAGACGGGGCCATGACAGCAGGATACAAGGCCAAAGCGGAGACCGTGATCACGTTACTGAATGAAGCCCTCGCCACAGAAATTGTCTGCGTCCTCCGCTATAAGCGCCATTACTTTATGGCCACCGGGATCAATTCCCTCAGCGTGAAGGGCGAGTTTCTCCAGCATGCCGCTGAGGAACAAGTCCATGCCGATCTATTGGCTGAACGCATTGTCCAACTCGGAGGGGAACCGAATCTGTCCCCGGAAGGGCTTTTGAGTCGCAGCCACTCGGAATATGTGGAAGGAGCGTCATTGGTGGAGATGATCACCGAAGACCTGATAGCCGAGCGGATCGCGATCGACAGCTATCGTGAAATGATCACCTATGTCGGCACTGATGATCCCACAACTCGTAAAATATTAGAGGGGATTCTTGCGCAGGAAGAAGAGCATGCCGAGGATCTGTCCAGCCTCCTAAAGGAACTGGGTCCACAATCGCATAATTCCTGATCCGCGTCGTGGGACCGGCAGGGTAAGGGAGGGGTATCATGGGAAAAGCGTTCATTCTCTGGCTGCTGGGAGTGCCGTTCACGTTGCTCATCGTCCTCTGGTTCTTCGGTGTCTTTTGATAAGCCGCACGTGGAGGGCCGTTGCTCTCGCATGAGTCTGATAGCGGAGGATACGTCTATATGATTGTCGAGATCGCCGTCTGTGTCGCGGCAGTAGCCTGGGCGGTGCTGGTCGGCTGGCTGGTACCACTGTTGATACAACTCAGGAAACCGGTGGCGCAATCAGAATATCTCTTGGTCCGCATGAACGCCGAGCTGCCGTTGTTGCTCAAGGAAATGCGGGCGGCGACGGAGAATCTGAACATGCTCGTCGAGCAGGCGCGGGGTGGGGTCGAGCATGCGACAGTACTGCTGCATGCGGCAGGGACACTGGGCGACACTGTGCAACGGGTCCAAGAAACGATGCAGGGTACGGGCCGATCGTTTCTGGTCAAACTGGCCGGCATGGTGGCGGGGTTCAGGGCTACGACAGGCGACGTCAAGACACACATTCACCGAGAAGGAGGGGCGAATAATGGCTGATAACAGAGGGTGTTCATTGGGAGCGGTGGGATTGGCATTTGTGACCGGAGGATTGGCGGGGGCGGCAATGGCGCTTTTGCTGGCGCCGAAGTCTGGTCGTAAGTCACGGGAGCAGGTGCGCGAGTATGTTCGGCGAGCCGAAGAGGATGTCCATGAGTTGGGCGAGAAGGCCACCCAGGCGATGGATCAGGCGGTGGAGAAGGGACGCGAGTTCGTCCAGGAGAAAAAGGCAGTCGTGGCCGAGGCGGTGGAGGCCGGACGTGCTGCTATGTCACGGGAGCATGAACGGCTGTCTGGCCACAAGAAGGCATGACGACGGAGTGCAGAGCTACCGATGAATACGCTGTGCATGGGCCTCGTCTACCCTGTCAGGCCAGGACGGCTCCATCAAGGTGGAGGCTACGCTGGGTGATCAGCATCGCATTGATGCTGAAGAGGTCGTGAAGCGGGCTCACCACACCACACTTGTATGAGGAACAAGAACACGATGAACGCGAAATCCAAGGCCTATCTCGTGGGTGGCGGGATCGGATCCCTGGCAGCCGCCGCCTTCATGATCCGCGACGGCAACCTGCCTGGCGAACATATTTCGATCCTCGAAGCAACGCCCATCATGGGTGGAAGTCTGGATGGTGCCGGAGACCCCGCGAACGGGTATTCATTGCGCGGCGGACGCATGTTGACGACCGACAACTACGAATGCACCTGGGATCTATACAAATCGATTCCCTCGTTGAGCAATACAGGCAAGACGGTGTTCGACGAAACCGTAGAATTCAATGAAAAACACAAGGCCCATTCGATGGCGCGGCTGGTCGATAGGCGTCGAGCCAAGGTTCCCGTGACATCGATGGGGTTTTCCATGCAGGATCGTATGGAGTTGCTGAAACTCAGCAATGCCGACGAAGATACAATGGGCACCAGTTGTATCACCGACTGGCTTTCACCAAAGTTCTTCGAGACCGAATTCTGGTACATGTGGGTCACCACCTTCGCCTTCCAGCCCTGGCACAGCGCCGTTGAATTCAAGCGTTACCTGCACCGATTCATGCTCGAGTTTTCCCGCATTGACACGCTGGCCGGCGTCAAGCGAACGATCTACAACCAGTACGACTCCCTGGTTCTGCCCTTGCAGGCATGGCTCAAAGCTCAGGGCGTCTGTTTGGTCACGGATTGCACGGTGACAGATCTCGAATGCAAGACCGAAGACGGCGCGTTCGTTGTGACCGGCATCCATTGTCGGCGGCAGGGAAAGAACGAACGAATTGCCGTGAATGACGGCGACCTGGTCTTCATGCAAAACGGCTCCATGACCGATGCCTCCAGCTTGGGTTCGATGACACACGCACCCAGGAAACTGACCAAAGTAGACAGCGGCGGGTGGACGCTCTGGGAAAAGCTGGCGAAAGACCGACCCGAATTTGGTAATCCTGCAGCTTTCAACAGCTGCATCGCGCAATCCTGTTGGGAGTCGTTCACCGTCACGCTGAAGCACCCTGCCTTCTTCGACAAGATGCATCAATTCAGCGGCAACGATCCAGGCACCGGCGGACTGGTCACGTTCAAAGACTCGAACTGGTTGATGTCCATCGTGCTGGCCCATCAACCTCACTTCGCAAGCCAGCCTGCCGACGTGCAGGTGTTTTGGGGATACTCGCTCTTTCCCGACCGGGTCGGCAATTTCGTTCCGAAGCCGATGGCCGAATGCACAGGCGCAGAAATTCTGCAGGAACTCTGCGGCCACCTGCGATTCGATCTGGAGACGGTCGCGTCTGCCAACTGCATTCCTTGCAGGATGCCGTACATCACCAGCATGTTCATGCCTCGCAGGATCAGCGATCGACCGCTGCCGGTGCCTCGCGGCTCGAAAAATTTCGCGTTCATCAGCCAGTTCGTCGAAATTCAGGACGATGTGGTCTTTACGGTGGAGTACTCTGTGCGAGCGGCTCAGATGGCTGTCTATGAGTTGTTCGGTATCGAGCGCAAGATCCCGCCCGTTACGCCGCACGACAAATCGCTCCGAACGCAGTTTGAGGCCTTGATCAAGGCATTTAAGTGATAGTGAGTTGATGTTCTCGGCCGGCTCATAACGAGGCACACACCATGTCCCAACACAGCACCATCAATCGTAGGATCGTGCTGAACTCCCGTCCTGTCGGCGCCCCAACCGACGAAAATTTCCATCTTGAAGAACTTGCGATGCCGGTTCTTCCAGCCGGCCAGCTGCTTTTGCGCACGCTCTTTCTTTCACTTGACCCCTATATGCGTGGCCGTATGAGCGATGCACCATCCTATGCCGCGCCTGTGGCTGTGGGTGACGTGATGGTCGGCGGCACCGTCTCACGCGTGGAAGACTCCCGGCATCCTGGCTACCAACGGGGCGACCTCGTCCTCAGCTACAGCGGTTGGCAGGACTATGTTTTCTCCGATGGCACGGGTCTCACCAAGCTGGATCCACACATGGCTCGCCCCTCGCTGTCCCTTGGTCTCCTGGGCATGCCAGGCTTTACGGCCTATATGGGTTTCCTCGACATCGGCCGGCCGACAGTAGGAGAAACGGTGGTGGTCGCCGCCGCGAGTGGCGCGGTCGGCTCGGTGGTGGGTCAGATCGCCAAAATCAAGGGCTGCCGCGCCATTGGGATCGCCGGCGGGGCAGCCAAGTGCCGATTTGTCACCGAAGAGCTGGGTTTCGATGCGTGCCTCGATCACCTCAGCGCCGATGTTCCACGGCAATTGGCAATGGTGTGCCCGAAAGGCATCGACATCTATTTCGAAAGCGTGGGCGGCGCCATCTTCGACGCCGTTCTGCCTCTGCTGAATGTGCGAGCCCGTGTTCCGCTATGCGGTTTGGTCGCCACCTATAACGACACAGAGCTGCCGCCAGGTCCTGATCGCTTAGGGCTCCTGACCCGCACGTTGCTGACCAAGCGAATCACGATGAAGGGTTTCATCATCTTCGACGACTACGGCGATCGCTACAGCGAGTTCGTCGGCCAGATGAGCATCTGGCTCAAGGAGGGCAAGATGAAGTTCCGCGAAGACATCGTCGATGGTCTTGAGAACGCCCCGCAGGCCTTCATCGGCCTGCTCGAAGGCAAGAATTTCGGCAAGCTCGTCATTCGCGTCGCGAACGACTGACCACTCCCATACTTAGGAGGAGTCCATATGCACATTTTAATGGTACTGACCTCACACGATCAGCTCGGCAATACTGGCGAAAAAACCGGCTTCTGGCTGGAAGAATTCGCCGCCCCCTACTATGTGTTCAAGGACGCGGGCGCGGAAATCACACTGGCGTCACCGCTGGGCGGCCAGCCTCCGCTGGACCCCAAGAGCGACGTTCCGACGTCCCAAACCGACGCCACTCGCCGCTTCAAAGCAGATCACGCCGCTCAGGTCGCGCTCGCCGGCACGCTCAAACTGCGCGATATGTCCGCGCACACATTCGACGCGGTGTTTTACCCCGGCGGTCATGGTCCCCTATGGGATTTGGCAGAAGACGCATCCTCGATCGCCTTGATTGAAACGATGCTCGCAGCGGGAAAACCGGTGGCCGCGGTGTGCCATGCGCCTGCAGCCCTACGCCATGCCAAGACCGCCGGTGACATTCCCGTGGTGCAGGATAAAGCGGTCACCGGCTTTACCAATACCGAGGAAGAGGCGGTCGGGCTGACCCAGGTCGTTCCGTTCCTGGTTGAAGACATGCTCAAGAAGAACGGCGGTCGCTATTCGAAGGTGGCCGACTGGCAACCCTATGTCGTCACCGACGGACTACTGATCACAGGCCAAAACCCCGCGTCTTCCGAGCCGGCCGCCAAGGCACTGCTGGTGAAACTCGGTCATCGTTCCTTTCTTGAACACGCTTCCTCACCCGCATGATGCATGAGCGCATCTGCCGCAATCGACGGCGTGATCAATTATGCGGGCGAGAATGATTCTTTGGGGCCGGCGTGAGCATCCTCGCCGAGATCCTCGTCGCGATGCTGCTGTCTTGCTGGTCCGATGTTTTCCAACTGAGCAAATTTGACCAGTCTCACTCTACGCCGAAGCATATTATAATTCGGAAGAGGCGATCGACTTCGGCCTTCTCCAGGCCGCAGTCGATACAAAAAAGACGATTCCGCTGATACCCTACTCAGGGGATCGGCGCTCGTTGGCGGCATTGCGTAGCTGATGAGCGGAGTCAGGCAACGAACGGCTCGTCGAGCAGGCTTCGCATCGTCGGGAGCAGTCGTGATATGCGAGGCATTACCGTGAGATCTATGCGGTTCTCGTCGTGGATGTGGAGGCGCGCGATCGGTTCAGGTGGCGCGTGTGGGAAAGCGAGAGAGACCATGAAGACCGTGACGTTCATGGCAAGTGTTCTGAAGAGCCTGGCTCCAGTGATCGGCTGTACAGACAGCACGGAGCAACGGCTGACGCAGGCGCAGAATGAATTGGCGCAGGTGTTTCGAACGGCATGGCGTAATGGTGGCATCAGGATGCAACGTGCCGGGCGACCATCTGACCGTCGTGATTGCAGAACGGTTGCTCTTCGATACGGGAGTTATGATTTCAAGCCGGGTGGCATCGAAGTGTTGAAGTAGATGGGATTGCTCTTGAAGACGGCTTCTTTCAAGGAAATCCGAGTGGTTGGACATGCTGACGGAGCCTCGGTCTCTGACCGTTCCAATCAGTATTTTGAGAAGGTGGCCATATCCAAAGCATGAGCGACTCACAGGGTACGCGTACTCAGGGGAAACAGAATTGGATTCGCAGAGCTACATGGTCGAAGGGTATGGGGACATCCGGCCGATCGCGAGTAATGAGACGGAAGACGGACGGCAACTGGATCGAGGGTCGAGGTGGTGCTGAACGCAGGAATTTGACTGGACACTCTCCTGAATGAACGACAGCGGTCACGGACCAGTCATGATGCAGAATCTGGACATTGCCTCCGTTCTCTTGTTGTTGATCGCTGTTGCCGGCGGCGCCGCGATCTATTATGCATTCGAGATCGCCCGTCAATGGGTGGGAGGATGGAATCGTGCCAACAACGGGACGATCCGCAGGGCGGTCGTGCCTGATTCGTCTCTCGATGAGCATATCGCCACCCAATGGACTGAAGGCCGCCTGCGGTTGGACTTTCTTCTGGCGCTGATTAAACAGCTGGGGGTCTCGTTGGAGCAGAATGTGGAGAGGCTGGGCCGACTTGATCCTGCCGATCCCCTGTATGAACGCGAAGCCCGCGAGATGGTCGAGCCCAGCCTGCGGCGATTCGCCTTCGATCGTCATCTGCGGGATGAGTGCCGCACGCTGATCCCGTCGCTGCAGTTCTGTGCTCAGGACCTTGCGGAATCTCAGGGCCTAGACATGACACAGAAACTGAAGGTCCTTGGCGAGATCCAAACAGCGATCGATGCAGCTGATCGCAGCTGAGAGGCGGAGAGCATGTTCATCGATAGTGCAGGGAACTAGTGCGCAGGATTCATGGGCACGCTCTGATGAGCATCGCTGCCGCCGGCGCCGAGTCACTTGGCCTCCCATCGCAATTACTCACACATGAGCTGTTTTGATCAAAACATTCTTCATCCGCAGGCCGAACCTCTAGCTCCTGGTGAGCAATCTGGTCCTGACCGTTCGATCGCGATAGCTGGCGAGGAGCGTAACAACATGTCCAACTCAATTTTGAATGTACGCTTGATCCTGTCACTCATCGGCGTCCTCGTCTTCGCCCTTGTGGCGCCCGATACAGGCATCGCGCAGGATCCTCTCTCCGTCGTCGGGCCCACCTCGACGGCATCGCCTCAGGCCGTTCCTATCGGCCCGCCCGATCCTGAGGAAACGAAGCAGTCTCTGTCCTGGGAGATGAGGCCCGGCAGGAGCTATCTCATACCGGCGGTTGAAATCCTCGCCTACGGCTTCCTGCTCAACCTGTATGATCGGCACTACACCGAGCCAACCGATGAATACCGTACGACCGGCAACACCATTCGCACGAATTTGACAGACTCGCGGTGGGTCCTTGACAGAGACCAGTTCTCCGTCAATCAGTTTCTGCATCCCTACGGTGGAACAGTCTACTTCGGATTGGCTCGATCGGCCCGCCTCAATTTTTGGGAATCATTTCTCTATGCGGGCGCTGGTAGTTTTCTCTGGGAAATCGCCGGCGAGAAGACACCACCCTCTCTCAACGACCAGATCACGACCACCTTTGGCGGGACCTTCCTGGGAGAGCCACTCTTCCGAATGGCCAATCTGCTCCTGGAAAGCGACGATAACGGCAAGCCGGGCTTCTGGCGTGAACTAGCAGCTGCCGTGATTTCTCCTCCCACGGGTTTTAACCGGCTTGCGTTCGGCAACCGATTCGACGAAGTCTACCCAAGTCATAAGCCGGCGACCTTCTTGCGCCTTCAAGTCGGTGGAACGCTGACCTCCGGTAGCAAGGATGTCTCATCCTCCATTAAAGAGCAGGGAGCCACCGGAGCCTTGACGTTTACCTACGGGCTTCCAGGAAAGCCTGGCTATACCTATACACGGCCGTTCGACTACTTTGACTTCCATCTTACCAGCACCACGGCCAACACGATCCAAAGCATAGAGACACGTGGGCTGCTGATCGGTACCAGCTATGCGTCGGGCGATTCCACGCGCGGCATTTGGGGCCTGTACGGGAGTTACGACTATATCGCACCGCAAATATTTCGCGTCTCCACGACCGCGCTCTCACTTGGGACCACCTGGCAAACCTGGCTCTCCCAGGACGTCGCACTTCAGGGAACCTCACTCGGAGGCGTCGGGTATGGCGCAGCGGGCAGCGTCCAACGTGCGGATGAGCGGGATTATCATTATGGCGCCACGCCACAAGCCCTGCTTTCACTCCGTCTCATTCTTGGCGATAGAGCCATGCTCGATGTCACGGGGCGCGAGTATTATGTCACCGGGCTGCTCTCTGCTGACCCTCAAGCAAGAGAAAATATCCTGCGAGGTGAGGGGTCCTTCACCGTGCGTATCTTCGACCGTCATGGTATCGGTATCCGGTATGCCATCTCCCATCGCGATGCAAACTATCCGCAAGTGGCCTTGAGGGAACAGACGATCAGCAGCGTGAGCCTGATGTACGTATTGCTAGGAAATAGTGGATTCGGCGCCGTGGATTGGCGCTAGCCGGCGTTACTCGCGAGGGTTCGGTATGAAGCGTTCGTCCGGCATCAACCGCTCTACTACGATAATCGATCCGCAACCATTTGCGTCATTCTCTTTCTGCTCTTCGTAATATTAAGTTCCAGTCATTCGAAAACTCGTGGGCGATTGACGCCCGACAATCCGATGGCCGGGTCTTTTTATTCTCCTTCGCCGAATACCCCGTAGCGTCCGGCCTTCGTAGCCGAAGTGACTATTTCGGTGGGGTAGGCTGCAACGGGGGGGCTTCATCGGGGGGACCTGGTGTTGGGAACCCTTCGCTTCATCGGCTCGCGAGCGGTATGGCGAAGACGCAGCCATTTTTACGGCTGGTCAGGTGACAGTGTGACCTGACCGCTGTCTCCTGTCCCCCTCCAATAGAAACACCCAGTGGAGAGGCGTCTCTCCACTGGGTGTTCGCAGACAGACCTCTCAACTGATTTACTCTGTCTTGGCTTTGAGTTCTTTGGCCTCGCCTTTGATGCGCTCTCCGGCGGCTTTGGTTTTCCCCTTCGCCCGTTCCATTGCGCCGCTCACTTCATTTCCTTTAGCCTCTTCTATCTGGGCTTTCGCTTCCCCCTTGGCCTTCTGAGCATTCGCCTTTACTTTTCCCTTCATGTCCTCAACAGCGGCTTTTGTGTCATCGGCCTGAGCGATATGCTGAATACCGACAAAGACAAATAGAAATGCCATGGCAACCATTGTAAGTTTTTTCACGGGATCCTCCCTGTATAAGTTTGAAACATTGCGGTTTTGAGTGATGCGATGCACCACCATCAGTTGAGCGTCACAGTGTGCTTGATGAACTGGACAGAAGTTGGTCAATATTGCTCACTACAGGGGAATAAGTATCTATAGTTTTCATGTGCCGGAGCGTCTTCGACGGGGGATAGATTCGAAATAGCCGGCCCATTCACCACTATCCCACACTTGTCGAATCGAGATCCATGACAAGGGCCGTCCCACGGTTTTTCTGAATGATTCCACGCCACGATGCCTCTCAAATGAGGACACACTGCTGACTGTTCATGCAGCTGACCCGCATCATCGCAATAGCAGGAGATCTTCTTTAGATTGCGGCGGACCACGTCGCCGGAGATGGGGGAACGAAAACATCTTCCTTGATGTCCCCGGAAGTGACCTAATCAACATACTGTGCGGCCATATTGAGAATGTCTTGGCAAAGGTGTCCAACGCACCGACCGTCATCCGAGATGGATCATGCAGAGTAGACCAGGCATGATCGCAACTGTGAATGAGATCGGTGAGTAGCAGGCCGACAATGGTCCCGTGCGCCATGCCGTTGCCTGAATCCCCGGTCGCAATATAGACGTCAGCTGGATTTCTACCGCTCTCACAGGGCCAGATATATCGCTCTCCTTTTCCTGCCCTGCTCTGACATAGACCCTCGCGGCTTTCGCCGAAACGGTCTACGACGGGATCCGAGTTCTCTCCTCAAATACCGTCCTGCACGACGCAATTCCCACACTCCTGCTGACTTTCGCCCAGTGGACGCGTCGTATTCTCCAGCCGCATTAATGTCCCGAAACTGAGCAATTTAGCTCATTTTCTACCCAGCTAAAGGTCCAGCATGAATGTGAGGCCCGATGAGGCGTCCGATCGTCGGGTGACATGTGAACAGTGTCCACGACGCCTGGGTCGGGCGGAACAGGAGGGCATATGGCGTGCACGCGATGCGGTGGGTTCCTGGTGATCGAGGATTGGGATTGTCTCGTCGATAATGTCCGTGAGAAGCGGCTCAGGAGAATGAGATGTGT